>JAJZMB010000136.1 GCA_021803205.1 Bacillota bacterium | reverse complement strand
TGACACCGAAGTACTCCGCGAGGCGGACGACCATCGCGGTGTCCGGATCGCGGCGGCCGGCCTCCCAGCCGGCGACGGTCTCCTTGCTCATGCCGACGGCCCGGGCCAACTCCTCCTGCGTCTCTCCCCGTTCGGTACGAAGCAGGCGCACCCGTGTCGGCAGGGGAGTCACGGCGCCGACCTCCTTTCGTCCTCTGCGTCCTTCCCATCGTACGTTTCGCGCACCAGTTTGCGCAAATGCCGCAGCCGGCGCCGTTCCGAGAGAACGCAAATGCGAGGCTCTTGCATTGAGAAGGTGCTTATGGTACATATTCACCAGGACGGCGCACGTTCAGTATCCACGGCGCCCTTCGGCGCATCGCCGTCCACCTAGCGGGGGCGACCCGGCCCTCGCGGGATCCGGCGGGCTGGTGTATCCCCCGCTGTACAAGGGATGGTGGCTTGCGCATGCCCGCGTGGCGACCGGCGGGTCCTGTCCGCGTCTTCTACCGCAACTGGATCTTCTGCGGGGTCTGGCGAGGCCGCGACGCCGAACATACCGCTGCCCGTGGGCACGGGCGGTGGGTGGCCATCGACAGGGCCAACCGCCCGGCGCTCTGGGCGGACGCCGGCGCGACCCGGCCTGACGAGGCGATGGAACGCGTCCTGCTGTTGGACCGTGATCCTCCAGACATGGGGCGCGCCCGTGTCGGCTGCCGAGCCGAACTGCGCCGCGGTCGGCGACGCGACGCCGTCGCCGACGCCTTGCCCCAACGCACACGGTGCTCAGCGTCTTCCGTCGCCCGGTTTGCCCGCACCGGCCTCCCGGTCGACGGGCCCGCCGCCGCAACCGTCTCCATGATCCTCACGACCCGTGACCCCCGCGCCGAGGCAGTGGCCGCCGTCGCCGCCGAGGCGGCGGGAGGCAGGCTGCTGCCGCGCGACGGCCACCGCACGGCCGGCACCCGCCGCCGGTGGACCGACACGGCCCGGCTTCAGGCCATCTCCGCCGCCCGCGGCCAGTAGGGTCGCTCGACCCACCTATACAGCACGCCCCCGACCGGATGCCGCCGGCCGGGGGCGCTCGCTTTGGTTGAGCGCGAAGCACCCCACGGAAGGAGGTCCCCGATGGACAAGTCCGAGGCTCGCGAGACCGCGCCCCGCTACCTCACGCCGGCCGAGGTGGCGCACGACCTGCGCGTCTCCAACAACACCGTGTATGCCATGCTCAGCGGGCGGGAGTTGCCGGCCGTCCGGGTCCGCGGCCAGTGGCGCATCCCCGCAGACCAGTACGCCCGCTGGGAAGAGGAGGCCGCGGCCCAGGAGGCGACGGCGGCCACCGCCGTGCCGCTGCGCCGCCGGAAGGCTGAGCCCCGTGGGTAGCCTGCGCAAGGTCGGCAACCTCTGGTATGTGCGGCTGTCCGTTGGGCGGGACCCGGTCACGGGGCGCTACCTATACAAGGAGTTGGCCACCGGCCAGAGCAGCCGGCGTGAGGCCGAGAAGGTGGCCGCCGAATTGGAGGCCTCCCTGGTCAAGGGGATCGTGCCCTCGACCGAGCGGACCACCGTGGCCGAGTTCATGACCAAGTGGCTCGCCGACTACGTGCGCCCCAACCTGGACCAGTCCACGGCGATCAGTTACGAGGGCGAGATCCGGCTGCACATTGTGCCCATGTTGGGCGCGATCCCGCTGCGCGATCTCCGTCCGGAACAGTTGGCCAGGTTCTACGCGGCCAAGGCCGGCTCGCTCGCCCAGAGCCACGTCCTCTACCTGCACCGCATCATGCACAAGGCGCTCAACACTGCGCTGCGCTGGAGCCTGGTGCCCCGCAACGTGGCGGACGCCGTCGACGCCCCCCGCGTCCGGCGCACCGAGCGCCCTGTCCTCTCGGAGGAGCAGGTGGGCCAACTGCTGGACGCCCTCCGCGATGATCGCCTGTACAGCCTGTACTTCCTGGCACTGGACACCGGCCTACGGGAGGGCGAGCTGGTCGCGCGGCGCTGGACCGACCTCGACGAGGGAAGCCGGACGCTGCTCGTGCAGACCAAGTTTGAGCGCGAGACCGGAGTCGGGATCGTCGAAGGGCCGACGAAGGCCAGGCGACCGCGGTCTTCGGTGCCGATCTCCGAGCATGCCCTGCGGGTGCTCCGCGTCCATGCCGGCCACCAGGCCGAGGAGAAGCGGCACGCCGGATCCGCCTACCAGGACGACGGGCTGATCTGGTGCTGGGAAGATGGCGGCCGTTACGATCCCAACTGGATCAGCAGTCACTTCCGCCGGCTGCGCAAGCGCCTCGGCTGGCCGGAGGCGATCCACTTCCACGACCTGCGGCACACCAGCGCCACGCTGGCCATCGCCAAGGGCGAGCCGCTCAAGGTCACCCAGGAGCGGCTGGGCCACGCCAGTCCAGCCACCACCCTGGCCATGTACGGGCACGCCACGCCGGAGATGCACGGCGAGGCGGCTGATCGGCGCGGAGGGCTGCTGGGCGCCCGGGACTTCACGCCCAAGGCGGGACGGCGGCACCGGCGGAGCGGATGAGCATTATGGGGAGTTTATGGGGAGAGAAGCCCAAACGGCCCCAGGATTTCCCTGGAGCCGTTCCCGCAAACCCTTGTGGCTGTTGGCTTTCAAGTGGTGCGCCCTGGAGGATTTGAACCCCCGACCTACTGATCCGTAGTCAGTCGCTCTATCCGGGCTGAGCTAAGGGCGCATACTGGCGGAGGGGGCGGGATTCGAACCCGCGGAACGGTTCCCCGCTCAACTGCTTAGCAGGCAGCTACCTTCGGCCGCTCGGTCACCCCTCCGAGCACAATTCAAGGCGGCCAAAAATACTGCTCATATATAACACGCCTCTCCAGATAGGCGCAAGGGGACAAATCGAAATTGGTGCGCGGCACGATTGTGGTTGGGTCAGGCGGCATTGCCGCGGGCATGGCTGATCAGGTCGCGGGCGGTCGGGCGGCGCATCTGCGGGTGGCGTGCCCAGAAGGCCGCCCACTGCCCGGACCGCTGGACGGCGCACAGAGTGGCCACCGACTGCGCGCCCTTGCTTCGCCAGCGCATTCCGGCATGCTTCTGGCGCGCTTGAACGACCTGCTTACAGGCGCCTTCGACCATGCCGGAGCCCACTGGCAGCGCGGCGGCGGCAAACTCCGGGTAGCGCATCCGCGCCGCATTCTGCTCAAAGTAGTCGTTGGCCAGCCGGACCTCCCTGGGCGGCGGCGGCCGTTTCGGGAGCCAGTTGACCCAAGGCCTTGCGCACCGGCGCTGTGCCCTGCTCCAATAGGGCCTGGCACAGCGGTTCCGCCCAAGCCGCCGCCGCAGGCGTGCCCTGGCCGTGCACGACGTTGGCGACCTTCCACGCGTGCTGACGTGCGTGCCAGAGGTCCACGATCTCGACCACCTCCACGCCCGGGAGGGCGAGGAACGCCTCGGCCCGCCGCCAGATCCACTCCGCGCCGTCGCCGAGCGCCACCACCCGCCGGACCTGCCGTCCGCCCAGACCCTGGGCCACCGCCAAAGCATAGGTCCGATACCAGCAGCGGTCCGCATCCTCCAGCCCCACGGCGAAGTGTTGCTGACCCAGCGCCAAGCGCTGGCGGCCGGTGTCCGGGTCCGTCTCCACCGCGGGCCCGCAGGGGTGCATCCCACAAATGTGGCGGCGGAGCGAAGGACAATGTTAAGATAATGTGAAGGACCAGGAATACCCATGGGCGGGGATGAAGACCTCCCCCGACTTGGCGGAAGTCCGAGCAGGGAACCTACCGCCAAGTCGGAGAGAGCGCCCTCGACGCCCAGCCCTTCTACCTCTACCTGGACGAACGGGCAACCGATGCCGTCATTGACCTCAGTGAGCGCGAGGTCGACGGCGCGCCACCCC
>JAJZMB010000094.1 GCA_021803205.1 Bacillota bacterium | reverse complement strand
CCGGACCTCCGCGGCCGCTCTCCCACCCTCCCGGCCCCAACCAGCCGTTCCCTCATGCGCCTACCACAACCGTTTGCTCAAGACCAGTCGGGACTTGATGGACGCGCCACTAGGGCGTTCATGACCCGCGGGAAGCCGACGTAGGGCACGCAGTGCAGCATGGCTTCCACGACCTCCCGGGGGGCGAGGCCGACGTGCGCCGCCGAGCCCACGTACACCGTGAGTTGCGGCTCGCAGTCGCCCAGCACGCTGAGGCATGCGATGGTCAGCAGTTGCCGCTGGCGGCGGCCGAGACCCGCACGGCTATGGATTCGGCCACAGGCGAACTCGGCGATGTTACGCGGCAGGTCGGGTGCCACGCGGGCCAGCAGGCCCAGGTCCTCGTCCCCGTCGCCCGCGTGAACGGCCTCCATTTCCCCCGGCCGCGGCGGTACCGTTCGTCCATCGCGCCCTCCTCCTGCCCGGGGTGCCGCGCGCCGCCGCGCTGGCCGGTTTCCGGACCACGCGCCGCCGGTCGCCCCCGGCCGTACCTTCCACGGTCCGGGCCCGCACCCTGCGGGTCCCCGCTCCGTGCCAGGATGGCGTCATTCCGGCGGGGGGCATCCCATCGCCCGTCTCGTGCTGGCTCGGGGCGGTCCGAGTCTTCTTCCGATGTCTCCTGGTCGCCGTCCGCGCACCGGTCGCGAGACCGAGATTCCCCCGCCCTCCACCACAGCCTCCAGGGTGTGACAACGCGGGTGGGGCATCCCCGGGGGGGCAAACGACGGCTAAAACTCTTTCCCTGACTGCATCAGCCGGTGGACGTGCCCCCTTCCGGAGTGCGCTCGGCGAGGGCGATCGACCAATCGGGATCCCCACCAGGGCGCAACTGGGCCAGGCGCGCGGGCCAGGCACACGGGCCGCGCGCGCAGGGTTATGACGGTTGGGCGCTGCGGTTGGCCCTGCAGCGACGCTGGAGGTGGGATGCCTGAGTCGGCGCATGGCAAGCAATTGCCGTCAAACCGGCATGTGCGGGCCCGCTCCCCCGGGGGAACGAGACGAGCCGACCGAGGCCAAAAGGTACCACACCGGCCCAGCCGGCAGGCGAAGGTACCCGCATGGCCCGCGGTCGTCACGCCTCAGGTCGTCTGCTGCCCATGTCCCGGCTGCGACCCGCGTGTGCCGAAAGGGGATCGTTCCGGAGACCTGCGCCTGCCCGTGTTCTACACAGCCCGACCGGCGTCGAGCGGGACCCCGCTTTCGGAGTGGCCCCTCCGCCCTCGGTCGACAGGGTTCGCCGCGCTGCGCATGCCTTCCTACGGCTGACCACCACAAGCGTTCAAAGTGCTGGTGCGTCTGGCACGGTGCTGAGTGACACTGCGTATGAAGGTCCACCCCGGCCCTGTGGACGCAGGGCGGCCCGGACCAGGGCTTCGGGGCGGCGCAGGAACGCGGCTATGGCCGCAGGCGACCACCTGCGCGCCCGAGCAAGGCGACGGGCCAGGGCAGTATCGGCACTTCCCCACGGCCGGTTGATGTGTTCGAGATATTCAGCGCTCGTGACCCCGACTGCGGTCAGCACCTGCGCTTGCTCTCGCGTCAAGCGTTGCTTCGCGGCCACCGCCTCCAGGGCGGCGCTCTTCTCAGCTTCGGAGGGTGTCCCGGCTGGCCGGCCGCGGTGGGAGAGCATGTCGTATCACCACTCCGGTCTACGCCATCCCGCAGCCACCACCTGCCCGTTGGCCCCGGTCGCCTCCGCAATCCCTCTGCAAGGCGCTACCCGCGCGCTCCGGCCATAGGGCCGCTACCACAGGAGCCAGGGACCGGACCGTCGCGCCACGGGCCCCTGGGCAGGGGTTGTGCCTGATCCATGAACCCAGTCATTCGCGGATCAGCCGCAGGACCGCAGCGCCGTGTGCAAAGCCGCCGCTGTGTGGCTCGCCAGGCGTCCCAGGAGCGGGGGCGCTCGCGTGAGGATTCCAGAGATACCGGGGCAGCAGGGGGCTGAGCGCCCGGGCCGCAATGCCTTCGCAGAGGCATAGTGGCTGGGACTAGTGGCACAATCCCTGCAGCAGGCATTCGCTCGCCCGGACGTACACGGGCAGCCCCGAGCCCTGCGCCGGCTGGGCCGGGAAAGTCTCCGTGATGGTCCCGCCCCCTCCTGGGTATCTCGTGATCTGCACGGTCCCCTTCCCGGCTGGTGCCGATACCAGGGTGCCGCCGCCGGAGGATGCCGTGCTAGTCGTGCTAGAGGCCTGCGGTGCCGTCGTGGTGACTGCGGGTGTCTGTGTGGCCTGCGGGTGCGGGGTGGCCCACTGGTGACGGGACGGGGACGCCGAAATTTTCGCTGACGCGGGGACCCCCGCAGTGGGCTGCGATGGCTCCGCGGCAACCGATGGCGCTGCCGTGACATGTATAGGTGCCTGCCCCGCAGCGGAGATGGCCGCAGCCCCGCCGCAGGTCCCTTCGAGGGCACACGCTTGCGGCGCTGGCCCCTGTGGGCGCAGGAAGGCGAAGTTCAGAGGGACGGCGAGTATCACGCCGAGCGCGAGTATGGCGCCCACCCCATAAAGGATCCACGGCCGGCGCGGGGGGCGCCGACGCGACAGAGGTGGCTTCGGCACCGGGGGGGCCTTGGTCGTGACGGTCGGGGGTGCAAGGCCCCGCTCGCACGCTATCCTGGCAGCGGGAGAGAGGCGCGAGAGGGCGGTCGCCGTTAGGGTGATACGGCCAGACGCCATCTGCACGATTCCTCCTCCGGGAATGCCTATGCCCGCAATAGCTGGTAGGCGAACAGAACTGCTGCGACGATCAGCGCGAGCCGGAATGCGCCGGCCAGGACCTCGCTGCCGACGCGCCCCAGCACCAACGCGCCGATGACCACGCCGATGGCTACCGCGATGCGCCCTGGGCCGTGTAGGTTGCCCGCGACGACCCACCGCGCCGCGAGGCCGGAGAGCCAGCCGTGGGCCGCGGCGACGGCCGGGGCCGCGTTAGGGATCACGATGGCGTCCCTCCTCCATCCCGGCCAGCGTGTACGACCCTGTGGTCCCCGCGATCTCGTTCAGCGCAACCCGCACATACGCGGCCAGTCCGCGCTCCGCTCGGGAGGCAGTTGGTTCCGCGTCCGTCTCACCCACCCCTCCGCCGCGCCGTCCACCTCTCCCGCCTGCGCTCCTCAGCCCGTTCCAGCGCGGCCGCGGTCGCGGGGGTAGTCTCCCCGCGCTCCACGGCCGCCGTCCAATCCTCCACTGCCACCCGCGCCGCCTCCGCCGCGCTCAGGCCCACCCGCGCCGCCGCCGCCTGCAGGCGGTCCAGGTTCGCGGGCGTGATCCGCAGGTTTCCGCTGATGTACAGTTCCGCCACGTCCGCACCTCCCGCCTACAGTATGCGGCACGTTACGTCACGGGGCAATCGTCCGGCATCCCTGGCGCCCATGCCCTATGCCAGACGCATCCCCAGGCCCAGCATGGCGGCCCGGTAGCGCACCAGACGCCGCCCGCGCCGCAGTTCCGCCACGTCCACCGCAGCCACGCCGCCGGCCGAAGCCACCGTCTCCACCGCGTTGCGCACCGCCTGCCGCGCGGCGCCCAGGCCCAGCGCCTCCGCGACCTCCTCGCCCACGCGTTCGCAATACGCGTCCCACTCGCCCCGCGGCGCGTCCTCTAGGAGCTCCGCGTCCGTCTCCAGGTTCGCGCGGATCTGGAGCGTCGCGAACCTCCGCCGCGCGAGCCGCAGGGGCTCCTGCGTCCGCCGAACCTGCTGCCAGGCCGCGTCTAGGGCCGAGACCTGGGCCACCGCAACCGCTACCATGCCCACCCCTTTCTGCGTCACAGTGGGGAGAGGCCCCACCCGCTCCCGGCCTAAGACCCCGCCCGTCCGTGGGCGCCGCCGGGGTGGCCGCCTGCGCCGTCACTGCC
>JAJZMB010000143.1 GCA_021803205.1 Bacillota bacterium | reverse complement strand
ACCTCTTCCATCAGCAGCACGGAATCCCGTGCGCCATGCGGGTGACCGTGGCGGACATCCGGGACCGGGTCCGGCCCCCGCGCCGGCGGGGGGGACCCGAGCTCGAGGCCATGCTGGAGAGCTTCCGCCGCTGCGCGGCCGCCGGGGCGGACATCCTGTCCATCGAATCCACGGGTGGCAAGGAGGTCTCCGATCCGGCCATCACCGCCTGCGATCTGCCGGCGGTCCTTTTGGCCGTGGGCGTGCTGGGCAGCCGCGACGTGGCCTTTCTCTGGCGCCACATCACCGCCATCGCCCAGGCGCACGGGCGCGTGCCCGGCGGGGACACCGACTGCGCGCACGCCAACACCGCCATGCGCCTGGCGGACATGGGCTACGTACCCGAAGTCTTTGCCGCGCTGGTGCGGGCCGTGGCGGCCGCCCGCTCCCTGGTCGCCTTCGAGTGCGGTGCCCGCGGCCCGAGCAAGGACTGCGGCTACGAAGGGGTGGTCACCAAGCTGGTGACCGGCACCCCCATCTCCATGGAGGGTAAAACGAGCGCCTGCGCCCACTCCAGCCCCATGGGCAACGTGGCCGCCGCCCTGGCCGACCTCTGGAGCAACGAGTCGGTGCAGAACGTGCGCCTGCTGGGCGGTCAGGCGCCCGTGGTGATGGCCGAGATGCTGACCTACGACTGCCGTCTGTTCAATGTGGCCTCCGCCGCCGGCCACGGCGCACTGCTCCGAGACCTGCTCACCCGCTCCGACGCCGCCCTGAGTCCCCAGGCGTTCGTGCTGGCACCGGAGGTGGCCTTCGACATCGCCCGGGCGATCGTCTCCGCGCCGAAGGACGGCGATCCCGACTACGGGCGCTCGCGCCGGGCGGCCGCGGTGGCCGCGGAACGCCTGGCCGCCGCGGCGGAAAACGGACAGTTGTCCCTGTCTGAGCGCGAGGCGCGCTGGCTGGACCGTTTCCGCCGCGCGCTGGACGCGCTGCCAGCCTCGCTGGAGGAACTCTGGTCGTCGGTGGCGGCGGAGTACCCCGATACCTTCCTGCCGGAGGAGTACCCCGCCGGGGACTGAACCCCAAAGGGCGCGCCTCCACCCGGGGATGGCGTCTGTCTCTGATGTTCGAGCGCACCGCAGCCGGTGCTGGCGAGTGATCGCCTGTGAACCCGGGATGTCCGCGGAGTGAAGGGGGGCCGGGCAGGATGCGCCCCGACCGCGTCCCCTCACCACAAAGTGGCGGGCTCGCCCCCCGCCGGCGGGTTCTCGGGGTGACCACCTTCGGCTCGTTCAGCGCCAACCTGGACGCCACCATCGTCGTGGTGGCGCTGCCCCGCATCATGGTGGGATTGCACACCGACTTCGGCGCGGCCCTGTGGACCATGACCGGCTATCTGCCGGTGAGCACGTTGCAGTCGGCTGGTCGTGGCCGCCGTGGTGGTGCCGCGCTTGCTGATCGCCACCGCCGACGGCCTGCACTGGCCACCGTTGACCAGCGCCGTGATGCGGCTGGCCCCGCGCGACCGGCTCGGCGCCGCATCCGGCCTGTTCTACACCCTGCGCAACCTCGGCTTCTCCCTCTCCCTGGCCCTGGTGTTCGCCGAAGGCAGTCTGCCGCCCGCCGCCGTGGCCCAGGTCTTTCTGGGAGCCCACGTGCACCTGGGCCACGGGGTGATCCGTCGACTTGTCGTCGGCATTCGCCCCGCTTTCCATTTCTTCGCTCTGTTGTGCGCGGCCGGAGAGGATCAGCGGTGCACCGTGTCTGCGGCTGACAGGAAGGATGCGTGGCCAAGTGGCGGAGATTCGGACGGAAAAGCAGACTTGGCACAACGTGCTCCACATCGATGGAACGACGGCCCGGAGGCAGGCCTCCGGACCGGATGGGCAAGGCGGCCGGCTCGTGTACTGGGACGTGCTGTCCGCTGCGGAGCGGTATACGTGCCTGGTGGCGGTCGGAGCCGGCACCGCCGATCAGGCGGAGGTGCGCGTGGTGCGTTTCAGCGGCTGCGACACGAGTGCGCCCACCGACGCCTGGCATGTCGAGCGCGTCGAGGATCGCCTGAACATCGTTTCCTTTCCCAGCCGCTCGCCCCAGGAAAATACCCCACTCGAACGGGTCCTGCGGTCCATCGTCACAGAGGAGTTGCGCCGCCTGCGTTGAGCGGCGACAGACAATCCGCCCGCCGACCCCGAGGACGCGGTTCTCGTCCCGGAAATTGAAACTGGGGGCGTCGGACCAGCGGTGACTTGGGGGACGGCAAGGGGGGCCCGTTCGGCCCCCCGCCTGGCTTTATCCCGATCACAAGCGACCACGCCGCGCCCGGGCCACGCCGTCGGCGCGGCCGAGGTGAGTCCCCGGCCGCTTACCGCGCCGAGGAGCCGAAGCGGGACGCCGCCCAGCGTTGCAGGGGTGCCACCGTCGGCAGGGAAACCCCTGCGGGGAACGCGTGCGGCAGGGGACCGCCGAGGACGGCCTCCACCCGCCGGCGCGCCAACGCCACCGCATCGCGCGCCTCCGCGGCCAGGTTCCGTTTCTCACCAGGGTCGGCGCGCAGATCGTAGGCTTCCGGTGCCCCGTCCGCGACCGTGGTATCGAAGCACACGTTCCAGTCCCGGTCCCGCACCGAGGCCCGCTGTCCCCAGCCGATGACGACGTGGTCACGCAGGTGCTCCCGCGCGCCCGTGACCAGCGGCCAGGCGCTCTCCCCGTCCAGCGGCTCGTGCGCCACCCCCAGCAGATCGAGCAGGGTCGGTACAAGGTCGTGGCCCTGCACGAAGGCGTCCACCCGCCTTCCCGCTCCCAGGCCGCGCGGATGCAGCACCATCAGGTTGAGTTGCGTGTTATACGGGTGCAGGTGCCCCGCGCTCTTGCCGAAGCGACCGTCGTCCCAGAGTTCGGTGCCGTGATCGGAGCAGACCACCACCACGGTGTCCTCGCGCAGCCCCAGGCGCTCCAGGCGCTCCAGCAGGTAGCCGAGCCAGCGGTCGACCAGCGTGACCTCTCCGTGGTACAGGGCTCGCGTCCGCGCCTTCTCCGCGTCGCTGATCCCCGCGAAGTTCTGCGGGAAGATGTAGTCGCGCACGCCGGCAGAGCGAAAGTAGGCATCTGCATACCCGGGGGCCGGGTCCCATGGCTCGTGCGGATCGAAGCTGTCGACCCAAAGGAAGAAGGGCCCGTTGTCACGGTTGTCCTCCAGCCAGCGCGCCGCTGCCCGGAAGACCCGCGGCGCCTGCCAGTCCTCCTCGCTCCGCCGATCGCGCTGGTTGAGCAGATACTGGCGCATCCCGGCGTGCCGCTGGCGGTCCACGGGCCCGTCGGGCAGGTGGGCCGCCAGCGCCGCATCCGGCAGGACGCCCGCACGCCACGGGTCGGACTCCTGACCGCGCTGGAAATCCCAGCTGAGAAAGCCCCGCGTGAAGTTCATCGTCGGTTTGAACATGTGGTAGGTGTCGGCGACCAGACCCGTCGCCCATCCCGCCTCCACCAGCCGCTCGGCCAGCGTGGGCTGTTCGGGCGGGATCTTGTGCCAACCGGTCGCCCCTCCGCCGCCCAGGCCCTTGGTATCGAACTGGAAACGCCACGGGAAGGAGCGCCGGCCGGTGAAGAAGGTGCGGCGGGTCTGGATGGTCGGCTGCGCCTCCCCGTAGGCACTGGTGAAGCGCACCCCATCCCGGGCGCAGGCCTCCAAGTGCGGGGTGCGGACCGCCGGATCGTCGATGAGGTCGGCACGCAGCGTGTCGATGCAGACAACAAGCGCGTTCCAGGACCTTGCCAAATCGGGCGCCCCCTTTTCGCCGAACGCGCCGGGGGTGCCGCCGGATGCCGACGGCATCATCCAGGCGCCTCGCGTGGATGTCACGCCTTTCCAAACCGCTCTTCCCTCCCGTTGGGCCCGCTCCTTCTGGCGATTTGTACTGCAGGCGCGGTGGCCTCCGGCTGCAACCCCGGCGGGACGCGGATCAGGTCCTCCCGCGCTCGCGGCACCACATCCTGGGCGTAACAGCCCGGACGTTGGTGCCTGCCGCCGCGCCACGTACTCACCCGGTCGCCAACGCTCAGTTCCGTGACGCCCGAACCCAGGGCCGCCACTTCTCCGGTCGCTTCGTGTCCGGCCCGTCCGGGCGTATACGCTCTGGCTGCGGGGCGGCAGCGGCCCAGTGGCGGGAACCATCACCCCACGGGCGGTCACGCGTCCGCGGTCCACGCCGCGGTGCGTTGGCGTCACCCCGGGCGGCGGAGCTTCCGGCTGAAAGCCCACCCCCGGAATGACGTGGCTCTGGATGCGGATCCCTTTCCGCAGGACCTGAGGCTGCGTCGCCCGAAGCCTCCTAAGGAGGCGCGCGGAGCGGTGAGCTGTGGCCGTGGCGCGATTTCGGACGAAGGCATGACATGGATGGGGGCCGGTCGCCGTGAACAGGGACGGAGAGCGCCGTATCATTTTGCACTGCGACGATTTCGGCTTGGCTCTGTGCGCGAACGATGGAGTGGAGCGGGCGCTGACAGCCGGTATCGCCACCTCCGCCTCGGTGATGATCCCGTGTCCATGGGCGTATGACGCGGTTCGGCGGGCTGCCGCCCATCCCGAGTGGGCCGTCGGCATTCACCTGACGTTCAGTGCCGAATGGCCGCGCTATCGCTGGCGGCCGATCCTGCCGCAGGCCCGCGTACCGGGTCTGTATGGACCCGACGGCTTCATGTGGCCGCGCGGCGGGGATGTCCCGGCACACGCCTCTGCCGAGGAGGTTTTCGCCGAGGCGCTCGCCCAGGTGGAGCTGGCGCAGGCGTGGGGCCTGCGGCCGGCGCACCTGGATGTCCACATGGGGGTGATGTACCAAGCGGAGTTCCGCGACGTCTATCTCACACTGGCCGAGCAATTGGGCCTTCCCCTGCGCATGCCGGACAGGCGGGAGGCGTGGCCACCCACTGCTCCCGGCGCCGCAACGACCGCAGACATCCGCAAGGAGGCGCGGCGCCGCGGCCTGCGCTTCCCGGACTACATGGCGCACTATGGCCGGCTGCCGCATGAAGACATGGCCGGCTTTCTCGTCCGAGTGCTGGAGACGCTGCCGGTGGGAACAACGGAGCGGTTCTTCCACCCTGCGGTCGACACGCCCGAACTGCGGGGGATGACCCAAGGCGGAGCGGATCGGGTGGAGGATCTCCGCGTGCTCACCGAAAACGTCGAGGTGCGGCGTGTTCTGGCGGAGCGCGACATCCGGCGCGTGAGCTACAGAGACCTCGCCTGACGGGCGTCGGACGGGCCAGGCGATGGGGAAACGCGGGTCCGACCCCGGCGGCCACCGAGGCCCTGAGGCGGTGCGCGACGGTCGCGGCGAACCGTCACCCCGGTGACGGTTCGCCGTTGGGCCAGGAGACGGCAGCGCCACGCGGACGGACCATGATCCACGCGCGCCGCCCCCTGTGGCGGCGCGTTGCCCGTGGCCGCGACTCCATGGGACGGCAGCGCGGCGAGGTGATGCGGCAGGCCAATCCCCGGGTATTCAGCCGCGCGCTGTGGACCCTGTTGGTCGGGGGGGTTGCGCTGGAGCGCCGCGCAGAGGTGGACGGCGCGGGCGCTCGGGCTCGGCACCGCCGGCGGCGAACATGGTTTCCAGCTGCGCCCGGTCGCGCACCCCCGGGATGATCGGCGCCGTGCCGATGACCCCAGGGACCTTCCCGGCGCCGATCGCCGAGCGCGACACCGCCGGCGGCTGGCGGCAGCGAACATTCACCCGGCTGCCACCTGCGAACGTGCACACCCGCCACTCCGGAACGGCTCAGGCGGTCCTGGCGTCCGCCAGCCGGTACTTAGTCCCCCGCGCCCGGCCCTCCCGCACCACGGCGCCGGATTCCAGCAGCGGCACCAGCAGATCCCGGAGTTGGACCGCCGTGATGCCGAGCAGCGCGCAGAGCGGGCCGCTGCCCACTCCCTCCGCGTGCTCACGGAGCGCTGCCAGGACGATGGCGGGCATGCGCGGAGCGGGGACGCCGGGCTCGGCGCTTGACGGCGTGGCCGCCGTCGACACGGGCCCGGAGATGCGCTCCAGTCCCAGCACCTGCGCACCCGGTGCCTGCCGCCGGATGGCCGCACTGACCTCGGGGTGGCAGGTGAGGACGATGGTCTGGTGGTCCTGGGAGGCGTCCACCAGCACGCGGATCAAGCCCTCCCGGCGCTCCGGGTCTGCGTTCACCAGGACGTCGTCCAGGACCAGCGGCAGCGACGCGCTTTGCCTGGAGAATGAGTCCACCAAGCCGAGTCGCACCACCAGATACAACTGCTCCTGGGTGCCGCGGCTCAACTGCCCGGCGTCCAGGACCGCGTCCGGGCCCGTGGCGACGCGGAACCGCCCGCCCTCCACGGCGTGCACTGACTGGTACCGTCCCCCGGTGATCCGGGCGAAGCGCTCGCTGGCCGAACGAATGACCTCGGGGACGTGGCGGCGCTCGTATTCCTTGAGGGTATCACCGATCAACCCGTCGGCGAGCCTGCAGACAACCCAGCGCCTGAGCGCCTCGGCCAACTCCTTGCCGCGCTGTCCCGCCAGGAGCCGGTGCCGGGCGATGTCCCCGCTGACCTCCAACGCCTCACGCCGGCTCCGCAACTCCCCCAGCTGCATACGCAGCCCGCTCTCCCGGTCGTTGAGCCGCGCCTCCAGTTCCGGCAACCGCTCCCGCAGGCCGTCGGCGTTCTCGCGCCAGCGAAGGGGGGCGTTTTCGTCCAGCAGCCGGGCGATGGTCTCTGCGTCCTGACCGGTGCGGCGGCCCAGCTCCTGCTCGGCCTCGCGGATGGTCCGCAGCCACTCCTGCCGCTTGGTCTGCCAGCGCAGCCGCTCAGCCAGGTCCGCCTCGGACTCGGCGCCACAGCCGGCGAGGAGCGCGGAGATTTCGGCCTCCTTGGCGCTAATCTCCGCGCGCGTCTCCCCCAGTTCCAGTTGGAGGCGTTCCAGGGCGGTGCGGGCCTGCTCGCGCTCGGCCGCTGCGCCCTCGGCCGTGCGGAGGTCCGCCGCCAGCGCTTCGATCGCGCGCACCAGGGGCAGGCCGCCGTCCGCCACTGCTTGCCCGGCGTCCCGCAGCAGAGCTGACGCCTGCGCTTCCCAATCCGCGCGGCGACTTTGCAGCGCTGCCCGGTCGGCCCGCAACGCGCGGACGCGTGCCGCCTGCTCGGTGGCGGCGCGCGCATCGCGGACCCAGGCCCTGCCGTCCTCGGGTGCGGCCAAGCCCGGCAGGCCCTGGTCCCTGCACCAGGCGCCCCAGCGCTGCCCCAAGCCGACGAGCGACCGGTCCAGCTCCTCGAGACTGCGGGTCGCCTCCGCGTGCACGCGCTCGGCGTCCTCCAGGGCTGTCAGTGCGCGATCCAACGCGGCGGCGCGCTCCAGTTCGCGCTGCAGGGCGTCCACGGACTCCTCGGGGGAAAGGGGTTGTCCGGTCGCCAGGTGCGCCGCCAGCCCCTGGGCCCTCCGGCGCCAGTCGTCGACGGCTGCGCGGAGGGCGGCCGCTTCTGCCCGCGCGGCCCGGACGCCCTGCGCCAATTCCTTGGCCCGGTCGAGGTCCGCCAGGAAGGCGGGCAGGTCGCCGGGACGCAGGTGGTCAGGGAGTGCGTTCGCGTCGCACCAGGCGCGCCACCGCAGCCGGGTTTCCGCCTCGCGCCGCTTTCCCGCCTCCGCCTCGGCGCACGTCTCGGCGACCCTCTGCTCGGCCTGGCGCAGCGCCTCGGCTGCACCTGCCCAGGTCCGGCACGCCTCCTGTTCCCGGCGCAGGTCCTCCTCCCGGGCGCGGGCCCTGCTCAGGGCTCCATGGACGCCGCCCAGGTCCGGTTCGACGAGACCGGCCCGCTCGCCCAATTCCTGCAGGCGCCGGCCGGTGGCCTCCAACTGCCGTTCCGCCTCCCGGTGCGTGTCGCGGGCCCGTTCCACCGCGGACTGCGCCAGCGGATCGGCGCGGCGAGGCCAGTTGAGGGCGGTCGACAGGCCCGCCAGAACCGCCAGGGCGACGGCAACGAGGGGACGGGAACGCGCCAGGGACGCGGCGAGCAGCAGCGGCGGCACAACGGCGACCACCAGATTCGCCAACGCCCGGGGCCGCCGGAGGGAGGACTCGGCCGCTGTCAGGGCCGCCTCCGCCGCCTGCCTGTTCTGCTGGCTCTGCCGCCACTCCTGCAGGGCGCCGCCGAGCTCCTCCAGACAAGCGACCTCTGCGCGCAGCGCGTTCACCGCCCGCTCTGCCTCCGCTGCGCCGCGTCCCGGCTGTTCCAGGGCGTCGAGGTCGTCACGGCAATCCTTGGCGCGCGTGCGCGCCGCCTCTGCAGCCAGTTGGCCCTTGCGCCGCTCCTCGGCCGCCGCTTCCGCCAGCGCGCCGGCCTCCTCGCCCGCCCGCCGCCACTGTGCGTGGGCGGTGAAATCCGCCACGCGGCCCTCGTCCCACGCCGGGCCGAGCCGGCCCAACACGCCCTCCAGGCTGGTCCCGTTCTGACGCAACTCCACCCCGAGACGCTCCAGGCGTTCCACGCGGCTCTGGTGGGCGGCGGCCGTGGCGCAAAGCGACCGGATCTCTTGCGCCGCTCCAAGCCATTCCAGATCCGCGCCGGCGGCACGGCGCGCGGCCGCCTCATTTCTGGCCCGCTGCAAGGCCTCCACACTGGCCCGCTGACCCGTTGCCAACTCGATGCGCTGACGCTTCAGCCCCTCGAACTCCAGGGCAAAGGCGTCGATGTCGGCGGAGCGCGCCGAGGACAAGGGGAAAGCGGCGAGGCGCTCCTCCGTCCAGTCCGGGCCGAGGAGGGCGAGGGCCGAGGCCAGGAGTGCTTCGGCCGTCCGCATCCCGCTGAGGCTCTTGGGCAGGTCCTCCTCAAGCCGTTGCCTCTGGACGGGCACGCCGGCCAGCACCCCCGCGATCCGGTCCGCCAGGGGCAGCAGGTCCTTGTGGGGCACCGGCGCCGAGGCCGCCGGCTCCAGGTCCGCCACCTGCTTGGAGAGGGCGTTGTCGCGGCTGCGCAGGACATTGACCTCCGGCCGCAGGATCGCCAGGCGCTCCACCGTCTCCTCGGGCACCCGTTCGCCCTGGGGCGCCGCCGCCAGTTGCTCCTGCGCGGCCCGCCGGCTGGACCAGCGCTCGTGCAGCTCCAGCAGGAGTTCGTTGCACCGGAGTTCGCCCCGAACCGTGACGATCTGGTGCTCCAGAGACGTGATGCGCGCGGCGAGGTCATCCCCGCTGGCGAGGAGCCTCGGCCACTCCGCGGCGGCACCCTCCGCCGCGCGCACCAGGCGCAGCGCCTCCTGCAACTGCTGGGCGGACTGACGGATCGCGGAGGCGCTGCGTGGCCGCCACAGGCGCTGGATCTCTGTGGCGAGGCCGCGCTGGGCCTCACGCACCGACCTGCCCGCGCCCACCACCGCCGCCGAGAAGATGCGCTCCTGCACACCCTCCCCGGTGAGGGCGGCGATGGTCTGCAGTTCCGCCAGCCCGAAGGCGAACACCTGCCCGTACACGTTGGCGTCCAGGTTCCCCACCATATGCTGCAGACGCGTGGGCTCCAGGGGCCGCCCGTTGCTCAGGTCGATCAGCGACAGGCTGCTGCGGGCCCCGCGCTGCTCGATCCGGAAGCGCCCGCCGCCGTGCTCCACAACCAGCGCGCCGTCGACGGCTTCACCGCCAAAGAGCAGGGAGCGCACAAAGCGCAGCAGCGTGGATTTTCCGGCCTCGTTGGGCCCCTCAAGCACGACGACGCCCCCGGCGGCGGGCAACTGCACCGAGATGTCCAGGTCACGCAGCGGCCCGAAGCGGACCACCGCGATCCGCTCGATCCTCATCGGTCGCCCCGCTGCTCGAGCAGGTCCAGGGCCATCTGTTCCGCCTCCCGCCAGAGCTCGTCCGCGGCGCCCTCGATGCCGTGCCAATCGATCTCCCGCCGGACGGCGAGCAGATCGGCGTTGACCTGCAACTCCGCCAACAGGGCGGCGACGCGCGCCGGTGCCTCCGCGCTGTGCGCGGCGCTCCAGCGCAGCAGGTCTCCGCCGAAGTCCGCGGCCTCCATCCGTTTGGCCCTGTCCCGCGTGGGCTGGGTGCGGATGGTCAGTTCGTCCCACCAGAGGTCCCCGGCACCCTGCGCCTGGTCCCGCAGATCTCGCAGCAGTTCGTCCCGAAGGCCGACTCGGTTCAGGTCGGCGTGCAGGGGTGTGGTGCCCGCCACCCGGGCGGAGGCGATCAAGCCCCGATCCCCCTTTTCGTCCTGCGCGACTCGGACAAGATGCGAGACGACCTGGTCCACTGAGTCCAGGGACAGACGCCCCAAGTCCAGGACCAGGGTGGCAAATCGCCAGAGATCGCAGGCCTGGAAGGTCAGGCGGGGTGCACGGCCCGCTTCGGCCTCCACAAGATAGAAGCCGCGGGGCCCCTGTTCTCCGGGATGGCGGGCCTGAAGGTTCCCTGGATAGACGACGGCCGGGAAATCCGGGTTGACGATCTGCCGGGCGTGCACATGGCCCAGGGCCCAGTAGTCGAGGCCGCCCTGGCGCAGGTCGGTGAGAGCGCACGGCGCGTAGCGGCCATGTCCGGGATGCTCGCCCACACTGGCATGGAGCAGCCCGATCTGGTACACCGGCTCATCGAGCCGGCGGAACCGGAGGGCCAAATTCTCATGGACATGGCGTACGGGGTAGGATATGCCGTGGACCTGCGCCAGGACCTGCCCGCGCCGCCGCACCGGCACGACCCCGACGCTCTGGTGCCCGAACACCGTGACGCCGACGGGCCACTCCCGGATGGCAGACCAGCGCCCGCCCTGCGGATCGTGGTTGCCGTGGACCACGAACACCGGGATGCCGACGGCGCTCAACCGTTCAAGGCCCCGGAGGAAACGCAGTTGGGCCCGCACACCCGCCTCGTCCTGCTCGTAGACGTCACCGGCGATGAGCACAAAATCCAGCCCCTGCTGGACGCACACGTCGACTGCGCGGTCCCAGGCCTCCAGGGAGGCCTCGGCGAGAGAACTCTGGATCTCCGGGTCCACGGTGCCGATGCCCTGAAATGGCGTGTCCAGATGCAAGTCCGCCAGATGGGCGAACCGCAGCACGGCCATGCCACCGCTCCCCCCGCACAGGTTCGTGGCAGGGAGTAGGCCTGTCCGCTCAGCGCCCGCATACCCCTGCCCGCCAAGCTTGTTCGGTATTCGGGCCCGCCGACGGGACACCTCCCGCCGCGAACCGCAATGGCGCCGCCGCCCTGCGCCGATGACGATGACCGGCACGATGCGCAAGCTGGCGCAGCCATGGCGGAAGCGGCGTTAGTGCGCTAGTGGCGCGTCCATCAAGTTCCGACCGTCGCCAGCGGAACGGCACCGTCTCAGGGTGGCGGTCAGCGGGAGCGGCCACCACGGCCCAGGTGGAGGGCGTGGTATCCGCCATTGATGCCAGGGCTTGAGCGGCATGCTGCTGCCGGCGCTCGGCGCAGTGAGACAAAACTTGATGGACGCGCCACTAGATCCCGATCGAGACGAATTTGGTTTCGAGAAACCCCCGCACCCCCTCATAGCCGCCCTCGCGTCCCATACCGCTCTCCTTGACGCCGCCGAAGGGCGCCTGCACCACGGTGGGCACTGGGTCGTTGACCCCCACAATGCCGTACTCGAGTGCCTCGGTCACACGGATGGCCCGCGCGAGATCGCGCGTATAGACGTAAGCGGCCAGCCCGTACGCGGTGTCGTTGGCGCGCCGCACCGCCTCGGCCTCATCGCCGAAGGTCCAGAGCGGAATCACCGGACCGAACGTCTCCTGCCGGGCGACAAGCGCATCCGTGGGCGTACCCGCGATCACCGTGGGCTCAAAGAAACTGCCGGGACCGGCCATCCGGTGCCCGCCGCAGAGGACCCGTCCACCCCGCGCCACGGCATCGGCGACCTGTGCCTCTGCTCCGTCGACGGCCGAAGCATCGATCAGCGGCCCGACGTCCACCCCGGGGGCATCCCCGCGACCGACCCGGAGAGCGCGCACCGCCGCCACCAGGCGTTCCTGCAACGCTT
Source organism: Bacillota bacterium (assembly GCA_021803205.1). Classification (GTDB taxonomy): domain Bacteria; phylum Bacillota; class Sulfobacillia; order RBS10-35; family JAJYVN01; genus JAJZMB01. Next base: position 11,688 of record JAJZMB010000143.1, on the reverse strand, counting down.
CTGCCACCTGCGCCTCCACATAGAGTCTGTTGGCACTGATGCAGGTCTGTCCGGCATTGCGAAAACGGGAGGCCACCACGCCACGTACCGCCGCGTCCAGGTCGGCGTCGGCGAAGATCAGGAACGGAGCATGGCCTCCCAGTTCCAGCGATACGCGCTTCATCCCGTCGGCTGCGCGCCGCATGAGCATCTTGCCCACCGCCGTGGAGCCAGTGAAGGAGATCTTGCGGACCCGCGGATCGGTGAGAAAGACGTCGCCGATCGGCCCTGCCGGCCCGGCCACCAGATTGGCGACTCCCGGCGGGAGTCCGGCGTCGTGGATGCAGGCGAACACCGCACAGGCGGTGAGCGGCGTGGCTGCGGCGGGCTTGCAGACCGCGGTGCAGCCGGCGGCCAACGCCGGCGCCAACTTTCTCCCGAGCATCGAGGCGGGGAAATTCCAGGGGGTGATCGCCGCCGTGACCCCGACCGGCTGGCGCAGGGCCAGCAGGCGCTTGCCCGCGCTCGACGCCGGAATCGTGTCTCCGTAAATCCGCCGCGCCTCTTCGGCGTTCCACAGGAAATACTCGGCGGTCATCTCCACTTCTCCGCGCGCTTCGGCCAACGGCTTGCCCTGCTCCGCCGTCATCACCGCGGCGATCTCTTCCCGGCGCTCCGCCAGCAGGCGCGCCACCCGCCGCAGCGCCGCGGCGCGCTCCGGGGCAGGCGTGGCGGCCCAGCCAGGAAAGGCGGCGGCAGCCGCGGCGACCGCCGCGGCCGCATCGGTCGCCGCGGCTGCCGCCATGCGCCCGATGGTTTCCCCGCTGCCGGGGTCGGTGACGGGGGCAACGGCCCCCGCTTCTGCCTCACGCCAGATCCCGCCGATATACAGCTTCCCTTCCCGCCATCCACCCACTGCAGTCGACTGCATAAACGATCCCCCCGTGCGAATCTTGTGCCGTCCGGGCACCGCCGCCGCGGCAGGCCCGAATGTGCCGTCCGACGAAGCCCCAAGCCGTCCATACCTTCCCCGGGAGGCACGCGGCGTGCACCTGCACCTGACTGATGCCCTGGTCGGTCTGTTCGTCCTGGGTATGATCTACCGCCGCCTCCGCGGCAGCGTCGGCTTCCAGCCGCTCATGCCACTCCGCCTGTGGATGCGGTCCGCCTTTTTCGCCGCCTTCTGCGGCCTCATCCTCTGCCTGGACGCGGAGCACCCCGCAGCCATCGCCGTCGACCTCGGGGGCGGCGCCTGCGGCTTGGGCGCGGCCCTTTTCGCGATGCGCGCCACCGCTTTGCGACGCCAGAACGGCGCCTGGTACTATCGCCCGCACCCCTGGATCGGCTTTTTGCTCACCGTCCTATTCGTCTGGCGCCTGGCGGACCGGTTGCTGCCGGCAGTCTACACCACCCCCGCTCCGTCGGGCGCCGTCGCGGCCCTGGTGCCTCATTTCAACCTGCAGGCCTATTCCCGGGATCTGTGGACGGCGGCGGTCTATTTCCTCCTCGCGGCGTACTCGGTCACCACCGCCCTGCTGGTGCTGAGAGCGGCGCGGCAGGCAGAACGCACCGAATCGGCCGCCGCCGATGCACGCAGTGCGACCGTGCCCCTATCGGCCGCCAGCGGACCGATCCCGTGACACGGGCCCTGCCCCGGAGACCGTCGTTGATCCGATCCCCGGCATCCCCCGTCCGAGTCCCGCCCTCCACGCTACGGCGCGGGCGCGAGTGCAGCATCCACGTCCTCCCAACGGTGCGCGGGTGGGAGACATGTCGAGCCGCGGCACACCCACAGTGTGGGCCGACCGTTCACCATACCGCGCTCTCGCCACACCGGAGGCAGGCTCCCGCCCGGGAGACCTGCGGCTTCGGTGCGGCTGAGCACCAGGTTCGGCAGGTAGCGCCCGCGCAGGTGCTCGAGCCAGCCCTTGGCGGTGGGATCATCCCCTGGCGCCGCAATCGTCACCTCCAGCAGATCCCCAGCCGCCAGGGACAGGGCGCACAGCAGGGAAGCCACGCCCCGCGGGTGACGGCGCAGCACGCCGGCCACGCGGGTGAACACTTGCTCCGGAATCGCCGCGAATGCCGGGTCTTCAACGTACGGTCGCAATCGTAAGAGCGCCTGCAGGCATGTGCTCTGTGCCGAGGGGGTCCCGGCATCGCCATCGTCACGGGGCCGGGTGATCAGGTCGGGACGGTCGTCGTCGGTGAGATAAAAGGCCGCCGCTTCGGGCGCCCAGAAGCGGCGGATGGTTTGCCGGGCCAAGTCCGAGGCCTGCCCGAGCCAGGCGGCATCGAAGGTCGCCTCGTACAGGTCGATCAGCCCGACCATCATGAAGGCGTAATCCTCCAGGGTACCGGCGATCCGTGCGCGGCCGTCCAGCCAGCAGCGCAGCAGGCCGCCATCCGGAGCGCGCAGCCGACACAGCACCAAGCGCGCCGCGGTCTCCGCCGCCGCGCGGTAGCGTGGCTCCGCGAGGATCCGGCCCGCGCGGGCGAAGGCGGAGATGGCCAGGCCGTTCCAAGCGGCAAGAACCTTGTGGTCGCGCGCGGGGCGCGCGCGACCAGACCGGGCCCGCCGCAAGGCAGCGGCGACGGACGCCGCCGCATCGCCCTCCACCGACAGGGCCTGCAGGTGCAGGACGCTTCTACCTCCTTCGGCGTTACCCCGTTCGGCCACGCCGAAGTGCCGGCAGGCCAGCTCGGCCAACTCCTGATCTCCGAGGGCGTCGCGGACCTCTTCCGGTGTCCAGGTGTAAAAGGCGCCCTCCTCCAACCGGCCGGAGGGACCGAGGCTGTCCGCGTCCTCGCTGCTGCAGAAGGCCCCTTCCGGGGAGCGCATGTCCCGCAGCAGATATTCCAGAGTCTCGCGGGCCACTCGGGCCAGATCGTCCTCCCCGGTGCGCTGGAAGGCGGACAGATAGAGCGGAACCAGACACGCGTTGTCATAGAGCATCTTTTCAAAGTGTGGCACCTGCCACGCCGCATCCACACTGTACCGGTGGAACCCGCCCCCGAGGTGATCGTAGATGCCGCCGCCTGCCATGCAGCGCAGGGTGAACACCGCGCGCTCCGCCGCCCGACCCCCGCTGCGCAGCAGGAACTCCAGCGCCGGGGCGTTCGGAAATTTGGGCGCCCCGGCAAATCCGCCGTGCAGCGGATCGAGGTCGGCCAGCACGGTTGCGGCGGCCGACGCCAGGACATCCGGCCAGGACGGATGCCCCTCCGCGCCCGCGGCGGCCCCGGGTGCGCCGGGCACGTCGCCGAGGCCCGCGGCAAAGACGCCCCGCAGGACACCGGACCAATCCGCGGCAACCCGCCGGACCGTTGCGCGATCCTGGCTCCATGCCCGGGCCAGGCCGTCCAGCACCTCGACGAACCCGGGCCGGCCGTACCGGGCGCGCGGCGGAAAGTACGTACCCACATAGAAGGGTTCCAGGTCGGGCGTGAGAAAGGCTGTGAGGGGCCAGCCCCCCTGACCGTTGGCCCCCTGGCAGGCCGCCTGATACACGGCGTCGACGTCCGGATGCTCCTCGCGGTCGACCTTGACGCAGATGAAGTGATCATTCATCAGCGCGGCCACTTCCGGGTCCTCGAAACTCTCGTGCGCCATGACGTGACACCAGTGGCAGGCGGCATAGCCGACGCTGAGCAGGAGCGGGCGGTCCGAGGCCCGCGCGGCCGCAAGCGCAGCGTTGCCCCAGGGGTACCAGTCCACCGGGTTGCCGGCGTGCTGGCGGAGGTAGGGACTGGACTCCGCAGCCAGACGGTTGGGCACGGACACACGTTCCCTTCTCTGCGGCGGGGCGCTCAGGACCCACCCCCCGCGGCGGCGCCGGGCGGCAATCGCCTGCAGCCGTGCCCCGCCCAGCGCCGCGCACCACAGATCCGCCCCGACCGGCGGTCGGGCCGCCGCCAGCGGGACCGACGGCGCCCGACACCGCCGCTGCAAAGGGACGGCCCGCAAGGCTTCACGCCGTCGGGCGCTGCCCGGTCTCTTCCAGCCTGCGCTTGGCCTCTGCATAGACATCCGCCGGCAGAGGTCCGGAAACGGCGGCCGCCACATTCTCGGCCAGGTGGTCGGGGTTCTTGGTGCCGACGATCGTGGTGGCCATGCCGGGATGCGCGAGGGTGAAGCGCAACAGGAACTGGGTCCGGGTTTCCCCGGGATCGAGCAGCTCATCCATGCCGGCCTTGTGCCAGGCATCCCAGCGTTGCTTGCCGCCCAGACCCGCACCGGGCTCGCCACGGGCAACTCCACCACGGACGATCACGCCCGCACCGGCGTCGGCTGCCGCGGAAATCCAGGTCTCGTGGGCGCGCTCCAGCCCCGAATACGGAATCTGAAAGGCGTCAAACACGTTCCAGGCGATGTAAGTCGGCAGGTGCGGCAGTGTGGAGGAGCAGCCGATGAAGCGGGTGCGGCCGCTGTCGCGGATCTCCCGGAGCACCTCCACCAGGTTCCCCGCCTCCGCGTCGGCCACCGAGGGATTGTGCAACTGCAGTAGGTCGACGTGGTCGGTGCGCATGCGACCGAGACTCTCCTCGATGTTGCGCAGCAGGTTGTCCCGCGTCCAGACATGCGGCGTCTCGTCGTGGTCGCCCGACGGCACCACGTTGCAGCCGCACTTGGTCGCCAGGATGAATTCCGAGCGCCGGGACGCAAGGTAGCGGCCGATGAACTCCTCGCTGCGGCCGTAATCGTTGGCAGTGTCGATGAAATTGATCCCGGAATCGAGGACCGCGTTCAGGATGCGCTCCGCTTCGGCGTCAGTGACGGGACGGCCGTTCCAGATGCGCGGACCGCGCACCTCCATCGCGCCGAAGCCAAGGCTGGTGACCTGCAAACCGGTGCGACCGAGGGTTCTGGTGGCAAGCGGCATGTGCTCGGGACCTCCTTACCGGTGCCTGAGGGCGGCACAGAGCCATTTTTTCGCTTCCGTCCACGCCTCCTGCCGCCATCGCCGGCAGGAGTGGAATCATTCCCAACAGCGATAGGCCCGCACAAGCGATTCGCCGTATCCAGCCGCGTCCATGGCCTCCTCGATGATCCGGCGCAGCGTCGCGCAGGCGTCGCGGTCCACGGCGGCACCCGCGGCCGCCCGGGCGCACAGTCCGGCGATGCGTTCGCCTTCGGCATGGACGCGGCCCAGGTGCCAGACCAGGTACTCCGGAGGCGGGTAGGGCTCCGCCCGGCAGAGCAGCGGCAGGGCCAGCGCGGCCTCCACCGCCCCGCCCAGGAGCACTCGGCGCCCGAGCCCTTCCAGGGCCGCGTCCGCGGATTCGAAGCCGTCTCGAAACTCGCGATAGCGATCGGCGACCAGGGTCTCCAGTCGGCTGCGAAACCCGGCGAGCGCCGCGGGCACCGCGGCGGCCACCAGGCCGGCCGGGTCCTGGACGATCGCGGCCCGCTGTCGCAGCCAAAGTTCCGCGGGATGCGCCAAGCGATCCCGCAACCATTCCGAACCGCGTAGCCGCACCAGGGCCGGCGAGGGCGGCCTGGGGTCGAAGAATCCCAATTCGGAAGCGCCGGCTTCAGTGTGCAGGCGCCCCCACTCCTGGGGCGTCAACACAATCTCGACGTGCAGGGGCGTTCGCCCTCCGGCCAGCCCCAGGGGATGGGCACCCAATACCAGGACCGCGGCGCCCGTGAGCCGGGGGCCGAGCCGCCGGCCGGCCGGGAGTTCGCGGAACGCCCCGTCCAGGTACGCCCGGGCCCGGGCGGCGATCGCCTCGTGCCGGGACGCGGTGGATTCACCGCTCACGGTTGGGGCGAGTATGGGGTGGCCGCCAGGAAAACGCTCTCGATGCGCTCGACCAGCGGCCCCTCTCTCTCGCTGTCCGCCTTCGCCGCCTGCCATTCGGGATCCGAGCGGAACGCATCCCAGGCCGCATCGCGCGCCGCACGGTCCGGGTAGGCCAAAAGGTAGCGCAGCGGGCCCTCGGCGCCGACGGGGACGAAGTACCCCACCTGGCGGATGCCGTGGCGGAGAAAGAGCCGGCAGGTATGTTCCGCAAACCTGCGGTGCAGCCGGTCCATGCAGCCCGCCCGCACGTGATAGGTGCGCCATTCGTAAAGCAATGCCGCCAACACCCCCCCGGATGCGCGCGCCGCGCATCCACCCCGATACCGCCATGGTTCCCGTCGCAGGCCGCTAGACCTGCCGGCCGCGGATTTCCCGGCGCCGCGCCCCGAAGCCGGGAGGCCGGAACCTCTGGACAAAGCGACCGCTTTACCTCTGACCCACCGACCGTGCAAGATTGGAACCGGGGGTGTCAGCTTGCGTCAGGCGGCGGTCGGGATGGGGTGGTGGCTCCTGACTTGGTGGTCCGCCGGAGGTACGCTCTGGCTTGTCTGCCTGGGCGTAGAGATGCTGGTCGCCCGAGGTGGATTGCGACGCGTGCGCCGCCTCGCCGACCTCCCGGCCGATCCGGAACGCGGGCCGTACACCTGGCCGACCGTCACGGTCATCGTTGCGGCACGCAACGAGCAGGCCACCGTCGGGGCGGCTGTCGGATCCATCCTGGCCTGCGACTACCCCTGCCTGCGCGTCGTCGCCGTCGACGACCGCAGCACCGATCGCACCGGCGACATCCTGGGCAGCCTGGCGGCCAGGGACGAACGCCTGACCGTGCTCCGCGTCCGCGAACTGCCCCCGGGTTGGCTCGGCAAGAATCATGCCCTGCACCTCGCGGCCGCGACGGTGCACAGCGAATGGCTCCTGTTCACCGATGCCGACGTGTGCTTCGCGCCCAGCGCCCTGCGGCGGGCGGTGGTGCTCTGTGACCGGGAGGGCCTCGACCATTTGACCGCCGTTCCGGCCCTGCTTGCCTCCGGAATCTGGCTGCGCCTCTTCCTGGCCTGGTACGCCCTGGTCCTCACCCTCTGGCTCCGGCCGTGGCACGCCCCGCGCAGCGACCGCAGGGTTTCGGTGGGCGTCGGCGCCTTCAATCTGGTGCGCCGGGCCGCCTACCTCGAGGTCGGCGGTCATGCCGGGCTGCCACTCGCCGTGGCCGACGACATTGTGCTCGGGCGATTGCTCAAATCGGCGGGATATCGCCAGATGATGGTCATGGGCGGCGGGCGCTCCATGGACGGGCATGAGCCCCCGCAGCTCCAACTGCAGTGGTATCCGGACGTGTTGGCCGCGGTGCGCGGCCTCGAAAAGAACGCCTTCGCCATGTTCGACTACCGCGCCGGCCCCCTGCTGATGACGGCGCTGGGGGTCACCGCCATCACGCTCGGACCATGGATCGGGGTCATCTTTGCGCCCGGTTGGCACCGGCTGCCCTGGATGGCCGCCGCGGCACTCTCCAGCGCTTCCCTGTGGGTCGCCGGCCAGGAAATGCTGGCTGATTTCCCCTGGTGGCTCAGCCTTCTCTACCCCTTGGCCCAGGCACTTCTGACCTGGGCCGCACTGCGCTCCGCCTGGCTGACCCTGATCAGGGGCGGCGTGCGCTGGCGGGATACCTTCTACCCTCTCCGCGAACTGAAGGCGGCACAGGTGGCTCCCACCCGGACACGCCTGCGCTGAGGCCTGCGCGCACAGCGGCAGGACCTCGGGCCCTGGGATCGTCGTCGGCGCATCCCGCGCCTGCTCCGGATACATAGCGGCCGCAGCGGCGCCCTGCGCCACGCGGCGGTCATCCGCGCAGCGCCGCGGCTCCCCGTGGGACCCTGCGCTATGCGTGCTGCCCCGTCGCCGGGGCCGGCGGCGCACCCTGCGCCGACCGCCGACGGCACAGGCACGACCGCGCTCAAACCCCGCTCGAACCGGGTCGCTCACCCGTGCCGCCGCGCCACGCACTCCACCCGCGATCCACCGGCGGAGATCCAGACCGAGATCCATTCCTATGGGTGATCAACTGTGGGTGATCCAGCGGGTGAGCACGGCCTACCCGCAATCTCCGCACAATGCAGGAAGCCCGCGCCCACCGTCGAAAGCACGACGAAGACCGAAGCATGAGAACGGAAGCGGGCTCTTCCAAGGGGGTGCGGCCGGGAGGGACACGACAACCACCGGCGACCCCGCGCGGCGCAAACCATCCCGAGGAGAGCGGTGCCGTGGTGCGCGACGTCCTTATACGTGTATCTGTCTGTGCTCTCCATCGGTGGATTCTGGGTGTCGGGGATGCGCCGTCGCGGGGTGGTTTCCGGCACGCGCGTATTTGACCGACCACTCGGCTCGACCCGGATGCGCATGCTGATTGTACGGTGCAACCTGGCACCCGATCTGTCGTCGTCTCGCAGCGGGTTCAGGGATGCGCGCCACGTGCGGAGCGACTGACGTCGCGGTCCATGCGGCGTCTGTGCGGGGGGACGGGGCGCGGCGCCACCGGAGGGTGCCGGGCTGGAAACGGCGCCTCGTTGTGCCGGCTCCGGCGGGCATTCGTCAGACCGCGCGCGAACGGACGAAGGGGGTACGAATCCATTGGCGCCAACCGTCGCGGATACGTCGTCGAACACTGTGGTCGACCGTCGCCGGGCGATGCGTTTCGCGTTGGGCGCGGTCGCGGGTGCAGTGGCGCTGCCGGCCCTGGCCGCGTGCGGCACGACCAAGACCGCCGCCAATTCGAGCGCCGCCGGCGGGTCCAGCAGCGCCGCGGCGCCCGTGAAGCTCCTACCGGCGACCGGCACGCCGTCCTGGCCCATCGACGTGGCGCGGGCGCAGCCGACGGCACCCTGGAGCATGTATGCGACCAGCGGCAGCGGCGACAGCATGCTGCTGGAGATGGTCAGCTACGGCCGGGATATTTGGAACAAGCACGACGATTTCAGCCTGTTCGCGGAGCAGGCCAGTGGCGCGGGGACGTGGAGCGTGCAGGTGGGCTACATGAGCCCGACGAACGCGGCGGCCAAGGCCGGCATCATGATCCGCCAGACACTGGATCCGGGCTCCCCGAACTATGCCTTCGTCACAACCGTCAGCCAGGGCGCCAAGCTGCAGTACCGCCCCGTGGCCAACAACGCCAGCAGCGGGCACGCCACCGCGGATGCCCTGGCCTCGACGCCCATCTTCCTCAAGATGGTGTACCAACCGGGCAAGCAGATCGTCCTCAGCGACAGCAGCGACGGCAAGACGTGGGGCAACACGCAGACCATCCCGCTCGGGGCCGGCAGCGTGGATAGCGCGAAGAACACCTGGGTGATGGCCAAGAACGCGCCCAAGGGCGCGATTCCAGACATGATCACCGGCACTTACTATGTGGGCCTGTGCGCCTGCTCACACGCCGCTACGCTGCAGGGCTACGCCGGTTTCACGGATTTCACCGGGTTCCATACGACCAAGCTGAGCTACCACGCCATCAATCAGGGCAGCAGCGCAAAAGCCAATTGGTGAGCGGGCCGCGTCCGGCGCTTGCGGCGGGGCGTGTGCCGGGGATGGCAGGGACGGGGCGCCCCTCGGGCGCCCCGTCCCTGCCATCCCGGTATCCCCGGGTACCGCGCCTCATCCCGGCGTGCATCCGCCAGAGCACACCGGAGCGCCGGGAGAGGGCCATGCGGGCTCTGCGGCGGAAGCCCTTGCCCCGAGAGCGATTGCGACCTCGGCTGTTCAGCGAGTGCGGCATCGACCGTTCTCCCGATTGTCCGGCCCTGCAGCCGGAGGCCCGCCGCCGCAATGACGCCATCATGCCGCTGCGGGATCCGGCAGGGCAGTGCCGCAGCCCACGCGAAGTGTGGCATGGATGCGGTCCGGCGCGACGCGACGCCCGTCGCGCTCTGGTGCCGGGAGCGCGCGCCAAGTTCCACCCCCGGGGGTGCAAGGCATGACGGAATCTGAGTTTTGGGGCTACCGACGGGCGGACGGAACAGTCGGCGTGCGCAACCACGTCCTGCTGCTGCCCACCATCACCTGCGCCAACCAGATCGCGCAGAACGCGGCGACCATCACGCGCGGGGCGGTCTACGTCGGCCACCAGCACGGCTGCGGCCAGACCGGCCTCGACCTGCAGCAGACGATGCGCACCTTCATCGGCTACGGCAGCAATCCCAACGTTTACGGCGTCGTCGTCTGCGGCCTGGGCTGCGAGGCCGCCTCGGCACGGATCGTCGCCGACGGGATCGCCCAACGCACGGGCAAGCCCGTCGAACTGGTGCTGATCCAGTCATCCGGCGGAACGCTCCGCGCCACCGCGGACGCGGCCCGCGCCGCGGCGCTGATGCTGCAGGACGCCTCCGAGGCGCGCCGCGCTCCCGTGCCCCTGTCCGAACTGATCCTTGGGACGGAGTGCGGTGGTTCGGACGCCTGCTCCGGCATCTCCGCCAACCCCGCCGTGGGATACTGCGCCGACATGCTGGTCGATTGCGGCGGGACGGCGATCCTGGCCGAGACAACGGAACTCATCGGGGCCGAGCACCTGCTGGCGGCCCGCGCCGCCACACCCGAGGTGGCCCAGAAGGTGTACCAGGTGATCGACCGCTACGAGAAGGCCGTCCTGGCCACCGGCTACGACATGCGCGGGGGCAACCCATCACCGGGGAACATCGCCGGCGGACTGACGACCATCGAGGAGAAATCCCTCGGCGCGGCCCACAAGGGCGGCAGCCGCCCGCTGGCGGACGTGGTGGAATACGGGCAGCGGCCGAGCAGGCACGGCCTGATCTGGATGGACACGCCGGGGCACGACATCGAGCAACTCACCGGCATGATCGCCGGCGGCAGCCAGATCGTCGTCTTCACCTCCGGCCGCGGTACGCCGACCGGTTCCTGCATCGCGCCCGTGATCAAGATCGCGACCAACTCCGCCATGTTCGAAGGCATGCGCGACAACATGGACTTCGACGCCGGCGGCATCATCGACCGCGGGGAGTCCGTCGAGGCTGCGGGCGCCCGCCTGTTCGGCGAGGTGGTGCGCGCCTGCGAGGGGCGCCTCACCCGGAGTGAAGTGTTGGGACATCACGAATTCGGCCTCTGGCGGATCGGTCCGACCCTTTAGCGCCGCAATCAGGCTTCGGGTTCCCGACCACGGCGAGCACAACGCACGGTCGCTGAACCTGTACCCCTGCTTGCAGTATCAGGTAGCCACTGCAAGAGTGCGCTTTTGCGCGGCCACGGCTGCGATGCCCGTCGTCCCCAAGGGTCCACGGTTCTCCGGCGCTCTGGAGTCCGCGTTCGGCAACACTCCCTGCAGGCCGAACTTCCGGCCCCGGCTGCGTCTTTCGAGGAGGGATGCCCGTGCCGCGCGGGATTCGCGTCTATCAATTGGCACACGAGCTCCGGATCGGGACGGATGATGTCCTTCGCCTGCTGGCGGAGAACCTGCACATCGAGATCGGTAGCCACATGGCGGCCATCGATGAGGCGCTTGCGGCCCAGGTCCGGGCTTTGGCAGCCGAACGTGCGGGCGCACCTGTCCCGACGCCCGGTGTACAAGCGGGCGCGGTGGCGCGGGCGCAGCGCGGGGCAAATCCGACGGCTGGATCCGGCCGCGGCGCCCCACACGTGGAGCTCGCACCAGCGGATGCCTTGCGCTTCGTCCGTTTCGACACCCCAGGTCGCGGCCCGTCCCTCGGACTCATGCGCCAAGGCGCGGCCGCCGCTCCCGGCGAGGAGCGCGTGGCCGATCTGACGGTGCTGGATCCCGGCCGGTTCGCCTCCCCCATCCCCTGGTTGCGCCGCCTGCTGCGCGATGGCACAGCCGCGACGGCCGAACTGGCGGCCGCCGCGGCCCTTGCCCCGGTGGTGGCCACGCTCTCCGAATTGGAGC
>JAJZMB010000006.1 GCA_021803205.1 Bacillota bacterium | reverse complement strand
CACTTCTGTTACCGATCACTGAATTTGAGAATAATCTGCTCAGGATAGATGAGACAACGCGTGGCAAGAAAGGAGCCCGCGGTCACAGAAGTGTCCGCGGGCTGCAGGTGTTATTCAGATTCCGGGGAAGGCACGGGGCGTGGGGCGGCGCTGAGTGGGCTTGCGGGGCTTGGCGGTCTTGAGGGGGGTTGAGTGGAGGCTGTCCCGGTAGGCGCGCAGCAGGGTGCGCGTCGCGGCGGCGAGGAGTTCGAGCGTGCGGGGGTTGCTGATGTCCAGGATGACGCCGGAGTCGTAGCTGGTGCGGATGCGGAGGCGGAAGCGCGGGACGGGCCAGACGGGATCGCGGGGGTCCTCGGCGAGGAACTCGGCTCCGAGCACGACCTGGGGCGCGTCGTCCAGCGAGATGCGGTGCACGGCGGACACCTCCCGGGGAGATGGGTGGGCGGTCGTCAGGCCAGACCACAGTCCATGGCGGCCGCCTTGACGGTGCGGGGCTCGACGACGGGGAGCTCGCTGCTGGTGGCGGCCAGCAGCGCGGTCTGGCACAGGCGATTGATGAGGCGGGGCACGCCGCGGGTGAGATGGAAGACATCCTCGACGGCGGCAGGGGTGAAGGTGACGGCGGGCGTGCCGTCCAGGCCGAGCTGGAGCGCGATGTAGGCAGCGGTCTCGGCGGCGGTCAGTCCGACGAGGTGATAGCTGGCGGTGACGCGCTGGGCGAGGGCGGCGAGGGTGACCAGGCGCAGGCGCTGGCGGAGGAGCGGGGCTCCGACGAGGATCACGGCGGCGGGAGAACGGCGGTCCATCTCGCCGTTTTGCAGGAGGCGGAGCTCGGCGAGGGTGGCGGTGGGCAGCTCGTCGGCCTCGTCGAGGACCAGCACGGGGGTGACGCCGGCCTGCCGGCGGCCGAGCAGGACATGGCGCACCGCGCGGGCGCACTCGCTGGCGGACCAGGGGACCTCGAGGCCGAGGTGGGCGGCGATAAGGCGATAGAGGGTGCGCGGCGTCAGGGTCGTGTCGGCGAGATAGAGGATCAGATGCGTCGCGGGGTCGAGGGTCTGGCAGAAGGCGCGCACGGCGGCCGTCTTGCCGACCCCGGGGTCGCCGCTGAGGACGCAGAGGCCGCACTGGGTGACGGTGTGCCGCAGGCGGGCCTGAAGCTCGGGCCACTGGGTCGTGGGGAGCAGCTCATCGATCTCCTTGGTGAAGGCCGGCATCACAGATCCCCCTCCGGGCGGCAGAGGTCGAGGTAGACCGAGACGTGGTGGGCGGCGCCCTTCTGCTGGACGCAGCGCTGCAGGGCGGGACGGTAGGCCTGGGGATCGAACGGGCCGTAACGCTGCCAGTGCCGGCGGCAGGCCTGCAGCTCCCGGGGCTCCAGGGCCCGGCCCAGGACCTCCGACAGCAGATCGGAGAGACGCCGGGGCGGGACGGCGCCGGCGAAGGACACGGACGTGCCGTCCCGCTCCCCTGCGGCCCGGCGGCGCAGGGCGGAGAGCTGGTTGTGCGTCGTGGGCTCGCTGACGGATCCGCGCTCGGGCAGGCGGCTGACATGGGGGTGGCGCTCGCGCTGCAGCTTCCCGGCGGTGACGGTCTGGCGGAAGCGGCCCGCGTGCCAGATGGCGACGGTCTGCAGGCGATAGGGGTTGTAGCGGACCTGGACCCGGGTCCCGGCCAGGGCCGGATCGCCCAGGGCGTAGGTATTGCCGAAGAGGTCCACTGTGCACCCGGCGCGGCGAACGGTCCGGGTGGCCTGCCACAGGAAGGTCTGCTCGTGCGCGGCGACGTCGCGGACCGGGCGGACAGCCTCCGGCATGCGCTCGGCCGGGGGGGCCCCGGTCTGGGAGTGGACGCGGCGGTGATAGACTTGGTCCAGCCAGAGCCAGAGATGCGCGTTGAGTCCGGCCAGATCGGTGACCTCGCCGCGATCGACCAGGTCACGGAACTGGGCGAAGGTGGCGTCCTGCACGCTGCGGATGATTCGCTCGATCTTCCCCTTGGCCCACGGGCTCCGTGCATAGATGAGCCCCACCGCGAGGTCCGCGCAGACGCGGCGGAAGTGCCTTGAGATAAAAATGCTGCCGTGGTCCACATAGGCCTGGGTCGGGATGCCCCACGCCAGGGTGGCCCGATAGAAGCTGTCGTCCAGTGCGGGCAGCTGCTGATTCCAGTAGAACCCGCCGCCCACCACCCGGCGGCTGTGCGCGTCCTCCAGCAGCAGCAACTGAGTCTGCCGGAACTTGCCCGCGCGCTCCGGATGGGGCAGGAAGGGGCCCGGCGTGGCGTCGGCCAGCCACAGCTCGTTCGGCGCCGCGGCCTCCCAGCGCACGTAGGACCTCTGTCCCGCCGCCGTCCGTGCCCCCTGCCGCGGCAGGTGCTCCTCCCGCAGCCAGCGCCGCAGTGTCGAGGCTGCCAGATGCTCGGCCCCGGCCACCTCCTCGGCCACCAGGGTCTCGATGATCTGGGCGCTGCCCATATGAGGAAACTTCTGCCGCAGGGCGCAGCACTGGGCGAAGAGCTCGGGCGGGATCGCCGTGCGCCGGCCCTTGTCCCTGCGCTCCTTGCGGTAGAGCGCCGGCAGCCGCCCCTCCCGCGCCGCCTTCAGGTAACGGTAGAGCTGCGCCCGCGACCGGGGCCGAAATGCCCCTCCCGTCCAGGCCAGCGGAACCCCGGCCAGGGAACCCAGCCCCGGCCCCGGATCCCCGCGCCGGCGCCGCAGATACGGGGCCACCGCCTCGTAGCGGGCCAGCGCCTCCTCCAGACGCGGGTCCTGCTCCTCGTCGCGCATCGCGGGCCCCCTCCCGGAGCCGGCGCTTCCCGCCGTCTCCGGGGCGAGAGCTTCCGCGACGGGACAACCTCCCCCCGACCGAATTGGGTGGATTCGCGAGGCTGCGCGCTCACGGCGACAGCCCACCGGCCGCCGCCCCGATCACCCCGATGCGAACACGCCACGGGGCACCCGTCGGGGGCGCCCCGGCACCCGGGTGCCGGTCCAAGGCGGGGTCGCGCCCACAGGCGGGGCCCGCCCACCACCGCTCCCTTTCACAGCGCCCACTGGCCGCGGCCCAAACGGTTCGCGGCTGCCAGCTCCTCGCCGGCGCGTGGCGGCTCCCAGCCCGCGGCGGCCGCCGCCCACCGGACCCGGTCCTTGAGCGCCGCCCAGCTTCCCGACTCGGCCACGCTCCCGTAGTACGGATCTCCGTCCGGCTGCTGCGGCCGAGGCTGCAGCCCCTCCAGCACCGCCCCCATCCGCGCTCGTAGTCCCGCCACCCACCGCCGCGGCGAGGTCGCCGTCCCCAGTGGCACCCCCAGCGACCGCAGTGCCTGCAGGACAGCGCTCCAGCTGTCACCCGCCTCGCGCCGCTCCCACGCCTCCTGCCGCACCCGGTTCGGATGCCGTTGATAGCGCGCCACGAACGCCGGCAGCAGCGTGTGGCACCGCCTGCAGGCCCGGCAGCGCACCCGCTGCACCTCGAACTCCAGCACCTTGCACACGGGCCAGCGCTTCCCGGGCTCCGCCCCGCGGTGCACCGTCCGCGACCGCCGCCCGTGCCCGACCAGTGCCGGCTTGCCGCAGTGCGGGCACACCCGACCCGTCCGCTGCGGCCACTGTGCCAGCAGGAGATTCGCTTCGGCCTGCCAGAGCTTGCACTCCAGCAGCCACCACAGTACGATGACCATGCTTGGTACGCTGAAGCCCCGCCTCCAGTTGCCTTCTGTCACGACGGACAGCTGGATGGTGGGGCTTCGCATGTCCACCTCGATCCCGCCAGCGAGGGCGGAGCTCCCGCCCCCCGCCGGATTCTTCTGACCGCCCGCCACTGGGCGCTTCGGACCCGCCGGCCCACCTTCACCCGGGCCCTCGCCTTACCGCGCCCACCCCCTCTTCCCTGCCGCCACCTGCCACCTCGTCTCATTCACCGCGGTCACTCCGACCTCTGTTCGGTCTCTTTGCGCTCGGTCAGTAGCATTCC
>JAJZMB010000167.1 GCA_021803205.1 Bacillota bacterium | reverse complement strand
CCGGCCGGGGCCCAGGATCCCGGCAAAGTCAGGTCAGGGCGGGTGCCCACCACCAGCGTTTGTGGGTCACGACCGTCCGGGCCCCCCGCCGCTTGGCCCACTGGACGACTTTGCCGGCTCCCTGGGCCGGGGCCAGGTCAGTGGCGCGGGAGATCGCCCGCGCGGTGTCCAGGGATGCCGCCGCATCCCCGCCGCCATGCACCAGGTGGAGGTGCCGCGCTCCCCGCGATCTCCGCCGCACCCTGGGCGCCTGAATGCAGGGCGCGGTTCTGCTCGCGGAGCAGCCGCCGCGGCCCGAGCGCGAATTCGTGAACCAGGATGAAGGCACCACGGAACAACGGCGCGAGCGCAGGCTCGCAGGCGGTGTCGCCGGAGAAGGCCATGGCCGCTCCAGTACGGCCATCTGTGATCTGCAGACTCAGCGCCACCACGGGATGGACGGCGGGTGCGGTCCGCAGGCCCCCCCGGCGTCCGCATACTCCCTGGCGGACGTACAAGCCGATTTGGTCCTATATCCGCAATTGCCTGCGATTCAACATGTTCACCGGCGACGACGCTGTCCTGGCGGGTGGGCCCCTGCTACGGCTGACCGAATACCGGACCGGCAACCGAGCGCGAGAAGTTGGCGGCCAGGATGCGGTAGCCCTCCGCATCGGGATGGAGCGCGTCGGGGAGATGCTCCGCGTGCTCCTCCCCGAAGAGTTCGCGCCCGTCGACGTAGTGTACGTCGGGGTCGCCGCAGGACCGCAGGGTCGCCACGGCTTGCCCCACCTCCTCGCGGATGGCGATCAAGGACAGGCCGACGCGGTTGGGCACAGTCTCGCGTGGCGGTGAGAAGATCGGCGAGATCACGGCCACGGGCACGCCGGGGTGACCCTCGCGCACAATGCGCACAAAGCCGAGCACGGCGGCTCCGAACGTGCGCGGCCCCAGGCTCGCCCCCCCGTACACGTTGATTCCCAGACACAGCGAGATGAGCTCAGCCGGCCGATCCCGAATCATGCGGGCCACCATCGGCTCGATGTGGCACTGGCCGCCGAAGCCGAGGCAGGTGAGGTCGAGACCATGGCGTCGTGCCACCAGGGCCGGCCAGGTTTGGGCAGGACTGGCCGCGGCCGCGCATTGGGTGATTGAACTGCCGTAGGTGATCCAGCGCGGTCGGTCCCGAACGGAGGACTCGGCGTCCGCGCCGACGTCGACCGACAGGCCGGTCAACCGCACCGGCACCGTGTGCGGCAGAAAGACCGCGATACGCTTGCGCCTGGGGTCCAATCCCTCCAAGCGCGCCGTCGACTCGCCGGGCGGGATAGTCCGGCTTTCGACCAGGCGCCCGTCGACCACGCAGTCAAGCGCGGTCGGCTGGGTACTCGGCACAATGCCGACCGTGACAGCGGTCGTTTGGCTATCAAACTCAAGGCGCACGCCCGCCGGGATCTCGGCCTTGCCACCGAGTCCGTCCGGCGGGAACAGTGCCACATCCCTGTACGGGACGCGCCACGGCTTGACCCAACCGGCCCGGTGCTCCAAGGACACTGCACCACGGAACAGCGCGTCCACCAGCGGTACATCTGACATCTTCCCGCATCCCCCACGGCGCCGGGGCAACCGTTCCCGGCCTGATCAGTGTTTGTACGGTTGGCGCGGCGCACGGCACAAGGGCACAGGCTGGACCTGTCCCGCCCGCCGCCAACGCTCCATCGTCTCTTTGCGGTACAAGGCCAGTGCGTCAGCGTCAGCGCTCGGTTTTGCCTGCCCTTCTCCGGCGCCAGCAATGGCGGTTGCACTACATGCGCCGCCTGCTTTACGGTCACGATGGTGCTCCGACGGGTTGCCGTCCGCGCCTCCGCACTGCTTTCCACAGCATTTCGCGATCGGCCTGCAGCGCTTGCGCAACTGGCCGGCGACCCGGACGGCGCGGCGACACCGGCGCGACAAAAAAGCCAGACCCACGCCAAACACGCGTCACTCCGTCATCCCGCGCCGGAATGACTTAGGAGCCGTCATCAAACAAGGTGGGCCTGCTTAGTTTAAGTAGGCACCCGCTCCGCATGATTTGCTGGGGTTGTATCGCCGCGATCCGAGGTCACATCCCGCGAGACCAACGGGTACAAGCCTGTGACGGTCGGTCGCACAGTCGCGACGCTTGGCGTCACGACTCCCGTGCGCCCCGCCCGAGGAAAAGTTGTTTCATGGCAGCGCCTTAGCGCTGGGCTGAAAGCGCGCGGGCCAGGGAATCCCGGACACGCAAAGAAGTCCCCTTGCTCCGGCCTCCTGTCCGCTCGGTGCCCCGTGGACGTCCGAACGGCCTCACCGCTGCCTGCCCGATAGCTGTTGACTGGTTCCCGCACGGGGCGTAAATTCATTTCCGAATTCCTCGCGGGATTGTGGCATTTGGCGCCGGGTGGTGCGTGTCGCGTGCCGGTACCCGCGTAACCGTGGGCGGGCAGCCGCTCGTACCGCCGGTGCCCGCCGCGCAGGGCGTGTCCGGGCCCGCACCCGGCGGGCCGCAACAACGCCAGGCAGGCGCGCTGCGTCGAGGCAGCGGGGCGGTCGGCGCTGAAGCAGGAACCCCGCGGCGGGATGTCCGGGCAGCAAATGCCGCAGAGAGAGGGACGGATGTGAAGATGAGCCGTGTCGCGAAGGACATCACCGGATTGATCGGAGACACCCCCCTGGTCGAGCTCCATGCCTTCGGTTCCAATGCGCGCCTCCTGGCAAAACTGGAGTCCTTCAACCCGGGGGGGAGCGTCAAGGACCGCATCGGCTTATCCATGATCGCCGCCGCGGAACGCGACGGGCGCCTGCATCCGGGCGACACGATCATCGAAGCTACCAGCGGCAATACCGGCATCGCCCTGGCCATGGTCTCGGCGGTGCGCGGCTACCGCCTGGTCCTGGTGATGCCCGAGTCCTTCAGCGTAGAGCGCCGCAGCATCATGGCAGCCTACGGCGCGGAGTTTGTGCTCACCCCGGCCAAGGAGGGGATGCGGGGCGCGATCGCCCGCGCGGATGCCTTGGCCGCCGAACAGAAGGCCTTTGTGCCCCGCCAGTTCCGGAACCCCGCCAACCCGGCCGTACACCGGGAGACGACCGGCGAGGAGATCTGGGAGGCGACGGGCGGGCAGATCGATGCCCTGGTCTCCGGCGTGGGCACCGGTGGCACGGTCACCGGCGCGGGCGGCCTGCTGAAGCAGCGCAAGCCCGCCATCCACATCGCGGCCGTCGAACCCGCCGCCTCCCCAGTGCTCTCCGGCGGCACGCACAGCCCGCATCCGTTGCAGGGCATCGGCGCCGGCTTCATCCCCGAGATTCTCGACCGCTCCGTCCTGGACGAGGTCCTGCAGGTGCAAACGGCGGACGCCCTGGAGGCGGCGCGCAGGCTGGCACGCAAGGAGGGTATCCTGGCCGGCCCCTCCTCGGGCGCGGCGGCGCACGCCGCTTCGGTCCTGGCGGCACGGCCGGAATTCGCCGGCAAGACAGTGGTCGTCGTCCTTCCCGATACGGGCGAACGGTACATCTCCACCGGACTCTTCGGGGAGGCGCAGGCCGCCCCGGCAGCCGGCACTCCCACTCCGACACGTTGAAATTCCGGAAGGCGGCGACGACGAGCGTGATTTACCTGGACAACGCGGCGACGGCCAACCCCAAGGCCCCGGGCGTGGGAGAGGCCATGGCCCAGAGCCTGGGCACGTACAACGGCAACCCCGGCCACGGCGGGCATCGCCTGGCGGTGCGCACCACGCTGGCGGTCTATGCCGCGCGGGCCGCCCTGGCACACCTGCTGGGGGTGGCCGATCCGTCGCGGCTGTGCTTCACTTCCGGCGCCACCGCCGCGTTGAACCAGGCGATCGCGGGTAGTCTCCCCGGCCCCGGACACGTCATCTGCAGCACATGGGAGCACAACGCGGTGCTCCGGCCGCTCTGGGACTGGCAGCGGCGCACCGGCGGCCGTGTCACCGTCCTGCCGGCCGCGGGCGAGGCCCCCCTCTCCCCGGACGACGTCCTGGCTGCGATCCGGCCCGACACCATCCTGATCGTGCTCACCGCCGCCTCCAACGTCACCGGGGCCATCTGCCCGGTGGTCGAGGTCGGAGAGATCGCCCGCACGCGCGGCATCCGCTTCCTGGTCGACGGCGCCCAGACCGCCGGCCACATCCCGCTGCACCTGGACACCCTACCCATCGACCTCTGGGCGTGCCCCGGGCACAAGGGACTGCTCGGGCCGCAGGGCGTGGGACTCCTCTATGTTCGGCGGGGCACCGAACTCCAGCCCCTGCTCCTGGGCGGTGCCGGATTCGACTCCGAGCGCCAAGAGCCACCGGAGGAGACCCCCGAGCGCTTCGAGGCGGGCACCCTCAACACGCCGGGCATCCTCGGCCTGGGCGCCGCCGCAGAGCATTTGCTCACCACTGGAATCGAGGCAACGCGCGCCCGTGAAGTCGAACTGCAGGCCGCCATCCAGGAAGGGCTCCGCCGCATCCGGGGCGTGCGTCTGTACACGGCCTCCGATCCCGGCGCCGGTGTGGGCGTCGTCTCTTTCACCATCGACGGTTGGAATGCGGCGGCGGCCGCAGAATCGCTGGACCGCGACTTCGACATCTGCGCACGCGCTGGCTTGCACTGCGCCCCCCTTGCCCACCGGGCCTTGGGCACCCTGCCCGACGGCACCGTGCGCTTCTCTGCCGGCCCGGCGACCACGGACGCCGAGATCGCAGCCGCGGTGGAGGCCGTCTCACACCTGGCGGCCCACCCGGATACCGCCGGCCTGCGGCAGGCGACCAGCCGTGCCTGAGCCGCGCCTGATCTTCCCCGGCCCAACCGCCCTCGCCCGCGCCTTCCGGTTGCTTCAGGAGGCGGGATACGGCTGCGACATCGTCGCAGCCCCCGAAGGCGGCAGCCCCTGCGGTATGGCGCTGGCCATCCCGGCGCGCCACCTGAAGCCTGCGCTGGCGGTGCTCGCGGCCCTGGGGGCATCGCCTGGGGCCGTGCTCGGCGGGGCGCAGGCCCCCCCCGGGGACGCCGAGCCGCGTTCCACCGCCCCGCAGGCACCGGAGGGTCTGGCCGGGCGGCCGCCGCTCCGCTGACGCTACCCGCCGCGGCAGTCGAGTCGCCTCCCTATTCCCGAGCGGCGACGTGGCCCCGTCGACGGTCAACGATCCCTGCAGCCCGGCGGCGTCGACGCACGTACGGTGGCTCGGTGGAGTCCCGAGGCCACCCCCTGAACGGGGACGTGGCCTTCAGTGGCGGACGGGTCCCGGGGGCGGGAAGTTCGACTGCGGCAGCAAGAGCCCATTTCCCGCGGTGGTGCCTCCACTCGGCCGTGACGGTCCGACCACCCGTGCACTTGGAACAGTGCGCGGGCAGAGTGTAAGGTAGCGTTGCGCGTCCCCGCCGAGGTGGGATGGCGCGGGTGCGGGCAGGGGGCAGACTGCGGACAGTCGTCTCCCCGGACCCGCGACCAGGAGCGTGCCCGACGCCTGCGGTAAGGGGGGGAAGCGGCGCTTCCGCTGCGGCCTGAGGGCGGCAGCGGAAGCGCCGCATGGTTTCTGAAGCTGCGTGCTGACCCCGCGGGAGACGCGCCCCGGCTGGCCCAGGCGTTCCGCCTGCGGGACCTGGTACCGCTGTCGGTGTCCAGTGTCGGGCCGATGTTCTCGGTGGCCGCCACGGGTGGGGTGATGGCCGCGCAGGCCGGCTGGTGGAGCCTCCTGGCGATCGGCATCCTCGCTGTACCGTTCATCATCTCCAGCTTCCTGTTCCGCCTGCTCAACCAGCACTTCCCGCACTCGGGGGCCTCCTACCACTGGTCGGCGCGGATCATCGGCAGGAGCGCGTCCCGCTACCAGGCATGGATCCTGATCCTGGCCTATTTCTTGTCGATACCGCCGATCGCCATACCGGCCGGCTCCTACACCCTGGCGCTGATCGCACCCGGGTACATCGCCCCGGCGTTCGTCCAGCTGGCCGTGACGTTGTTCTGGATCGGGTTCGCGGCGGTCCCGCTGCTACTGGGGGCTCAGCCCACGGCGCGTGTCACGCAGGTGTTCTTCGCCGTCGAGATGGTGTCCCTCGCCGCCTTCGGCGTCGTCGGGGCCCTCCGTTGGCCCCGCCTCGCCGTCCCGATCCACTTCGGCCCGCCGCCTGTCGGCGGGATCCTCTTCGTCGCGGTGGTCGCCGCCACTATCCTCGACGGTTGGGAAATCGACAGCTACGCAGCCGAAGAGTCCCGCAAGCCGCGCGACCACCCCGGCATCGCCGGGATCATCGGCGCGCTCGGCGCGCTCCTGTTTTATGCGATCCTGTACCCACTCCTGCTGGGCGAAACCCCGCTCCGCGCGCTGGCCGGCTCCGTCGACCCGCTGGCGGTGTGGGCGCACCGTCTTGTGCCGGGCGCACCGTGGTTGATGTTGATCCCCATACTGCTTTCGACCGCCGGCGGCCTTTGGCTCACTAGTTTCATCCTCACCAGGGCCCTCTACGCCATGGGTCGTGAGCGGCTGATCCCGAGCGCCTTCGGGAGACTCAACCGATACCGCGTCCCACATGTCGCCATCATCGTGACCTTGGGCAGCGCGCTGATCGTCGTCGGCGTGCAGGTATTCGTCTCGTCGCTCGGCGCCTTCTTCAGCCTGGTGCTCTCCAGTGCCGGTTTCTTCCTCCTCGCCGAGTTCTTCCTGGACTCATTCACCGCTGCCGTCTTTCTCACCGTCGGCCACCGCAGACTGCCCCACGTGCACGTGAATCCACACCGCCATCGTCTGCTCCTGTGTGGGGCGGTGTTTTCCACGCTGGTCATGGGTGCTCTGCTTGTGGCCTTCTTCTTCTACGGACCAAAGGCGATCGGTGACGGACTGGACCAAACCCTCGCCATACTCCTGGGCCTCGGCGTGGTCTTCGCCTGGGCGACCAAAGGCAGGGCCACCCCCGCGTTTGTCTTCGCCGGGATCAACGCCACCGCGGAAAAGGTCGGCCTTGGCGGCAGTTGAATAGGTTGTCCTGTTAGCAGTTGCCGGCTTGCCCATCGGGGTGCAGCAAGATTTTCACGGAACCGCTGCCGCGGTGGAAGAAGGCCGCCTTCAGCGCCTCGCGGTAGCGGCCGAGCGGGAAACGGTGGGTCACCAGCGAGCCGACTGGCACATCCGGATGCGCGGCCATCAGTCCCAGTGCCAGGTCGATGGTGTGCCGGCCGCCGGCCGCCGGTTCGGCACCATAGCCGCAGAAGCCCTCCAGCCGCAGCTCGTGGGCCCAGGCGGCCGTCAGATCGCAACGCGGCACGACCCCGCTGCAGCCAAGCAGCACCGCCCGCCCCCCCGCTCGCGTGAGCCGTAGCGCGGTCGCCACGGCCGAGGCGGAACCGGCCGCGTCGTAAACCTGGTCGAATCCGCCGCTGAACCCACGGGTCCCGAGCAGGCCGGCATGCACGCCGCCCCAGCCCCGGCGCAAGGCCAGCCGCTCCGCCTCCGCGCTGCCGGCGAGCACCTCATCGGCGCCAAGGGCTGCGGCCAGTTCCCGCTGCCGGGGATGGCGAGCCACCACGGCGATCTCCGCCCCCGTCTCCAACAGACGCATCGCCGCCACCAGACAGAGGCCCACGGTACCCGCCCCGACCACCAGCACGCGCGCACCCGACGGCGGCGGGTCCCTGTACACAGCGTGCAGCGCCACTGCCAGCGGCTCGGCCAGGACCGCCGTCTCGTCGGGCAGACCATCGGGGACCGCGTGCAATTGTGCGTTATGGGCCATCAGGCGCTCCGTCCAACCCCCGGGGAGATCGCGGCAGAAACCGAGCAGCATCCCCGGAGCGAGGTCACCCTCGGCGAAGCGTTGGCAGATCGCGGTCTGCCCCGCCGCGCACGCCGGGCACGCGGGCAGGCCCCGCGTGCGGCACGGCAGGAACGGATCGAGCACCACGCGCTGGCCCGCATACGGACCGTCCTCGGCCACCCCGAGCACCTCGTGGCCCATGACGGCGGGGAAAGAGACGAACGGCGAGAGTTGCGGGCCAGACCGCCCGCGCAGTGTCGCCACGTCCGTGCCGCAAACACCCGCCAACCGTACGCGCACCCCCGCCCAATCCGGACCAGGGGCCACCGGGGCCGATATATCCAGAAGGCGAAGACCGCTGGCGGCAACCGCCAGCCCGGGTAGGTGTCCGCCCAGGTGCCGTGCGGCCAACCAGCCACCGGGGCTGAAACGGTACACCAGCGCACGCACGGCGGCCGCCTCCCGGGGGGGTCAGCGCATCGGGATCTGGCGGATGAGCTGCGGACTCACGCGCGCGAAGATCTCCGGCAGATTCTCGCCGGTGATGGTCAGCCCGTGATTGCGCAATCCGACCACCGCGTGCCCCGGATCGGCCGCCGCCGCCACCAGATCCCGCACGGCCCCGGCCAGTTCGACCGTACCGCAGGGGTAGTTCACCTCTGTGCTGGGGACGCCGTCCATCCAGGCGTGCACATGCAGGATCGCGCCCACCTGAGGGAAGCCGTCGTAGATCATCCAGTGCTCAATCGCATCGACCGAGGCACGCCGCGGGGTCACGCCCACCGGCACGCTGACCAGCATGCGGCCCGACGCGGCATCGTAGCCGCGCACCAGCAGGATCTCCGAGCCGATGCGCTCGATGTGGGACTTGTCCACACCGCTGGCACTCATCCAGAAGCCGAGGCCAGGCTCGCGTACGCTGACGTTGCCGTAGCTCAGCCCACCCAGTTGGAACATGCGGCGCAGGTGGGCAAAGTCGCGCGGTGAGAGCAGTTGCTCGATGGGGAAGGGGGCGGGCAGCAGATCCATCGACTTCAATCGCCGTGAGGCCTCCGCCATGGCGCGCGTGCGCTCGTTGCCCTCCCACAATTCAGAGGGTAGGTCGGGAACGAAGATGTTGTCGATGATCAGGTGGGATCCGGCCAACGGCTGCACCCGTTCCATGACCGTGGCGAAGTAGTCGGCTCCGCCGCTGCCCACGGCGTAGCAGCCGCGTTCCAGGGTGACGAAGTGCGTCTCGGCCGGCGCGCCGGTGCCGTCCGCGGGCGGCACCAGGTAGACCAGGAGGTTACCGAGGGAGCGGATGAGCAGTGGGTAGAGGGTCTCCAGGGGCCGATCGCCCGGGGCGGGACCAGAGGTCACCCCAACGACGAACGTCGCCTGCGACCGGCGCCGGTAAGGGCGGGGCCGTTCCGCGGGGAAGAGGTTCCACACCACCTGCGTCGCCGGGCCGCCGTTCTGACGTCCTTCCTCAGTGAGCCTGTCCCGCAGGCCCGTCTCGAACCAACGCAACGCCGGCTCCGCCGCCTCGGGCTCGGAGACCTCCACCACCCAGCGCACGGACGCATCCCCCTTCGCCCCGCGCCGTACCCCGGGCGGGCGTCTACAACTGAATTGTGCGCCCGTGCGGCCGCCGGGGCTTCCGCCGGACGGCCCCCTTTGGGCACGGACGCACGGCATCCGTCACAGCGCCCGAACGGCCACCGGCCGGGGCCCGACGGACCGCCGCACCCCAGCCGAATGGCGGGGCCCAGGCGGGGAAACGACCCGGGACGACCCTCCACTCTCCACCGGGCGAAGACACCGCCAGGCCCGACCGGCCGTGGGCAGCCAGGCCCGATCGTGGTGTACTGACCCTTGCGGCGGCGCCCGGCGCCCCGCCAGGAGGAGGCCTTGCAGTGGGGCAGAACGCGGACGCCGCGGCCGCAGCGCACGTGCCCGAGGAAACGGGAAGCGATAGCCGGATGGCAAGCGAGTCGCCGGCGGAGGAGCGGCCGCGCGGACGTGGGCAACAGAGCCGCAACGGGATATCCGGACGGACCGGTTCGTCCGAAGAATGTCGACACACTCCCGGAACGCCGACCGAGGCGGCGGATCCGACCACGGCACGCGCGGGCACTCCGGTCACCATGAGCGGATCCCCCGTGCGCCCAGACCAGACGGAACAGAACCGGGCATGGGCCGCCGTACTCTTCGATCTGGACGGAACCCTGCTCGACATAGACGGGGAGGGGTTCCTCGATGCTTATGTCGAGGCGCTCACCGCCGCCTGGGGCACCGCCGACACCGATGCCTTCCGCCGCGCGGTGATGGCCGCCGCCGTCCCGATCTTCGCTCCCCACCCCAGCGCCACCAACGGCGAGGTCTTCCGCGCGCATCTCGCCGAGCACCTGGGCATCGAGACGCACGAGGTTCGGCGGCGTATCGCGGAGTACCACAGCCGCGGCCTGCAGGCCCTCCGCTACCCCGCGCGCCAACTCCCGGAGGCCCGGCGCTGCATCCGGCGCTGCCTGGACCTCGGGCTGCGCGTGGCGGTCGCCACCACCCCGATCTACATGCCGGAGGTGGTCCGGCTGCGCCTGCGCTGGGCCGGACTTGAGGATATACCTTGGGACCTCGTCACGCATAGTGAGAATATGCGGCGCTGCAAGCCCGACGCCGGTTACTTCGCCGAGGCGGCAGCCCTGCTCCGCCTGCCGCCCGGCGCCTGCGTCATGGTCGGCGACGATCCGCTGCAGGACGGCCCCGCGCGACAGGCGGGCATGACGGCCCTGCTGCGGGCCGGCAACGGCACGCCCGGCTGGGAGAACCTTGAGGAGGTCTGCGCCCTGGTGGCGGCGGGGGCACAACGCTGAGAGGGTGCCGCACCCGTTTGCGCGGCACCCTCAGGCTCCCGCCGTCCCCCGCTTCTGTCCAGGCATGGCAACCGTTCGGCTGTACCATGCGTGCCAAGCGCTCCGTCCAGTGGCGGCGCGCGCCGGACGACCCGCCTCCCGGCGCGCGCCGCCACCTCATCAGGCCGTGACGGTGATCACACCCTGCATGTACCCGTTTTCGGCCATCGGGCCGCTCCAACCGGTCGCGCCGGTGCCGCACGGAGCGAAGCACTGCCAGGTGTACGTCCCCGCGGCGCCGGTGCGAAAGCTGAAGGTCACGGTGCTCGACGGAGGCACCGGAACGTTAAGGTTCAGGCCGGGAGAAGTAAACGTGTGCGCCACGTCGTTCGCCGCGACGGAACTCACCTTCGTTGCCGGCAGGGTGGCCACGTTTCCAAGCAGGGCTTTGGTCACCGTCATGGTGCCGCCGACCGTGCCCTGCACCTTGAGGTTTGCCGCCGGCACCGGCGCCGGACCGTTGTCGAAGTCACGGATCGTCACAGTGACCAGCGCGTGGGCCGGGACCGAGAAGTCCGCCGGGACATATGTCGGCCACCCGGCCTTGCCCAACATCTTACCCGTCAGAATCGACAGGTTGACGTTCACATGCTGCTGCGTCGCGGTCGCCGTCGCGGTGGTGCCCGCCGTCGCCAGCATCGTCGCGTCGACCGAGGTCGGCGTGGTGATCTGGCCGCAACCGGCCGCCAGCCCCAGGAGCCCCGCCAAACCCGCCGCAGCCACCGCGCGCCCTACCGCCGTCCGAATCATCGCCGCTCACCTCTCGGCAGCGATGATAGGCCCGCGGGGGGGGCCGCCGACATGCGCCTCTGGACCGCGGAGCGTGGTCCGCATGGTCCAAAGGGACGGCGACGGTCGGACCGCGCCAAGACGCCAGCAGGTGCACACCGGTCGGGAGGTCGGACGTTTTGCCGCTTGAGACCGCCAGCCCCGTGGACGGGAGACAGCCGCGGCCACGGCGCGCTCACGGCGGGCGGGCCGGGGAGCCGTCCCGACCGCGGCCCCCGCCGGGGCCGTGGTCCAAGGGGATTGTTCGGAAACCGGCAGCCTCGGGTGGAGGCCGACGGGTGCCCCCCCGGTTCATCCGTCGGTCAGCCCGCGGCGCGGCGGGCAGGCGCGCCGCCGCTTTACGGCGCCAGTGTCGGCTGGGAGCTCTGCGCGGCCAACGCACCCTCCCGCCACAGATCGCGCACCCGGCGGCGCAGCACCTTGCCGGTCAGACTCAGGGGCAGTTCGGATGCGAAGGCGATGCTCCGCGGGCATTTATAAGCGGCGAGCTGGGCCCGGCAGTGCGCGGCCAAGCCGGCCGCCGTGACCGCCTGGCCCGGCCGGCAGACCACCGCCGCCACGACCGCCTCACCGCGCCGCTGGTCCGGTACACCGATCACCGCGGCGAGGAACACCGCGGGATGGGCCATGAGCACCGCTTCCACCTCGGTCGGATACACATTTTCCCCGGAGGTGATGATGGTATCGGCGACGCGGTCCACCAGCCGCAGACGGCCCGAGGCGTCCTGCACCGCCAGGTCGCCGACGCCGATGTATTCCCCGGCGCGGACCGCCTCGGTGTCCGCCGGCCGTCCGAAGTAGCCGATCATCCCCTGGGGGCTCTCCACGAAGAGTTCGCCCGCCTCGCCGGGCGCCACCGGGCGCCGGTCGGGCCCGAGCACCCGGACCCGCACCCCCGGCACGGGGAAGCCGATCGCGCCACCCTCCTGCCCCCGCTCGTGGCGTTCCAGCGTCGCGGCGCCGATCTCCGTCGCCCCGTATATCTCGATCAACTGCACCGCCGGCAGCGCCGCCAGCAGGCGGTCCCGCAACACCGGAGGGAGCGGCGCGGAGGACGTCATCAGCACCCGCAGTCGGTCGCAGCGCAATTGGCCCTGCTCCAGGGCGTCGGCGAGATAGCCCAGCACGCTGGGCACGAACATCGAGTACGTGGCGCCCGAGCGCTCCAGATCGGCCAGCAGGGCGGCCGGTTGGAACCGGATCGGGGCATGGATGTGACAGGTCGTGCCAATACAGACCGAGAGAGTGGTCACCCAGATCGAGTTGACGTGGAAGAGCGGCATCCAGGCCAAGCCGACGTCCGCGGGGCCGATGCCGACGGCGGGCGCGAGCATCAGGCCCATCAGATAGTCGCTGCGCTGGCTGCGCCAAGCGCCCTTGGGCCGTCCGGTCGTACCCGCGGTGTAGACCAGGAGCCAGGGCGCGTCCTCCCCCACCTGCGGCGCGAACCTGCCCGCACCCGATTCGTCCCGCAGCCGGGAGTAGCCGGCCCCCGCGTCCCCCGGCGGCAGGTCGGCGATCGTTCGGGTACCCGGCGGCAGAGCGCTGGCCGCCGTCTCCAGCGCCCCCGGCGGTCCGACGACCAGCCGCGGCCCGGCGTCGCCGAGCAGGTAGGCCAGTTCGGCGGCCGTCGAGCGTGGGTTGAGCGGGCAGATCACCGCCCCGCAACGCGCGGCGGCGAAGAGCAGTTCCGTCGCCGTCAGGCCGTTGGGCAGCAGGGTCACCACACGGTCCCCCGGCCGGACGCCCTGACTCCAGAGGAGGTGGGCCGCGGCGTCGACCCGCCTGTCCAACTCGGCGTATGACACCCGTTCCCCCCCGCAGATCAGCGCGATCTGATCCGGCCGTCGCCGGGCCTGTCCCGCGAGGCCTTCGGAAATGCTGAGCACGACGTCCTTCCTCCCCCAGGTTGCCGCTGCGAGCCTGTTCCGACAGCTACGGAGACGGCCGACTTTTCTCCGCACCCGCGCCACCTTCCGGCAGTGCCTCGCGGGCGCGGAGCATGCCCCGCGGCGCGCTGCGCAGAGGTCTCATGCTGGCCGTACCCGTATCGCGTTGTGCCCTGCCGCCGTCTTCGACCCCCGCCCAGCCTCCGGCGCGCCTGCCTCCGGCCGGCCCAGCTGTTGCCTTCCGCCGCGCAGACGCCATCGGCGCTCGGCCTGCCGGTCCCGAGGAGTTTCGAGGCTGCCGTCCACACACCCGCCGTCATCCGCGCCTTGTCGGCCGCGCGGGATATTCGCCGCGCCGGGCCACAGCCATTTCCGGCCGGAGGGCCTGTGCCGGTTCACCGGCATGACCGTCGCGGCATGACCGGTCGGAAGCCGACGCATGGTCCAACCGGCCGTCGCCGATGGTGGACTCCCAGCGGTACCCGCGGGACGCCGATGCCGCCACCATGGTACCATGGACACCGTGGGCGATGTTCACTGCGGCCGGTGCGCCAAGGGCCGCCCTCGGGGTACTGGGCGCGCTCGCAGCCGCCACAAGGCGCGGCGGGATCGCCCCGTACACGACCCGCCATGGAAGGGTGGGCTCCAGTTGCACAAACGCTACCGGATCCGCGGCGGGCGGTTGGCCGGGATCCTCGCAGGGGCAGGCGCCGCCGCCGCCCTGGTCCTTTGGGGCACCGCGCACCTGCGGTCGCGCCCGGCCGTCACGGCCGCCACTGCCGCGCACGGGACCGCTCCCGGTTCGCCGGCCGCCGCCTCCAAGGGGGGCGCAACCGGTTCCGTCCCGGCGGTGCCGGCCTCACCGTCCAATCCCACACTGCCGGCGGTCCAGTATTCCCCGACCCACCCGGCACCGGCCTGGCCCGGCCCGCTGCCCTACCCGATCCTCATCGCCGACTCGCACAACGCCCGCATGCTGGAGGTCACGCCCAACAAGCAGATCATCTGGCGGTATCCCGCGTCGAGCACGGGCAACGGCGCCGCCGCCGGCGGGGTGCCAGGCGATGACGCCTTCTTTTCACCGCATGGCGGCAGCATCGTCACCAACGACGAGGACGGCGGCACGATCCTGCGCATCGGCTATTACAACCACCAGGTCCTGTGGCACTACGGCATCGCTGGCAAACTGGGCAACGGGCCGGGCCAGCTCAACTACCCGGACGACGCCTATCTGCTGCCGGACGGCAACACCATTGTCGCCGACATTCGCAACTGTCGTGAACTGACCATCAGCCCAGCGGGTCACCTCGTCTCCGTCTGGGGTAAGCCACAGCAGGGGTACTGCACCACCAACCCCGCCCAGGGCCTCTTCGGCTACCCCAACGGAGACACCCCGCAGCCCAACGGCGACATCCTGATGACCTTCATCAGCGGCAACCGCGTCGCCCTGCTCTCACCCACGGGCCAGGTCATTTGGGACGTCTCCGCGCCGGACCTGTACGGCGGCTACGTTTCCGACGCCCAACTCCTGCCCGACGGCAACGTCCTGGTCTGTGGGTACGGACAGCCCGGTGTCGTGGTCATCTTCGATCCGAAGACCGGACACGTGGTCTGGATGTACCACGTCACCTCCGGGCCCGGTGAGTTGAACCACCCATCCCTCGCCCTGCCGCTGCCCAATGGCAACATCATACTCAACGACGACCGCAACGACCGCGTCGTCGTCATCGACCCCCAGACCAACCAGATCGTCTGGCAATACGGGCACACCGGCGTGGCCGGCACCGCGCCCGGCTACCTCAACATCCCCGACGGCATCGACGTCGATTACTGGCGGAACTGGCAGGGGTGGCTGCAGCAACACGGCACGGCGGCACCGAACGCGGCTTCTTCCACGTCCGTCGGCTGAGATCGGCGAAGGCGCCGTGCTGCCGCGCGCAGCAGCACGGCGCCTTCGCCGGACCCTCGCGGCGCCGGTCTTCGGCTTGCCGCAGCCGCCGCCCGCGCGAGGCCTCCCGACCCGGGCCTCTCCACAGGCTGTGGCGGCTCGCGCACAGCCGTCCAAGCAGGCGCAAGGGGACGGCGTACAGGGCCACCGGCCGTGCAGAGACAGGCAATGCACCCAGTCGGCTCATACAGACGCGCCGCGCCGCACCCGCTTAGATGAGAGATATGAGCAATCCGGTATGGACCGCTGCGCGGCGTCTCACCGCGATGCTGGCGGTTATGGCGGCCGCGCTGTCCTTCCTGCTGCCGCTGCGGCCCGCAGTCGCGGCGGCGGCGGCGGAAAGCAACGCCTTGGCGCGCACCTTTGAGAGGGAGCAGGTCCTCCTTGCCTTGCGCGCTTGGCCGCACCTATCCTACCCGAACCTGACGGTTTACTACGCGCCCCACCTGGCGCGGGACGCGGCCATCGTCGGTGCCGCGGCGCAGCAATCGTATTCCCGGGTCCTGGCCGACTTCGGCCTGCCGCCGAACACGCCGGCGGTGTTGGTGGTCGTCTCCGCCGCGCAATTGGCGCAGCATGTCGGCGTATCCTCGACCCTTGGCGACTACTACGACGGCGTGATCTGGCTGCTGGCGCCGAGCGCGTTTCTGCCGCCCGGTCCGGGCCTGCGGGCCCGTTACGATCAGGTCGGACCGGTGGTGCACGAACTCACGCACCTTGCGGACGACCTGGCGGCCGGAGGGCTGCCGCCGGTGTGGTTTGATGAAGGGCTGGCCCAATATGAAGACTGGCGCCTGACCGGGTACGTCTGGAGCCAGTCAGGCAGTGGATTCGAAGACGGGACGTACAGTTGGCGGCAACTGACGAGCCCGAACTTCTACCAACTGTCCAATCTCGCCCTGGCGTTCCGCCAGGCCCTGGCCGCCACCGCCGCAATTTGCCGGAGCGGCCCGGGCGCGTGCAATCGCGTCCTGGCCGATCTGAGGTCCGGAATGAACATGGACCAGGCCCTGCAGGCCACCATCGGTCCGACGGCCCTCCACGCACTGGAGCGGGGGGCCGCCTGGCGGCCCGGCGAAGAGCCCGAACCGGGCGCCGCGGCAGGACCGCGACCGTAAGAGCCGCGGGACGACCCATGGTGGATGCGTCCACGGTCAAACATGGGGGAGTGAGCGCACAGGGAGAACAAATGTCCACGCGCACTCGGCAGCGCCGCCCGGGCAGGGGACCGCGGCCAGTCGGGTGGTCGCCGCCAATGCCCGCTCTTGCGCGGCACTGCTTTCATGGCCCCTGGCCCCCAAGGCCTCTCGGCTCGGGCCCATCGCGGCAACCGAGTCTTGCAGAACGGTCCTGGCCGCAGTTCCCAAGTTATCCGCGACCAATCTGCGGAAGCGTTGCGCACTCTTCCGCCCGTTGGCGCTTGCCAGGGTGGCCCGTTACCCGACCTGTCGGCCCCTGCGAGCGCAAACCGTTGGCGCCCATTGGACTCAGCGGGACCGTCCGGATAAGTGGGAAACTGCCGCCAGGGCCGGATGGCGGTCCATCCGGCCCTGGCGGCGGACGGCGCGCCGCGGCACGCTGGTGCCGGAGGGATCTGCGGATGGCGAGCGAGGCGCTGGCGACACGCCCGGAGCAACCGCACGCACCCTATTTCGACGAATCGCGGGCCCGCCGCCGGTTGGTCCTCGGTCTAGGTGCCCTGTGGGTGCTCGATGCCATCCTGCAGATGCAGCCGGGCATGTTCACCATGGACATGATCAGCACCATCATGCAGCCGGCCGCCAGCGGCAACCCGACCTGGCTGGCCGAACTCATCCACTGGTCGATCCGGCTGGTGACCCCGCACCTGGTTCCCTTCAATTGGAGCATCGTCGCTGTTCAGTTGGCCATCGGGCTGACCCTGCTCTCCGGCCACCGCGTCCTGGTCCGGACGGGACTCTGGGCCTCGCTCGCCTTCGGGCTGCTGGTCTGGGTCTTCGGGGAAGGGCTGGGCCAATTGCTCACGGGCAGCGCCACCCTACTGACCGGTGCGCCGGGATCGGCATTTTTCTACGCCGTCTCCGCGGCATTGCTGCTCTTGCCGGCCGGGCGCTGGACCCACCACCGCGGTCGCTCCGATGCGGCGACGTGGAGCGTCGGGCTCGCCTTCGTGCTCGCGGCGGCCTTTCAATTCAGCCCCGTGTTCTGGACCGGTCTCGGGCTTGAGGCGCCATTCGGCGCAGCCTACATGATGCCCCAACCCCACGTGCTGCGGGCCGCCGTCGACGCGGCGGCCTCGCTGGCCTCGGCCGCGCCGCTCGTCTTCAACACCACTCTGATCGTACTCTTTTTGGGACTCGGCGTCCTGGTCGTGCAGCGGCCCCGCAGCGGCGCGGTGTTCTGGACCGCGCTGACGCTCATCGCCGCCGTGTGGGTCTTCGGCCAGGACGCCGGCATGCTGTGGAGCGGTATGGCCACCGATCCCAACAGCGCCCCCCTGCTCGCCCTGCTGCTCTGGAGCGGTCATGCCGGGTGGCGGGACGGGGAAGGCCGCGCCCGGGCAGGCGGAGTCACCGTTACGCCGGCGGACGAGCGCCGCGCCGCCACGCGGTCATCCACCTGAGGCCTGCCGCTCTCCAGGGGGGGGACGGAGCCGTCGATCGCCGTACCGCGACGGCAGTTCTCAGGCCTCCTCGGCCCGAACGACACCTTGACCGGCAGGGCCGTGGCCACCTGGGCAGGCAATTGTGCACAAGATGTGCACCCCCTGTGGACAAATTGGGGATTGTCTTTGAGCAGCACCCTCATGGCGGTGCTCGCGCCGGAACGGGAACTCCATCATTTGCCATTCCCGGTGCGCGTGGAGTTCACTGGAGCACATCGGCGCCCTCCGCTTCGGGATCCACCCAGACCTTGCCCGCCATGGCCGCGGACAGGTCGGCCTCGCCATGACCCGCGTCGAAGCGCACGCAGTCCTCCGCCAGCCGAGACAGGACGCGCAACCGCCGGCCGGGGCGCAGACCGAGCCGATCCAGATATTCCAGCCCCGCGGCGCTCTCCTCGGTATCCTCGGCGATACGGACCACACGCACCCCCGCGCCCGGCGCCACCTGGTCCAGCGTCAGGCTGCCGGCGTACGCAGGCAGGCCCTGACGGCCCGGGATCGGGTTGCCGTGCGGACAGGCCGCCGGCCGCCCCAGGGCCTCATACAGCCGATCCACCACCTCGGCCGACACGGCGTGCTCCATGCGCTGCGCCTCGCTGTGGGCGCGCGCCCAACCCAGCCCGAGGCCCTCGACGAGCCAACGCTCAAGGACGCGGTGTCGCCGCATGATCAACTCGGCCAGACGCTCTCCTTCCGGGCTGAGAAACAACCGGCGGTCGGGGGCCGTCCGCAGCAGCCCGAGGCGCTCGAGTCGCCGCAGGGCGACCGAGACACTGGGTGCACGGACACCGAGGCGCTCGGCCACACGCGCGGCGATCGCCCCGCCGGTGCGTTCCAGGATGTAGACTGCTTCGAGGTACCGCTCCAGGGATTCCGATACTGGATCCGCATGCGCCACGGCGTCGACCTCCTCCACATGGCCGCCGCCGCAACCTCCCGGCCGTGGCGTCCCCGCCGCCCGGTGGTGGAAGGCCCGCGGCGGCGCGCCTTCACCCGGAGTGCTCCTGGTTCCTGGCTTTCGGGCCGGCGGCACCGCTCGCATGCTACCACGCCCACAGGGCGTGGCCAGGCCTGGCGGGCATTTTCGAGTGGCGTCGGTCCGGGGGGCCGGGGTGGTCGGCGGCGCATGCAGGGCGCCATCCAGGCAGGGGCAGGAAGCGGCGCGCTGACCGGTACCCGTGGCGCCGGCCGATTGCTTCCGCCGGGTTCCGGCGCATGGTGCCAGAAGACCGGGCGTGCGGCCAAAGCGATGCGGCAGCCCATCAGCGCTGCCACGGGCATGAGGAGGGTTCGGCGCTGCCGGTTCAGCGGGCCGCCGCGAGTCTGAGCCGCCCGCGTGACCGCCGGGCAGCCGCAGAAATGGTGTAGACACGGACGTCCCTGACGCCGTCGCTGACGACGTGGACAAAGGCCGGTCGCCCGTCGGCCAACGCCACCGCGACCAAGCGCTGGCGGCCGAGGCCCAGGGGACCGTGGACCAGGACCGTCAGGGTGGGGTCGTCCGGCACGAAGCATCGCGTCGTGCCCGCGCCACCACAGAGATGGCAGACCCGCCCGGAAGCGTCGCGGCCGGCCCCACGGCAGACACAGCAGACTCTGGGGGCAAAATTGGCCGCCCCAAGCGGCAGCCGCACCAAGCCCCGGGTGTGCCGGGCGATCTCCGCGCTCGTCCGCTCCGACGCCGCGCGCCGGTAGAAGACCATGGTCTCCACCCCCGGTAGTCTCCTGTCCGGGACTCCGTGATCCGGATACGCCGCACCCGGGGATCACTTCGCGCCCCGACCCGCACGGACGGACTCCCAGACCGCATCTCCCCGGCATATCGCCGACTGATTCGATCGGAGATGACACTGGCGTGATGTTAGTCCACGCTAATACCGATGGTCAAGGTCTGGTTTGGCACACCGCCCGGGCGCAACGCGAGGCAGGCGGCGACGGCAGCGAAGGAAAGGGATCCGCCCGCTGGCGGGCCCCTTTCCTTCTCCGCCGGCCACGCGCGCCACAGCCGCTACGCCGTGATCCCGAACGGCGCCAACGGGCTGGTGATCGGTTGGCAGGACTGCGTGGGCACAGCCAGCAACGTGTCGATCGGCAGGAACTGCTGCCAGTCGGTCGACCCCACGATGGTCGCGATCCCGCGCGCCCACGCTGACCCGTAGGTCCCGGTCAAATGGAGGAAGGTGTCCAAAACGGGCGGTCCGCCACGGCAGCCCGCCTGCCAGAGCGCCCCGTTGTTTCGGTCGGGCACCCGCGCCTGGACCCAGAGCGGGCTGGTCTTGGTCGGCTGCGTCCCGGCGACGAACCACTCCAGCCGCGTGTACGGCGCAGGCGTCAGCGGCCCGGGCTTGGCCACCTGCCAGGGCGGGGCCATGATATCGATCGGTGCCTGGACGATGCCGGCGGGCCGGGTGAAGTGCACCGGCGTCCTGCCCTGCAGCGCCGCCTCCATCGTCGCCTGCAGGATCGGGCCGGCGTCTGTGCCGCCATACATCCCGGCCTGCGCCTGCGGCACGTCGCGACCCAACCACACCGCGCCCGTGTATAGCGGGGTATAGCCGACATACCACGCCTGGCGGCTGCTGTTGGTCGTGCCCGTCTTTGCCGCCATCGGCCAGCCCGGCACGTTGTCCTGCGTCTGCGCGTCATAGCCGGTACCCCAGTTCGAGTCAAACGGCCCGTTCAGCACGTCCCAGCCGGTGTTGGGCTGCGGTGTGTCCACAGTCTCCAGCATCTTGGTCATCACGTAGGCCACGCGCGGGTTCAGCACGCGCCGGGAGTGCACCGGGTTGTCGACCAGCACCCGGCCGCCAGCCGTCACCACCTTCGTCACCAGGCGCGGCGTCACCAGCTTCCCACCGTTGGCGATGGTCGCATAGGCATCGGCCATCTCCAGGGGGGTGCAGCAGCCGACGGTTCCGCCGAGCGCCACCGCCAGGTGGTCGTTGGTCTGCGGATTGAGGTCGGTCAACCCCAGGCGCCGCGCTGTCGCCACACCCCTGGCGACCCCCACCCTGTTCAACAACTGGACCGCCACGCTGTTCACTGAGCGGCGCAACGCCTCGGTCAACGTCGTGAGCCCGTAATACAGGTGATCGTAATTGGTCGGTACGTATGGCGGCTGTCCCGGTCCCATGCTGTACACATGCACCACATCGTTGACCACGGTGCCCGCCGTGTAACCCGCCAGCAGGGCGGGGATGTAATCCACAAGCGGCTTGATGGCGCTGCCGGGCTGCTGCTCGGCCTGGGTGGCCCGGTCGAAAGCCAGTTCGGCGGTATGGCTGCGGCCGCCGATCACCGCGAGCACGTCTCCGTTATGCTGGTTCATGATCACCACCGCCGCCTGCATCGGGTTGGACGCCCCGGCCGCCGCCGGGAACTTGGCGTCCAACTGCGCCGTCACCGCCTGCTGCGCCGCGTCGTACACCCTGGGGTCAAGGGTTGTGTAGATGCTCAGGCCGCCGGTGGCCAACTGCTGCGCAGCCAGCCCGTCCTGTTGCTCCAGTTGGGAGATGACCGCATCCACGAACCAGGGATATGGGTACTGCCCGGCGGCGCCCGCCGGTCTCCCGACGCCGGCGGGGCCCGGCGACAGCCCGAGCGGGGCCGCCTGCGCCGCCTGGGCCGCGGCCGGCGTGATGTAGCCCTGCTGCGCCATCAACGTCAGCACAATATTGCGGCGCGCTCGCGCCGCCTGCGGATGAACAAGCGGATCATACGCTGAGGGCGCCTGCGGCAA
Source organism: Bacillota bacterium (assembly GCA_021803205.1). Lineage (GTDB taxonomy): Bacteria > Bacillota > Sulfobacillia > RBS10-35 > JAJYVN01 > JAJZMB01. The sequence continues at coordinate 2,440 of JAJZMB010000167.1, read as the reverse complement.
CCCTGCAAGCAGCGCCTCCTGCGGCAGCGTCAGGTCCGTGACCGCACGCCCGAAGTACGCCTCTGACGCCGCCTCGATGCCGTACGCATGCTGTCCGAGGTAGATGTCGTTGAGATACATGTCCAGGATCTGGGCCTTGCTGTACTTGTGGGCCAGTTCCAGTGCGAGGATGGCTTCCTTCACCTTGCGCGTCAGCGTGTCGCGCGTGCTCAGATAGAGGTTCTTGGCCAGCTGCTGGGTTATCGTGCTGCCACCCTGCAGTGGCGCGCCCCGGAGGTCCATGTACGCCGCGCGCAGGATACCCCGGATGCTGATGCCACGGTCCTGGTAGAAGTGGCGGTCCTCCACGGCAACGAACGCATGCTGCAGCGTGAGCGGCACCTGGGCGATCGGCACCGGCAGGCGCGTGCCTGATCCGGGCACCGTCGCGGCATAGTTGCCGTACATGTCGTAGATCACCGACGACTGCGGCGACGCGGCAAGCGGATCGCCAAGCGGCGGCAGCGATGCGACCGCGGCCGCGACCGTCACGCCCGCGTACGCGCACACCGCCACCACTGCCGCGGCCCCCACCGCCAACAGATACCGCGTCCAGCGGCGGGTGCGGCGGGTGCTCCCAGGCGGGCGCCGCCGGCCTCTCCGACCATCCCGGCTCTGTTCCGTCCCGCGCAAACCCGGCATCCCCCTCTCGGTCCGAGGACACGGCGTCCTCCGCACAGACCCCGTCATGCGGGCGCGATGGCGACAACTCTACACCCCGACACGGGCAGGTGGTGCCGACCACCTGCCGACAACCCGCCGGGAAAGCCTGGGCCGCATGACGACACCGTACAGACCTGGCAAGCGGCAACAGAACGGACGCGGCACCAACGCCGACTCATCGAGAGCGCGCCGGCACCGGCCGGATCTGCGGAAGGCCGCTGGCGACACGCCAAAGCGTGCCCCGCAGCGGCGGGCAGGCCCGGACTCCGACTGTCAAATCCCGCACCCGCAGACAGGATCGACCGCCATTGGCAATCGGCGCGCGCCGCGTCCTGCAGCTAGCTGTCACACCTGTCGACACAGCCCGGGCACACCGCGGTCCGCCGAAACGATCAACCCGCCCGGCCACTGATGAACGGCGCGGCGCCCGGTCGGCCCCTCACCAACGGCAGTCAGTGCGGGGAAGAGCCGGGCAACGACCGGCAGACAGGGGCCGCACATGCCGAACATGGCCCAGACGACCAGCATCGCCCCGAACCCGGCCGACGGAGACCGATTCACCGGGCGACCGGGGTCGCCAGCGTACCGCCGACCATCTGCCCCCCCTTTTCTGGGACAGTCTCCCACGCACGCCCCTGCGTCATGCCCGCTGCGATGGGACAAACCCCGGCAACCGCACACATCGGCCACGCGGTGCGGGAGTCGTCAGCACTGGGCGCCCGGCGATGCTGGTCGGCCGCGAAGGCGCCCGCCGGAAGGCCCGACCGGCCCGGCGCGCATGGAATGCTGCGCACGCCACGTGGATGTGGCATGCCAGTGCGTCCGGACAGGACGGTCCGCTGCGGTTCGCGAAGACGTGGGCCGGTCGAGCCACATCTCAACCTGTGGAGGCGCTCATGGCACAGCAGGGTACCGTCGCGCCGGCGGGGGTTCTCGCCCGCACCCGGCGCGTCAACGAGTCCGTGGCCGCGCGCATCACGCTTGTGACGACCAGCATGTGGTTCCTCTACGGCCTGGTGCTGTTCGTCGGCCTCTGGATGCGCTTCGCGCCGCCGCTGCACCTGGACACGGCGCCCGCGTTTCCGGTGATGCTGTATTGGGTGAACCTCTTTCAGGCGCTGATGCTGCCGATCCTGGCGGTCGGGCAGAGCGTCCTCAGTCGCGCAAGCGAGCGCCGCGTACAGCACGAGGCGGCGGTGATCGACCGCCTCGACCGCCTGACCAGGCGCATCCTCGCCCTCGAAGAGGAGCACGCCTCCCTGCGCCAGACGCGCCAGCTCCATCACACCGCCGTGATGCAGGAATTGGGCGTTATCGCTGCCAAGCTGCCCGTCCGGGCTGGCGGCAGCGCAGGTGAGGTTTCCGCCCCCAGGTAGCCGATGCGGCACCAGCGGCGAGGCGGCACTGCCGCCTCGCCGCCGGACGGGCGGGACCGGACCGCTGCCCGCGCCGCGGCACCCGCCGGCCCACCCACCGTCCCAACCGGCACGGGGATCGGCGGCGCGCACGCGCGGCCGATCCTGCCGCGTCGGAACACCACCAGCGGGGGGGGGGCGTGCGCCGGGATCCGGATAGGTCGGCACGCGCCCACGACCGGGACCAGCGGCCGGGCCCGGTGCGCCGGCAACACCGAGCGCCGCCACGGCGGGCCGCCGGTGACCCGCCGGCCCACGCTGGGAGCGAGCAGGCTATTTGGACTTAACACGCGCACGATACGTGTCCCGGTGTCAGCGGAGCC
>JAJZMB010000188.1 GCA_021803205.1 Bacillota bacterium | reverse complement strand
CCCGGGTAGAGGCGTCTCGGGGGGCGGCGAGCATGGATCGGGCGCGGGAGGAGGCCGCTCGCCCGGAATCGCGGCTGGTCGGCCGGCTGGCGCTCGCCGAGATGCGGCGGATGTTCGGGCTGGGGGCTCCCGCGTCAGGGGTCGCGCCGCCGCCCATGGCGGACCCGAGCGCCGAGAGCTTGGAACGACCCCCGGCCAGCGCTGACCCACTGCAGGGTTCACGACACGCCGCCCGCCTTGACGTGCAGAACATAGCGTTCTACAATGGGCGCATGGAGCAGCATGTGCCTCTGCGCGAACTCAACCAGCACACCAGCGCCGTCATCGAGACGGTCGCACGCGGCGCGTCCGTCGTGATCACCCGCAACGGCCGTCCGGTCGCCCGCATGGTCCCCGTGGCGCCCACGGCTCCCGGCCTCGACCAACTGGTGGCAACGGGGAGGGCAACCGCCCCAAGCGTCCGGGGTCAGATCCTATCGCCGCCCGTTCGGGGGGACGACGGAATCGACCTGGCGCGCGCCTTGAGCGCAGACCGGGACTGCGAGCGGTGATCTACCTCGACTCGTCCGCCATTGTCAAACTCGTCCATCGCGAGATTGAAAGTGCCCCTCTGATCGACTGGCTTAATCGGCGGCCGGAAAGGCCGCTGGTTTCCTCCGCCCTCGCCGCGGTCGAGGTGCCCCGCGCCGTGCGACGGTATGCGCCGGAAGCCCTGCCTGGCGTTCCGGCGGTCATGGCGCGCCTCTACCTCCTCGAAATCGACGCGATCGTACGGGAGACGGCGGCCGCGCTGCCCGATCCCGCCCCGCGTAGCCTGGATGCGATCCATGTCGCCAGTGCCCTGGTCCTGCAGGCCCAGGGGCCGGCGCTGGAGGCTCTGGTCGCGTATGACGAACGACTGCTGCGTAGCGCCGCGCACGCGGGACTTCGGGTATTGAGTCCCGGAATAGTTGGACAGTCGGGGGGATCGTGAGCGGTCTCCGCTGCCCGGGGTCTTGGCGCACGCCAGCGGTACAGCCGGTTTTCCGCAGTTGCAGGGGCAACGGGAGCATTTTTCGCGGGGGCGGGGGGACCGAGGAACGGCGCCGGGCGGGGGCGCGCTGGAGGAAGCCCGGATGAGGTATGGGGAGCATGGTCGAGCTTCGGGGCGGATTCGTGAGGCGTCGGCGCGCTGAACGCCTTTGACGGGGCTGGACACCGCTCAGGCGCCGGCGTAGGGTCGGGCCATGAGCGCCGGAGCCAGCCGCGGACAGGCGACCCTCCGCTACTGTGGGCGCGACTTCAGTCCGGCCGAACTGGACATCATCCGGCGCATTGCCGACGACCCCCACCAGCCCACCCGCGCCGAGATCGCCCGCGCGGTCTGCGACGCGTTGCACTGGCTGCAGCCCGACGGCCGCCCCAAGGTCATGTCCTGCAAGGTCGCCCTTCTGCGGATGGAGGCGCACGGGGTCATCTGGCTTCCCCTCCCCACGCGCGAGAAGCCGGCGCCCCGCCGCGGCTTCTCGGAGGCCTCCGCTCCCGGTGCACCGATCACCGGAACTCTGGCCGATCTCGGCCCCGTCCGGGTCGAGCCGGTCCACGATGCCGCCGCGGGCCGTCTCTGGAACGAGTGGGTGGCACGCTACCACTACCGAGGGGCGATCACGCTGCCCGGCGCCCAGGTGCGCTACCTGGCCTATGCCGGTGATCGCCCCCTGGCCGCGCTCGGCTTCGGGGCCGCCGCCTGGAGCCTGGCCCCGCGCGACCGCTACATCGGCTGGACGGGCGCCGAGCGTGAGGCCCATCTGCCGTTGGTGGCGGACCTGCACCGCTTTCTGGTCCTGCCCTGGGTTTCCGTGCCCTGCCTGGCCTCGCACCTGCTCGGCCGCGTCCTGCGGCGCCTGCCCGGGGACTGGGTGGGCCGCCACGGCCTCCGGCCCGTTCTGCTGGAGACCTTCGTCGAGGCCGACCGCTTCCCCGGCACCTGCTACCGCGCGGCCAACTGGATTCACGTCGGGCAGACCCAGGGCCGCGGGCGGATGGATCGCACGCACCGGCGCGCCGAGACCATCAAGCATGTCTGGCTCTATCCCCTCCAGCCCGACTTCCGCGCCGTGCTCACCGGCGGGCGGATCCGGCCGTGAGCGTGGCTCTGGAGGGCCGGAGCGTCGGGGCCCTGCCCCTGCTGCGGCACATCGCGCTGCAGTTGGAGATCGCGGATGTGATCGATTCCATGGTCTCCTGGGACGTGCGGCACTGCCGCCTCTCGCCGGGCCAGCGCATCGAGGCCCTGATCCTCAACACCCTGGCCGGCCGCACCCCCCTCTACCGCGTCGCCGAGTTCTACGAGGACACGGCGACCGAACGGGTCTTCGGGCCCGGCGTCCTGCCGAAGGCCCTCAACGACGACGCGTTGGCCCGCGCCCTGGACAAGCTCGCGGAGGCCGGTCCCCGCCGCATCTACAGCGCCGTGGCCGCGCGGGCCTGCCTGCTGGAGGGCATCGCGTCCGACTTCCTGCACTACGACACCACGTCGTTCTCGCTGTTCGGCGATTACCCCGACGACCCGCCGGGGGAGCTGCAGTTGACCCGCGGCTACAGCAAGGACAACCACCCCGAGCTCAAGCAGTTCATTCTCGGCATCCTGGGTAACCGCCAGGGCATCCCCATCTGGAGCGACGCCCGCGACGGCAACTCCGAGGACACCCAGGCCAACGCCGACGTCATCGACGCCTTCTGCGCGGCCCTGTCACCGGAGCAACTGCGACGCACGGTCTATGTCGCCGACAGCAAGCTGGTGACCACGGACAACCTCCAGCGGCTCCACGACCTCCAGCTGCGCTTCCTGTCGCATCTGCCCGACACCTTCGGCGTCTCCGCAGCGGCGAAGGAGGCCGCCCTCGCCGGGGACTGGGAGGATCTCGGCACCCTGGCGCACAACCGCCGCGCCCATCCCGCCCATTACCGCGCCAGTGAACAGAGCGGCGTGATCTCCGGCCGCACCTACCGCCTGGTGGTGATCGCCTCCGACCACCTGGCCGAACGCAAGCGGGCCACCTTCGAGGCACACCTGGTCAAGAAGCGCGCCGCCGCCGAGAAGGCCCTCGCCGCCATCGGCCAGCGCCGCTTCGAAAGCCTCGAGGCCGCCGGCGAAGCCGCCGCACCGCTGCTCGCCCTCAGCGACCGCGGTCCCTTCCATCTCCGTCTGCACATCGAGGAGCAGACCCGGCGCGTCGCCGCCGACGGCCGACGTGGCCGGCCGCGCAAGGATGCGCCCGCGCTGGAGGTCACCGAATACGTCGTGACCGGCCGGGTGGAGGAACCCGATCCCGCCTTCCTCGACCACGAGCGCAGCCTGCTCGGCATGTTCGTGCTCATCACCGACCTGGACCGCAACGAATACCCGGCGGCCAGGTTGCTGCAGGAGTATCGGGACCAGGGCTCGGTCGAGCAGCGCTTCGCCTTCCTGAAGGACCCCTGCTTCGTCGACGGCATCTTTCTCAAGACGCCGGCTCGCATCGAGGCTCTGGCCTACGTGATCGTGATGGCGTGCCTGCTATACAGCGTCTTCGAGCGCCGGGTGCGCCTCCAACTGCAGGCCCAGGGACGCCGCATCCTCCTGCCGGGGAAGCGCTGGTCCGACAACCCCACCGGCAAGATGCTCCTGGCCATGCTCGAGCACCTCATCGTCTGCCGCCTCCACGGCGACTCGCGCTGGTGGCTCTGCTCTCCCCCCAGCGCCATCCGCCGCGCCGCAGAGATCGCCACCTACGCCGGCCTCGACCTCCATGCCATCTATGGCGCCCCGCCGTGACCCGCGCCACCCGACTGTCCCTGGTCAGGTCCCTGCCAAAGGAGGAATGGCGATCCGTGCGACCCGGCCCCACCAGCGGCATGCCCACCGGCTGCGTGCCGCCGCACCATCGCTCCGCTCACTCTCCTGCCGGCACTGGCGTGGCCGGGTCTCTCCAACTCCGTCCAGCCCGTCTCCGGCAGCGGCGGCATCGACGCGCTACGAAAATCCCGCCCCGTCGCTCACGGGTGCGAAAAACCGGTCA
>JAJZMB010000038.1:4728-81944 GCA_021803205.1 Bacillota bacterium | reverse complement strand
GCCGTCCTGGACCGTGCCCACAGAGGCTCGCCGGCAAGGGTGACATCGGGACACGTATCTCAACCGACTTGGGGCCAATTACCTTGAGCGCGTCCAGGTAGGTGCCCGCCGCAAGCGGTCTGCGGGGTGAGACGCCTGCTCAGGCGTCCTCGAAGGGACCGGATGCCGGCACCGCAGCGCGCGAGGCGCCGGGGCCGGCGCTCCGCCGCCCGGGTGCCGGCAGCGGCCCCCGTCTCAGACCGTGATGGACGACCGGCCGCGGCGGCCAGGTGCAGCGCAGGCGACTTGCGCGGCACCTGACTGCGCTCAGGCGGCCGGAGAGGACCCGCCGGCAGCGGCCGCAGCCGGTGTGGAGGGCGTGCCGGAAGGCGCCGAGGAAGAGGAGGAACCGCGGTTTCCGGTACGGGGGCCGGAGGACGACGATCCGGTCGGGGCCGGGGAGGATACGCCCCCCGCTGCCGCGGGAGTACTGCTTGCCGGGGTGGCCGTCGACGTCCGGGAGAACGCGGCATTGGTGACAAGCGTACCCGCCGCGGCACGGAGCGAGTGCCAGTACTGGGCGGTCTCGTCCCCGGCGACCCACAGGGCCAGGCCCTTCAGGCGCAGTTGCCGGGCGAGCTGAATCTTGGGCAGGATGGCGCGTCCGTCCTCATACCACACGGTGTGGGTGATGCCGCCGCTCCGGTAGGTGAAGTGCGGCTCTCCGTCGGATGAGCGCAGGACCTTCACCCCGAAGCGTTGGGCCAGCGACTGCGCCTGTTTCAGCGACACCGTCCGCCCACGGCCGGAGGAGGTCCAATTGTAGCCGTAGTCGGCGAGCCCGAGGATCAGTCTATTGGCGGGCACACCGAGGCGGAGGGCGAGTTGCACACGCTGTCGGACCCAGGACAGAGGCGCGACTGGGCCCGGACGCGAGGTGCTGTCGTGCGCGTCGTACGTCATGAGCACAATGTCGTCACTGTTCTGAGCCAGGGCGGTGAAGTTGTATGCCCCGGCGGCCTGCCGGCGGTTGCCCGCGGGAATCACGTCGATCGTGAGCTGCTTGTGCATGGCCAGGGTGCGGGCGTGCAACTGGCGCATGAAGGCGACCAGTCCCTGCCGCGCCTGCGGCTTGAGGAGTTCGAAGTCGATGTTCAGGCCCGCGTAGTTTTCCCGGTGCAGCATCGCACTCAGGGCGTTGACAGCGCGGGCGCAGGCGCCGGCGGTGCAATTGCCGGCACCCAGCAGAAACGCGCTGGTGCCGTTGCCGTTGGTTACCAACGGCATGAGGCCGATGTTGTTGTGGTGGGCCCACGTCTTTACGAAGTTCTGGCTCAGGTCGCGGAGGCTGCCGTCCGGCATAACCGTATACCAGCGCGGCGCAAGGTCGGAGATGGCCGCCCGGTTGGCGTCCACCAGGGGCAGGATGGTCCCGCTGCTGGGCGATGCCCCCTGGTCGTAGAAGGTCAGCACACGCAGCGCCGGCATGTCGGTGCCCACGCTCGGAGAGGGCATCGAGCGGCTCTTGCCGCAGCCGGAAAGCAGGAGGGACAGACTGAGTCCGGCGGATAGCACGGCACCGAAGGATCTGGATTTGCAGCGCATCGGCAGAACCCCCTCCGCGGGGCGGCGATCCGCACCCTGAAACCCAGGATGCCCCGCGGAGCGGCTGTGCATTTGTTCCTGGGAGGATGGCCACCAGCGGTGTCCTCGCGGGGACGGCCGGCATCCGCCCGGCGCCGCCGGGCGGGCCCGCTTCAGGAGGGTTCCGGTCGCTCCCCGTAGAGACGACGGAACTGGTCGAGCGTCAGCAGCACCTCGCGGGACTTGCTCCCCTGGTGCGGGCCGACGAAGCCCCGCTGCTCCATCATGTCGATGAGCCGGCCGGCCCGGGTGAACCCCACCCGCAGCCGCCGCTGCAGGTTGCTAACCGAGGCCTGTCCACTCTCCACCACCACCTGCAGCGCATCCACGAACAGATTGTCGTCCTCTCCCGCCGCATCCCCGTCCGGCCCGTCCTGCGCCTCCGCCTCCGCGATCTCGGCGTGGTATTCCGGCCGTCCCGTCTCCCGTAGGAACTTCAACACGGCCTCGACCTCGCTGTCGGCGACGAACGCCCCCTGGGCGCGGACCAGCTTTTGTGCCCCCATCGGCCGGAAGAGCATATCTCCCCGACCGACCAGTTTCTCCGCACCCGCCACATCGAGGATGGTGCGGGAGTCGACCTGGGAGGAGACCGCCAGGCCGATGCGTGTCGGGATGTTCGCCTTGATTACCCCGGTGATCACGTCGACCGAGGGGCGCTGCGTGGCCACGACTAGGTGGATGCCTGCGGCGCGGGCCATCTGCGTCAGACGCTGGATGGAGTCTTCGACGTCCGCTCGGGCGACGAGCATCAGGTCGGCCAACTCGTCGATGACGACCACCACGAAGGGTAGGCCCGGTTCGTGCCGCTCCGCGGCGAGGGCGTTGTAGCCGCTGATGTTGCGCACGCCCGCCTGGGTGAAGAGCCCGTACCGGTTGACCATCTCTTTGACCACGGCGCGCAGCGTCGCCGCCGCCTTCCTGGGATCGGTGACGACCGGGGCCAGCAGATGCGGAATGCCGTTGTAGACGGCGAGCTCCACCATCTTCGGATCGATCAGCACCAGGCGGACCTGGTCGTGCCGGGACCGGTAGAGGAGACTGATCAGCATGGCGTTGATGGTGATGCTCTTCCCGGAGCCGGTCGCCCCGGCGACCAGGACGTGCAGCAGCCGCTCCAGACTGGCGACGACGGGTTTGCCGGCAATGTCCTGTCCGAGGCAGACCGTCAGGGGCGATGACGCCGTGCGGAATTCCTCCGATTCCATGACGTCGCGCAGGTATACCGGAGAGACGTCGGTGTTGGGCACCTCGATGCCGACGGCACCCTTGCCTGGGATGGGCGCGACGATACGCACGTCGGTGGCGCACAGGGCCAGTGCGAGATCGTCGGCAAGCCCGGAGATGCGCGCCACCTTGACGCCGGGTCCCGGCTGCACCTCAAAGCGCGTGATCGTCGGCCCCTGGGTGATGTCCGCAACCTTGACCGTGACGCCGAAACTGCGCAGAGCCTCCTCGAGTTGCGCGGCGCGGGCGGCGCCGTCCCGGCCCCGGGGGGCGCACTTGCGTCCGGTACGCCGTAGGAGGTCCAGGGGGGGCAGTTGGTGCCGGAGGCTCGGGTCGATCAGGCTGGCCAACGTGGCCGCGTCCGCGGCCGAAGCGGCTTCCTCGGCACCGGTGGGTTGATGTCCGCTCAGATCGGTCCATGGTTCCCCGGTGGCGGTGGGCGGTTCTGGATCTCCCGTGCCGGCCGGATGCGCCGCCTCCGCCAGGGCCGGCAACTGCGCGGCGCCGACCTCTGGCGGGTTGGGCGCCGCCGCCGGGGACGGCTCTTCAGCCGGGGACCGCCGCCGCGGTCGCCGAGCCGCCGCCGGCGCAGAGGCGGCCGCGGTCGCTTCTTGCGGCACGGGCTCGGTCACAAACTCATAGACCGCCCCGCCCGCGCTGCGCGCCCCGTGCGCCAACTGCCGGAAGGGCCAGCCCACGGCGGCGGTGAGGGAAAACTGCACAAGCAAGACCAGCGCCGCCACGGCGGCGGTACCGAGGACGACCTCGGCGCCCAGCGTCCCGAGCGCCCGGCGCAGGATCCAGTCGAGGGTGGCGCCGACCAAACCCCCGCCGGCCCCCTGCCACGCGTCCAGGAAGGCGCGGTCGGGCGGTACATCCAAGTGCGCCGCCCCCGCCGCCACCGCAACCAGCAGCGCCGCTCCGGCCAGGCGTCCAGTGGCTCCCGGAATGCGGGGACGGAAGAGGACCCAGAGACAGAGCCCCGTTCCCGCGATCGGCAACAGTGGCGCGACCCGGCCCAGGACTCCGCGCAGGACGTGCCGCAGCAGCCGTTCGAGCCCCGGGGAACCGTGCGCAAACAGGGCCACAAAGCCCAGGCAGGACACACCCGCCACCAGCACCGCCAGAATATCGCGGCGCAAGGATGCCGGCAGGTCGGCCCAGAACCCCGGGTGCTCCTTCAGACGCCGTTTGGACTTCATCGCCACTCCCCGGTCAGCGCCGCACGCAGCACAACGAGTATCCCGAGCGCGAGGCAGTACCACCCGAAGGATCCGATGGCTCCGGCCCGCACGCGGGCGGCGGCCATCCGGATGGCGGTCAGGCCCGTTGCACCGGCCACCACGGCACCGAGCCAGATGGCCCCCCCACCGCCGGCCGCGAGGTCGCGCGCGTGCAGCAGGGCGGCACCGCCGATGACCGGCAGGGAGAGCAGGAACCCGAAGCGGGCCGCTTCCCCCGGAGCCAGGTCGCGGGCGAGGGCGGCGACAATGGTGGCCCCCGAACGCGACACGCCCGGGGCCAGGGCCAGGGCCTGTGCCGTCCCGATCCAGAGCGCATCCCCGAGCCGCAGGTCCGAGAGGCGCCGGGCACCGGGCACCCGGCGCCCGGCGCCGAGCAGCGCGACACCGGTCAAGCACCAGGCCACGGCGGTCGCCGGCAGCGATCCGAACAGGGGGTCGACCAAGCGGCGCAGCGCCACCCCGACGACGGCAGCCGGGATGGAGGCCACCGCCAGCCACCAGAGCAGACCTGCGTCGTCGCCGGTCGCTGTTCCGCCGAGCCCGCGCATCGCCGCCCACAGGTCGGCTCGATACTCGAAGACCACTGCCCCCAGCGTCCCGAGGTGCAGGCCGGTCTCCAGGGCGAGGCCCGGCCGCCGAACACCCAGAAGGTGTTCAAAGAGCACCAGATGACCGGACGAGCTCACCGGCAGGAACTCGGTGACACCCTGGACCGCCCCGAGCACGGCTGCGCGCCACCACCGATGCTGTACCCCGACCGGAATGAGTATATCATGCGGGGCGAACATGCGTTAGGGTGCTACCCCCTCCCCGGCCGGTTGCCGTCCCCCGCCCGGTGGGTAGCGGCCGCCGGCTCCACGACCCCAGCAGTACGCCGGGGCGCGGCCGGACAGCACCCGGCGGCCGGTGCACCACGTGCCGGCTGGGCATACTGGCCGCATGGACAGGTACGCGCCGCCGGGCGCCGGGAGTGCCGCCGGTGCCGAACGCCCTCAGGCCGAGGTGCGGGTTCCCGAAATCCCGGGTCTCCCCGCCGGTATTCCCGACGGCGGCGACGCCCCGGCGCGCCACGAGGGGGGCGAGGGCGACGCCGCGGCTCCGGAGGCGGAGCTTACGCCGCCCTCTGCGGGGGATCGGCCCGCGCAGGGTAAGAGCCCGTTTCAGGCGCTGACGGTGATCGGGCAGATCGAAGGGCATGTGAGCCTGCCGTCGCAGAACAAGACGACCCGGTACGAACACGTGCTGCCCCAACTGATCGCCATCGAGCAGGACCCCGAGGTGCAGGGGTTGATTGTGCTGCTCAACACCGTCGGCGGCGACGTGGAGGCGGGGCTGGCGATCGCCGAGATGATCCGCAGCATGAGCAAGCCCACCGTCAGCGTCGTCCTCGGCGGCGGGCACTCCATCGGTGTGCCGATCGCCGTGGCCGTGGATAGATCGTTCATCGTCTCGACGGCCACAATGACCATTCACCCCATCCGTCTCTCCGGCATGGTCATCGGCATCCCACAGACGTATGAATATCTGGACAAGATGCAGGACCGGGTGGTCCATTTCGTTGTCGCCAACTCCCGCATCAGCCAGGAGCGGTATCGGGAACTGATGTTCCGCACCGGGGAACTGGCGCGAGATGTCGGGACAATCCTGGTCGGCAGGGACGCCGTGCGCGAGGGACTGATCCATGAGGTGGGCGGCATGGCTCAGGCCCTGGCGTCCCTGCGGGCGATGGTGCGCCAGGGGGGTAGGCACCAGCGCTGAGGACCGGCGCACCGGGACGCGGCCCGATCTGGATGCCGGTACCCGGCCGGGAAGGGGGCGCAGACGCCTTGCTGTACAGCATCATTCCGCCGGAAGTCGTCCTGCGGCCGGCGGACGGGCCCGCCGCCGTGCTCTGGGAAGAGGTGGAGGCATCCGGAGCCCGCCGCCTCATCCTCCGCCGTGACGCCGACGGGCGCGTGGTCATCGAGCGGATCATCTCCACCGAGCCCCGGGACTACCTCGATCCGGCCCTGCAGCCCGGCCAGCCGTACCATCCCGGGCGCCGGGAGTAGCGCGTCGCCCCAGGACCGCGTCGTTGCCGGTGAACTCGTGGAGCCACAGGCAGTTGCGGGCTCGGAACAAGATCGGGGTGCGTCCGCCAGAGAGCATCCGGCCGCCGGGAGGCCATGCGGGCCCTTCGCCGGCAGCCCATGCGCCGCAAGCGATTGCACGTCCGCGGTCCGCTGGGGGCGGCATCGCCCGTCATCCTGACTGCAAAGCCCTGCCGCCGAAGGCTCCCCAACCCCCCATGCCGCGACGGGGGTACCGCTCGCGGGGTGCAGGCGGCCCACCGCCCACGGCGAATGCTCCTCCCCACACATGTGCGCGAGAGGGGGCGAGGTGTGGAACTCGCTTCGGGCGTGTACCTCGTTCCGGGGCTGACCCTGGGCAACGCCTGTCTGGTGACGCATCCGGAGGTTGCGCTCTTGGATTGCGGCCTTCCCGGCGAAGGGCCGGCGATCCTGAGCTTTCTCGGAGAACTCGGCCTTGCGCCCAAGGACCTCCGCACCATTGCCCTCACGCACGCGGATCCGGGACACTCCGGCGCGGCGCCATGGCTTCGGAGGAACAGTGCAGCCCGCATCCTCGCCTCCGCGGGCGAGGCGGCCGTGGCGGCCGGGGAGCGGGCCGGGCTGGGTCGTGCGCTGTGGCGGGCGGGACTCGCGCTGGTCGGGCGGCGGACGGAGGCGTTCGCCGTCGACGCGGAACTGGTCCCGGGCGACGTGGTGGCTGGCTTCACGGTGGTGGCGACGCCGGGGCACACGCCGGGGCACGTTTCGTTCTTCCGCGAGGAGGACGGGATCCTTGTGGCCGGCGACGCAGTGCGCGTGGCCGGGCGCGACCTGCTCGCCCCTGCCTTCTGGAACTCGCAGAGCGAAGTACGCGCGCGACTCTCGATCTCACGCCTTGCCGACCTGCCGGTCCACCTCTTGATCGCCGGCCATGGCGCCCCGTACCGGGAACCGGGAGCGGGATTGCGGCGTGCCGGAGGGCCGCCCGGCTTCATGGAGGACTTGGTTCGGCGCAGGGAGACCCGCGCGGCGAAACGGCGCCGGAGGTGAGGGGGTGGCCGGTCGGGCCCGGTGGCCCGCGAAGACCGGGGCGGACCACGGTGACGCGGGCCCACTTTAGAGCGGGCGCCGAGCGCTAAAGCGGCCGGCCAAGGGCATCTTGCGGTGGACACTGCCTGTCGCTCCGCGGGTCGGCCTCCCCTGGCGCGGCGCTCCACCGGTCAACAGCCGGAAGGTGCACTGTATTTATTTGTAAGATGAAGTTCTGCCGCGCCTTCCCCTCACACCTCGATGATCAGCGGTAGGATCACCGGCCGCCGGCGCGTCCGCTCGTAGAGGAGCTGGCCAGCGGATTCCCGCACCGCGCTGCGTATCTGCCCCCAGTCGGTCTGCCCGTTGCGGAACCGCGCGGCGATGGCGTCCTGTACCCTGCCGCGGGTTTCCTCCATCAGCGGCTCCGATTCGCGTACATAGACGAAGCCGCGCGAAACCAGATCCGGCCCGCCCACCATCTGGCCGGTCTGACGGCTGACCGCCACGGCGACGACCAGGACCCCGTCCTGGGCGAGCTGGCGCCGATCCCGCATCACCACGTTGCCGACATCGCCGACCCCCGAACCGTCCACCAGCACGCGGCCCGCCGCGACGCGGCCCGCGATGCGCGCCCCCTCGGTGGTGAACTCGAAGACCGTGCCGTTCTCACCGAGCAGCACCCGCTCCGCGGGCACGCCGGTTTGTTCGGCCATGGCCGCATTCAGCACCAGGTGCCGGTATTCCCCGTGCACCGGTATGAACCACTTTGGCCGCACCAGCGTCATCATCAACTTGAGCTCTTCGCGGCTGCCGTGGCCAGAGACATGGACGCCCGCATCCCGTTGATAGATGACGTGGGCCCCCATGCGGTACAGGTTGTCGATGGTGCGGTGGACCGACTTCTCGTTGCCGGGCACCGGCGTGGCGGCCAGGATCACGGTGTCTCCGGGGACGAGTTCGACGGCGCGGTGCTCGCCGGTCGACATGCGCGCCAGGGCGGACATCGGCTCTCCCTGGCTGCCGGTGGTGAGGATGATCACGGATTGGGGGGCCATGCGCCCGATCGCCTCGGTCTCCAGCAGCGTGCCCTCCGGGATATGCAGATAGCCCAAGCGTGAGGAGATCTGCACCGTGTTTTCCATGCTGCGGCCAACGACGGCCACGCGGCGGCCGATGCGGGCCGCCACGTTGAAGAGTTGTTGCAGGCGGTGCACGTTGCTGGCGAACGTCGTCACCAGTACACGGCCGGGGGCCTCGGCCACAATGCGGTCGATGGTGCCGCCGACCTCGCGTTCCGAACCGGTGAAGCCAGGACGCTCGGCGTTGGTGCTGTCGCAGAACAGGGCAAGGACGCCATCGCGGCCGAGGCGCGTAAGCGTCTGAAAATCCGTCACCTCGTTGTCCACCGGGGTCAGATCGAATTTGAAGTCGCCCGTGAACACCAGCGTGCCCGCGGGAGTGTGAATCGCGAAACCGAGAGCCCCGGGGATGCTGTGGGTCACGTGGAAGGGTTCGACCGTCAGCCGGCCGAGTTTGAGCCGCTCTCCCTCCTGGAAGGGGCGCGAGCCGGGCGGCAATTGCATGCCGTGTTCGCTGAGCTTGCCCTCGACCATGCCCAGCGTGAGCCGCGTCCCGTAGACGGGGGCCGCCGCATCTCGGAGCAGGTACGGCATCCCCCCGATGTGGTCCTCGTGGCCGTGGGTCAGCAGGATCCCCCGCAGGCGCGCCTTGCGCTCCACAACATAGGACATGTCGGGGATCACGATGTCGATCCCGGGGAGATCATCCTCCGGGAAGGCGAGGCCGCAGTCCACGACGACCAGTTCGTCGCCGCACTCGACCGCGAACATGTTTTTGCCGATCTCGCCCACGCCGCCCAGCGGAGTGACCAGGACCCTGTGACGATCCGCTTCCCGCTGTCCGTTGCGTCCGTTGCGAATGATAATCACACCCTCTTTCTGCCGGCTCCCCGCCGGCCAACACAAAGACGACCGCCCCGCCGCAGGACGGTCGGCTATCCACGATGGCTGCGTGGCAGACTCACGCAGATGTCGCTACCGGGATTATACCGCGCCGAGCGCGGCCGCGCCACAATGCTGCGGCGTGCCCGTTCAGGGGACGGGCTCATCGATCAGGCCGAACTGCCGCAGCGCCGCCTCGATCGCCGCCGCCTCGGCGGGCAGTGGTTCGCACAGGGGCGGCCGGAAACCGCCGACCGTGAAGCCGATCAACCGCAGGGCGAACTTGATCGGGATGGGGTTGGTGGTGAGAAACAGCGCCCGATAGAGGGGCAGCAGTTGCACGTGCACCTCGCGCGCCCTGTCCCACCGTCCCGCCGCGCAGGCCTCCAGGAGTTCCGACAGGCGTTCGGGCACCAGATGCGAGGCGACGCTGACCACCCCGCGGCCGCCGAGGGCCATGATCGGCAGGGTCAGCGCATCGTCGCCGCTGTACACGTGGAGGTCGGGAACGAGACGCACGATCTCCCCCACCTGCTCCAGATCGCGGCTTGCCTCCTTCACCGCGGTGACGTTGGGCGCCTCGCCCGCGATCCGCGCCAGGGTCTGCGGCAGCAGGTTGCAGCCGGTGCGACCCGGGATGTTGTACACCATGACCGGCAGGCGCGTTGCCGCGGCGATCGCGGTGAAGTGCCGGAGCAGTCCCTGCTGCGGCGGACGGTTGTAGTAGGGCACCACGGCCATCACCCCCTGGGCCCCCGCGTCCTCGGCCGCCGCCGTCAGTTCCACGCTCTCGGCGGTGTTGTAGCTGCCGGTGCCGAGCCAGACCGCTGCCCGGCCGTCGACGGCACGCCGCACCGCCCTGCAGAGGGTGAGCTTCTCCGCCGGGCTCAGCGTGGGCGACTCCCCCGTGGTCCCCGCGAGCACGAAGCCATCCGAACCGCGGGCGCAGAGGCGGCGGGCAAGCTCGGCGGCCAGCCCGGCATCACAGCGGCCCCGGTCGTCAAACGGGGTAATCAAGGCCGTCATCAGCCGCGGAGCCTGTGCGGTCGAAACGGCACCCACCGGTACACCACTCCAAGTCCGGGGACCGACTCCGTGATATCGTTCGAGCCTCTGCACATTCGGGGACATGGCCGCGACACCTGTCGTGGACGGCAAGCCCGCGGGCTGCCGTCATGGCGGCGGGCTGCTCCGCACACGCCGGGCCTCACCGCTCGAGCCCGAACTTCCGGTGCAGCGCCTGCACGGCGCGCTCCATGTCCGGGCGCGACACCAGGCAGGAGATGGTTACGTGGGAATCCGCCGACTGGAGGATCTGCACCCCGTCCTGCTCCAGGGCCTCCACCACGGCGGCCATGACCCCGGGGATGCCGCGCATGCCGGTGCCGACGACGGACACCTTGGCGCACTCGGGGCGCACGCCGACCGTGAAGCCCTTGGACTCCATGGCACGTTGCGCGCGCGCGGCATCGTCGGCGGCGACGATGAAGCGGCGGCGGTCCGGCGAGACGTTGATCAGGTCCACACTTACCCCCGCATCGGCAAGGGCGCGAAAGAGCCGTACCGAGTCCGTCTGCTCGGCGCTGCCGTCGACGGCGAACTGCACCACGTCCGGAAGGTGGGTGACACCGGTCACAACACGGGACAGACCGTCCCATTGCCCGGCGACCTCGAACCCGTGCGTGATGAGTGTCCCCGCCTCCTTGTCCGGGTCGTCGAAGGTACTGCGGACGCGGACCGGCACATTGGCCCGCATGGCAAGTTCCACCGCGCGCGGATGCATGACCTTCGCCCCCTGGTGGGCCATCTGAAAGATCTCTTCATAAGAGACGACGGGGAGGGTCCGGGCTTCGGGCACGATCCGTGGGTCGGCGGTCTTGACGCCGTTCACATCCGTGTAGATCTCCAGCAACTCGGCGCGGAGGGCCACCGACAGGGCGGCCGCCGTGGTGTCGGAGCCCCCGCGGCCCAGGGTGGTGATGTCGCCGGTCTCCGCCACCCCCTGGAATCCGGCGACGACGCAGAGATCGCCGCGGTCCAGATGGCGGCGCAGATGCTCCGGCTCCACGCGCAGGATGCGTGCGTTGCCGAAGGCCCGATCGGTGATGATGCCCGCCTGCCCGCCGGTGAGCACTATGGCCGGAAAGCCCTGGCTACGTAAGGTGCCGGCCATCACCACGGCGGAAATGATTTCGCCGCAGGCCAAGAGCAGGTCGGTCTCACGGGCCGGGGTATCCGGGAAGACATCGCGGCCCAGCCGCAGGAGGGTATCCGTGGCGTAGGGATCCCCGACGCGTCCCATGGCCGACACGACCACCACCGGCGCCAGACCCCGGTGCATGGCCGCGGCAACGCGGGCTGCGACCAGATCCCGGTAAGCGGCGGTCGCCAGCGATGTGCCTCCGAATTTCTGTACGATGATCCGCACGCGCGCACCCTTCTTCCCGACCCGGCGGTCCGGGCGCGGCCGTTGCCCCACGGGGCGAACGGCCGCGGCCGAGGGCCGCGGAGCCGGCCTCGGGCGCCCGTCTACCGGCGGATCCATTCCTCCGCGATCTGCACGGCGTTGGTCGCCGCGCCCTTGCGCAAATTGTCGCCGACGATCCACAGATGGAGCCCGCACGGATCGTGCGGGTCCTGCCGGATGCGCCCCACCTGCGCGCGATCCGTGCCGGCGGCGTCCCGGGCGGTGGGATACACCCCGTGCTCGGGATCGTCGCGCACATCCACGCCGGGTGCCTGAGCCAGGACGGCGCGGGCGGCGGCGGCCGTCAGGGGGGATTCCGTCTCGACGTACACCGATTCGGAGTGACCGACGAACACCGGCACGCGGGCCGCGGTCGCCGTCAGCCGGAGATCGGGCGCGCTGAGGATCTTGCGGGTCTCCCGAACCAGCTTCCATTCCTCCAGCGTGAAGCCGCCCTCCGCGAAAAGATCGCACTGCGGCACCACGTTGAAGGCCAGCGGCCGCGGAAAGATGCGCGCCTCGGCGGCAGCCCCGGCCAGAATCGCCTCCGACCCCAGGCGCAGCTCCTCCGCGGCCGCCTGCCCGGCGCCCGAGGCGGACTGATAGGTGGAGACGATCACCCGCCGGATGCCGGCGACCGCGCGGAGCGGCTGCAGGCAGAGCACCAGAGGGATGGTGGTGCAGTTCGGGCTGGCGAGGATGCCGGGCCCCGGCCGCACGGCGTCGGCGTTGACCTCCGGTACGACCAGCGGTACATTCGGATCCATCCGGAATGCGCTGCCCTTATCGATCACCGCCGCCCCGGCGGCGACGGCCAGCGGTGCGAGGTGACGGCTCACCTGCGCTCCGGGTACGGCGAGAAAACAAATGTCCAGGCCGGCGAAGGAGTCCGGGCGCGTCTGCTCGATCACAACCTCGGTGTCCCGCCAGCGCACGACCTGCCCGGCGCTGCGCGCCGTCGCCAACAGCCGCAGCCGACCCACGGGAAACTCTCGCTCGGCGAGGACGGAGAGCAGGGTGCTCCCCACCGCCCCCGCCGCACCGACGACGCCCACACGCACCGACATCCGATCACCCGTTCCGTTCCGTTAGGTCGCCCCCGGCGCCGCCTGACGACGTTCCCGTCGCGCCGGACGCCGGCCCGACGCAGGCCCACTCTACACTGGCCCCCCTCCCCCCGCAACGCGGCGCGCCGCGCAGGTTGCGCGCGAAAGCCACGGAACGCCGCAGGGATCACCAGGGCTGCAGCAGCGGCTGCAGCTGCCGGCCCTGCAATGCGGCGAGGACGGCGGCAGGACAGAGGTCGAAGTGGGAGACAAGCGATGTCGGCTTGGTCTGCGGGCTGTCCTGGCCAAAGGGTACGAAGTACACCCCCCGCGCCACCAGGAGCCGGCCGAGGTTGGCGGCGTTGAGGCCGAGCGCGTCGTTGGTGGTCAATCCGACCACCACCGGACCGCCGTTGCGGAGTTGCGCCTTGGCGGCCATCAGCGGCGCGGAGTCGGTCACGGCGTTGGCGAGCTTGGCCAGGGAGTTGCCGGTGCACGGGGCGAGCAGGAGACAGTCGAGCGCGCGCTGTGGACCGAAGGGTTCGACCTCGGGAATCGTCGTCAGCGGTTCCCGTCCCGCCGCCCCGGTGACGGAGGTCCACCAGCTGTCGGGCGTGCCGTGTCGCGTGGCAGTATGCAGCAGCGTCTCCGAGAGCACGGGGATGATCGCGGCCCCGGCTTGGCGCAGCTGCGCCATCACCGGCAATACCTGGGCCACCGTGTGATGCGAGCCGCAGAGCGCCCAACCGATGGTGCGCCCGGCCAACGCGTCCAGATCCCCGCATCCGTCAAAGGCAGGCATCTCCGTCCCCCTCCTGGGCCGACCGATCCAGGATCTCGAGCACGACCGCCGCGACGATGCGCCCGGCGGTCTTCGGATAGAGGCGGCCGGGGATGCCGGGCAGCAGTACGGCGCGGACGCCCAGGGTTTCGGCCGCCGTGAAATCCGTCCCGCCGGGCGCAGAGGCGATATCGGCCACCACGGCCCCTGATGGCAGGGCCTCCAGCACCGCCCGGCTGACGAACGGGGCCGGGATCGTATTGAAGACGAAGTTGCAGTCGCCGGCCCTGGCGACGAGGGCCTCCAGGGGGATGGTGTCCGCGCCGGACGCCGCCGCGCGGGCGCGCTCAGCCGGGGCCCGGGCTGCCAGCGTGACACGACAGCCCATGGCCACCAGGCGGGGCACCAGGGCCAGGGCACACCGGCCACCGCCCACCACGAGCGCCGCCTCGCCCCAGAGGGTGCGGGCCGCCAGCCGCCCGGCTTCGGCGATCGCCCCCTCCGCCGTCGGTATGGCGTTGAGGATGGCGAACTCGTCCCGATCCGCATAGGTTGTCAGGCGGATACCGCGCTGCGCGGCCGCCGTCCGCAGCCAGGGACCCGCATGGCCGATGAGCCAGTGTGCGCCGGGGTCACAGGCGTCCAGCCATGCGGCGGTGACGGGCAGCGGGCGGCTGCCGGTGTGGAGGGCGTCACCCGTGGCGTTGGTGCCGCGCGCGGGCCCGATGACGGCCTCGGCTTTGGCCAATGCGCCCAGCAGCGCCTCGGCGGGCACGGCCCGCCCCAACTGTCCGTAGGCCAAGACGCGGTGTCCGCGCCGCGCCAGCTGTATCTCCGCTTCCACCTCACGGGCGTCGCCGCCCAGGAGCACCAGGCGCCGTGGTCCGGGCATCCCGCCGCACCTCCCTCGGGGGACCGGAGGGGGATGCGCCGTGCCCCCCCGTCCCAGGGGCAATATATGGGCATACGTCGAACCGCGGTGCTTGTCTGGGAGGATGAGGGAACATCCGGTGGCGAGATGAAGGCGGGCGGTCACCCCGAGGACGGGGCACGGACCGGGAGCGACTGGCGGGCGCCGCGGCCACGCCCGGAGGTTGCCGACCACCGCGGCGCGGGCACGCTTGGCCGCGGCAACCGGCGCCGTTCCCAGGCGGTCTTCGCCGCGGCTCGCGGGAATCTGCCCCGCCCGTGCGCTGGCTTGGGCCGCGAAGGAGTCCGCGCGCCTGCCGCAGCCGCCATCCGGGCCCGGGGTTGACGGATGCTTGGGTCTGGGCGCCCGCCATACTGTGGCCGGCGTGCGCCGGGCTACTCCTCCAGGAGACTCTCCAGGTCCAGGGCCAGGCCCCGCAGGCGCATCACCCGACGGGCGGCAAGACAGACCCCTGGGCCGAACGAGGCGCGGCTCTGGGTATCATGGCGCAGGGTAAGGGTTTCGCCCGCGCCGCCGAAGACGATCTCGTGGTGGGCCACATGGCCGGGTAACCGGACGCTGTGCACCGGCACCGGGCACCGGGCTCCGGCCGCCTCAAGCACCCGGCGCAGCTGCATCGCCGTCCCGGACGGACGGTCCAGCTTCTGGGCGTGGTGCCGTTCAATGATCTCCACTTCGGGGTAGAAGCGCGGCGCCTCCCGGCAGAAGCGCGCCAGCAGGAGAATGCCGAAGGAGAAGTTGGGAATCACGGCGGCGCCCGTGCCGGCGTCCGCCACCGCGCGGCGGATTTCGTCGAGATCGCCGGCCGGAATCCCCGTTGTGCCGACGATCGGGCGCACCCCACGTTGCAGCGCCAAGAGCGCATGGCGCCCCGCGACGTCGGGCAGGGTGAAGTCCACCAACACCTCCGCGCGACTTCGGCGCAGCGCCTCGTCCAGATCGGTCTCCACCGGGACGTTCCAGGGGCCGTCGCCGAGCACCACACCGAGATCCTGGCCCGCTCGGGACCGCGCCACCGCCGCCACCAAGTCCAGATCGGCCGCCGCCTGCACGGCCCTGGCCGCCTCGCTGCCCGTCCTGCCGGTCGCCCCGGCCACCGCCACGCGCAGGCCCAACGCCCGTCCTCCCCGCCTCCGCGGCATCCGGCGTGCCCAAAACGCCGAGCCTGCGGCACGACGCATTCTGGCACCCCGGACGGCGCCCCGGCCGCCCTCGGCAACCAATATATTCGCTGGTCCGCGCAGGGGACAACCGTGGTCCGGGAGCGGATGCAGGATCCCGGCAGAGTCACCTCAGGGCGGGTGGCCACCACCAGCGCCTGTGGGCCGCGAACCGTCCGGGCCCCCCCGCCGCTTGGCCCGCTGGACGACTTTGCCGGGTCCCTGGGGAGCGGACGGTCCCGTTCCTGGGTGGGCGCACCACGGGAGCGGTGCGGGCGAGCGGGCATCTGCCCGCCGCCCGCCGCCGCCGTCAGTCGATGCGCACGTCGGTCGCGCCCTCGTTCTGCAGGCAGTGCTGCGCCTTCTGGGCGTCCTGACTGGTCTTGAGCACCGCCAGGAACTTGCCCGCCTTGATGTCTTTCTCGTACTGCCTGCTCTGATCCTCGGGAATGCCGAAGTCCACCAACGCTCCGGCCAGACCGCCGCCCGCGGCCGCCGTCAGGGTGCCGGCCAGCGGACCCAGGGCGACAATGGGGCCGAAACCCGGGATGGCCAGGGCTCCCGCGGTGGCCAGCAGGCCGGCGGCGCCCCCGATGCCGGCGCCCCAGGTCGCTCCGTTGCTGACGTCGCCGCCCATCATCTGGCCGCCCTTGTGTTCCCGGCCACCCTTGCCCACTACAGAGATCTCATTGTCGCTGAAGCCGGATCGCCGCAGCTGCTCGACGGCGCGTTCGGCCTGCGCCTCGCTGCCGAAGACGCCGACGACCGTCTTGGTGTCTGCCATGCCATTCCCTGCCTTTTCCGGGGCGCTGCGCCCCGCTGTGTCGCCCGCCACGGGCATACCTCAGCATGCGCCGCGCGGGCGCCGGGCATCCGCAGCACCAGGGAGGCAGGATCGGGAGTCCGCTGGTGTCAGGCACGGGCGCCGGTGCTGCCGAAGCCGCCGCTGCGCGGCGCACCGGGCCGGTCGTCGTCGGTGGTCAGGTAACGGAGGAAGATGCCCTGAGCGACGCGTTCACCCCGCTCCAGACGCGCCGGTTCGCTGCCGAGGTTGCGCAGGGCCAGCAGAATGTGTCCCCCGTTTTCCGGGTTGCCCGCGTAGTCGCTGTCGATGACGCCCGTACCGTTGGCCAGCACTAGGCCGCGGCGCAACGCGACGCTGCTGCGGATGTGGATCTCCAGGAACTCGCCGGCCGGGATCCAGGCGCGCACGCCTGTGGGCACCAGGCCGACGGCGCCCGGGGCGATGACCGCCGTCTCGGCGCAGGCCAAATCGTATCCGGCCGAAGCGGGGGTCGCTCGGCGCGGCAGGGCAATCCCCGCTTCGCGGTAGCCGGGCAGGATCTCGAAGCGGCGAGTGGCGTTCATGTCTCGGCCTCCCACGCCCAGGGCCCGGGCAGGGCACCCTGAGGACCAACGAAGGCCGCCGCCCAGTCGGCGGGGTCGCCCAGATCCCTGGCGAAGGTCTGCACCGCTCTGCGACTGACATGCCGCAAGGCGGCCACCACCTGGGCGGACGCGAACAGGGGCAGACCCGCCACTGCCTGCCGGCCGAGATGGCTCATCCGGGCTTCCGTGCCGTCCTGGCTCATGTGTACGGCCGCGACCAACTGATCTCGGTGCCGGTCCAGTTCCGCGGCCGTCGGCCCCTCGGCGGCGAGACGCCGGATCTCCTGCAGCACCAGGGCCGCCGCCGCGCGCGACTGACTCGGCGCGGTGGCCAAAAAGACCGCCACTTCACCGCTGTCGCTGTATTCGGCCGACGAGGCCCCGACGTCGTAGCACAGGCCGCGCTCCTCGCGCAGGGTCTGGAAGAGGCGTGACGACGGGCTGCCGCCCAGAATGCTGGTGAAGAGGGCGGCGGTCCAGCGTTGCGGGTCCCCCTGGTCTGGTCCGGGCGCCCCGAGCACCAGGTGGGCCTGCTGCGAACGGCGAATCTGCCGGCGCGGGCAGGGGAGCGGGACCGGCCGGATGCGGGGCGGAGGCGGACTCCCGGGCGGCAGGCCGCCGATGGTCGATTCGACCGCGGCCAGTAGCCGGTCGGCCTGCAGCCGGCCGGCTGCCGCCACCACACAGCGCGTGCCGACGTAATGCCCGCTGTGGAATGCGCGCAGGGTGCCGGCGTCCAGGCGGCGCACTGATTCCACGCTGCCGGCCTGCGGCCGGCCCAGCGGATGTTCTCCCCAGAGCGCGTGCGCAAAGAGCTCGTCCGCCGTCTCCGCCGGGTCATCGGCGATCATGGAGAGTTCCTCGAGGATCACCGAACGCTCTCGCTGCACCTCGGCCGGATCGCATCTGGGCGACACCACCATCTCCGCGATCAGGGCCAGCGCCTCCGGCAGGCGCTGGCCGAGCGTGCGCGCGTGGAAACAGGTGTGCTCACGCGTGGTGAAGGCATTGAATTGGCCACCCAGCGCGTCCATGGCCTCGGCCAGCCGGCGCGCGCCGAGAAGGCGCCCGCCCTTGAACACCAGGTGTTCGAGGAAATGGGCGGCACCCCCGGCCCGTGGCGGATCGTCCCGGCTGCCGGCCTGGAACCAAAGGCCGATACTGGCGGTGCGGACGCGGGGCAACGGTTCAAGCAGGACCCGCACACCGTTTTTGAGACGGACGTCAGTGATCAGTGGGAATGGGTCCTCCTCAGGCGGGCAGCCGCGTCAAGCGGGTGCCCGGATAGAAGTAATCCAGGATCCGCGGGGAGGGCTCCCCCGGTGGACCGCCGCGCTGGCCGGTGTCCATCTGGGGTCGCACGCCACTCCGACCTGCAGCGCGGGCCCGGCGAGGGCCGGGCCCCGCCGTACTGAGCCGAGCCCGATCCCACCCACAACCGGGGCGGCGGGGTCCTGACGGTGCAACCGACGCGCACCCGGATGCCGTCGGTCGGGGGGGGCGCCGGACGCACCGACGGCGGCGACCCACGGTGGAGCGGCGACCAGACAGAACAACCACAGGGCAAGGCCAAACGGCGGGCGGCGCATGCACGCAGTCTCGCCCGGCCCGGCCGAGCGGGCGGCACCACCCGGTGGACGATGTATGGCCAACTGCCGCGGCGCCGGCCACCGCCAGCGGTGCATCCCGACCGGTTCGGCGGGCCGCCGTCCGTCCAAGCCGGGCGACGGCCAAGCGCGACGGAACCGGAGCCAGCATTCGCCGCGAGAAAGTGCTCTTGCCGTGGATGCCTATCGCCGCCTGGGTGGACCGCCAGCCGGGCGACCGTTGCCGCCTCCGGGTGCCGGCCGGGCCGCGAGATCACCCTCCGGACGGGGCTCCCTGGGCTTGATGCTCTCTTTCGCGGCGGCATCCGCCACCGTTTCCAGTGCGGCCCGTCGCGAGAGGTTCAGCCGGCCGAGGTCGTCGATCTCCTTGACCTTGACGATGATCTGATCGCCGACAGACACGACGTCCTCGACGGAGGGCACGCGTTCGCGTGCCAGTTCGCTGATGTGCACCAGGCCGTCCTTGCCCGGCATGATCTCCACGAAGGCCCCGAAGTTCATCAGGCGGACGACCTTGCCGACGTAGACCTCGCCGGGTTCCGGCGTCTTGGTCAAGCGGCGGATCCATTCCTCCGCCCGGTGGCCGGAATCCCTGCTCGGCGCGGCGATGAAGATGCGGCCGTCGTCTTCGACGTCCACCTCGGCGCCCGTCTCGGCGATGATCTTGTTGATCGTCTTGCCACCAGGGCCAATCACGTCACGGATGCGCTCCGTGTCGATCTGCATCACGGTGATGCGCGGGGCGTGCGGGCTGAGTTCGCGCCGCGGACCGGGCAGGACCTCGAGCATCTTGCCCAGGATGTGCATGCGGCCGCGCCGCGCCTGCTCCAGCGCCCGCGAGAGCAGGTCCGCGTCCACGCCCGCGATCTTGATGTCCATCTGGATCGCGGTAACGCCGACCTCTGTGCCGGCAACCTTGAAGTCCATGTCCCCCAAGTGGTCCTCCATCCCCTGGATGTCCGAGAGGATGGCGGCGCCCCCACGGGTACTCCTGCCGTCCCGGGTGATGAGGCCCATCGCGATCCCCGCGACCGGTCGCCGCAGCGGAACCCCGGCGTCCATCAGCGACAGGGTGCTGCCGCATACGGAGGCCATCGAGGTCGAGCCGTTGCTCTCCAGGATTTCGGAGACCACTCGAATGGTGTAGGGAAACTCGCTCTCCGGCGGGATCATGCGCACCAGTGCCCGCTCCGCGAGGGCGCCGTGCCCGATCTCCCGTCGGCCCGGTGAGCGCATGGGCCGCACCTCGCCCGTGCTGAAAGGCGGAAAATTGTAGTGATGCATATAGCGCTTGGTATCGGCAAGCTCGCCGACCGAGTCGACCATCTGGCGGTCGGAGATCGAGCCCAGCGTCGCCACCGAGCACGCCTGGGTCTGTCCCCGGGTGAAGAGGGCACTGCCGTGCACACGGGGCAGGACGCCCGTCTCGCACCAGATGGGCCGGATCTCATCGACCACACGGCCGTCCGGACGGATGCCCTGCTCCAGGATCAGCGCGCGGGTCTGCGACTTTTCCACCTCGTGCAGGGCGACCAGAAAGGCGCCGGGGTCGCGGCCCGGGAAGCGGGCCGCGGCCTCGGAGACGACGGCCTCCATGACCGCCTCGATGTCGCGCTCGCGCCCGAGCTTGTCCGGGTTGAGGATCGCCCGTCGCATCCGCTCCGTGGCCTGTTCGTGCACAAAGGTTTCGACCTCGGGATCGGCGGGCGGTACAACCGCCTCCGCCTTCGGCCGGCCGACCGCGGCCACGATCTCCTCCTGCCAGGCGCAGAGCCGCCGAATCTCGGCGTGCGCGAACTCGAGCGCCTCGACGATGCGGGGCTCGGGCACCTCGTTTGCCCCGGCTTCCACCATCAGCAGGGCGCCCGCGGTCCCGGCCACGACCATCTCCAGGTCGGAGCGCTGCAGGTTGCTCGGAACCGGGTTGGACACGAATCGCCCATCCACCAGACCGACCATCAGGGCGCCGGTGGGGCCGGCCCAGGGAATGTCCGAGATGGACAGGGCCAGGGAGGCGCCGATCATCGCGGTGATGTCGGGCGCGTTCTCTCCATCATAGGAGAACAGAGTGGCCACAACCTGGACGTCGTTGCGATAGCCGTCCGGAAAAAGGGGCCGGATGGGACGGTCGATGAGGCGTGCCGACAGGGTGGCGCGTTCGGTGGGGCGGCCTTCACGCCGGAAGAACGAGCCCGGAATCCGTCCCGCGGCGTACTGCCGTTCCTCGAAGTCGGTGCGCAGCGGGAAGAAGTCCACGTCCAGGCGCGGCTTCGGGGACGCCGTCGCCGTCACCAGCACCACGGTCTCCCCGTAGCGCAACAGTACCGCCCCGTTGGACTGCTTGGCCACATGGCCGATTTCGGCCACCAGCGGCCTCCCCGCCAACTCGGTGTGGAAGACCCTCTTCCCACCCTTGCCGGTTTCCCCCTCACTGGTCATGCTAACCCCGTCCATAAACCTCTTCCCCCACTCCCCTGCCACGGTCGTCCGCCGGGCCACAGGCCGCGGTCGTCCGCCGAGCCGCAGAAGCGCTCGTCGCCCACCCATGGGTGGGCGACGACCTGCTCCCCGCGGCGAAAAAGGGCGGCAGAGCCGCCCTAGCGGGTCCGGATCCCGAGTTTCTCCGTTACCTCGCGGAACTTGGCCACACTGCGCCGCCGGAGGTAGTTCATCAACCTGCGCCTCTGCCCCACCATCTTGAACAGTCCACGGCGGCTGTGATGGTCATGTGAGTGCACACGGAGGTGGTCGGTAAGCTGGGTGATGCGTTCAGTCAGCAGCGCAATCTGCACTTCGGTCGAACCCGTATCCGCCGGCCCTCGGCCGAATTCGGTAGCGATCTCCTGTTTGCGCACGGTAGCGAGCGCCAAACCATACCCTCCCCATGCATAGGCAGCATACGGCCATCAATGCCGCACCAAGCCGGAAGAGGCGTGGGTGGATCGCGCTCCCCCGCCCGGCCTGCCCAGGGGCCGTCCCGGTTGCGGGCCGGACCCGGCTGCAACTGTACCACAGCGCCGAGAACAAAGGCAATTCGACCCGCCGTGCGCCAGTGGCGCCGCGGGGACGGTGCCGCATACGTTGGAGCGGTCTCGCGCATGCCCTGCGACCGCCGGCGCCGCCGATCCCGGCGGGGGGTGCCTGCGCGATTGCACCGCCTCGGGCCGGATCCGCGCCGTTGCCGGCAGCCGGCGTGCGGGCACCCGGCTGCGCACCGGCGCCGCGCGGCCCCGCCCACCTCCCTCCGGGCATCCCACGGCCCACGGTCACGCGGGGCGCACTTGCCCTTGGACGCGCGCCTCCGGAACCCGGGCGACCCTGCCGTGCCGGCCTGGAGGGCCCCGCACCGCTCGGGTCTGCCGGCGACGGCCGGAGGGGCAACCGGCAGGGGTTTACGCAGCGCGTGACGGGGAGGGACAACACCTTGGGGTCCGAGCCCGACTGTCTGACGGTACTGCACACGATGGCCGGAGTCCGGCGTCTGACCGGGCTCAGCAACCGCCAACTGCGCTATTACGATCAGCGCGGCCTTGTGGTCCCGCTGCGCAGTTCCGGCGGTCACCGGCTGTACACGCCAAAGGACGTCCGTCGGCTCCTGGAGGTGCACGATCTGATCCGGCAGGGCATGAAGGTGGCCGACGTGTTGCTCCGCCTCGCCGGGCCGACCCCGGAGCCCTGAAGCCAGCGGCTGCGGCTTGACCGCCGTGCGGCTGGTCACCAACCGCGAACGCCGGCAGGCCGGCGACGATCGGGCGCTGGCGGCGGTGTATCCCGGCGGGAAGTCGCATTGCGCGGGGCCGCTGATCCGGCATTGGTGGTAACCCATGGGCAGGCCGGCGAGCAGGAGCGAGCGGCCCGATATCGTAATCCGCCCATTTGATCCCTGGTCGGAGCGCCGCGCGTCGGTGCCGGTGTGCCCAAGCCGTTCCCGCGGGGCGTTCCGCGGGCTGTCCCGGCATGTGCTGCCTCCGGCGGCAAGTCGGGGCCAAAGGGGTGCCGGCGGAGCGGCGGGGTGCGCGGCGGGCATCCGGTAGAGGCTGCCCGCGTGTGCCGACATCTGTCTCCCGCCGGCACGTGGGGCCGCGGGGTCTGCGCGGCCGCGCCGCGCCTCCGGCGGTCCGGCCCGCATCGCAGGCCAGGGTGTCCAGAGCCGCGGTCCCACGGGCACAGGATCCGCGGCAGCCTTTTCCGGGGATCTTGTTTGAAGGGAGGGCAGGCCTGTGGGGACGGGATTGCCGGTCTACAAGGAGGTTCATCTGGGACAGGAGGTCTTTCTCATTCTCTGGGACGACGACACCGGCCACGCCGGGGTGGCGCGCGCGGAAGTCGTCCAGTACGCCTCAGACTGGAGTAAGGTGCGGGTCAAGGTGGTGGACGCCCCCCAGTTGAATGTCATCGGCCGCACCACATGGGTGCTGCCGGACCGTCTGGACGACGATCCGCTCCTGGCGCGCAGGAACTATCACCGGCGGGCCCGAGAGGAGATGCGCCGTGAGCTGGCCGAGGCGCGGCACACCGGCGGGCGCGCGGAAACCGGAGGGGAGGGCGCTCGGTTGGAACCGTCGGAACAGTCCCCGGAGCAGCGGGCTGATGGAAGCGAGGCGTTGCGGAGCCTGTGGCGGCCGATCGTGGAAGCGTGGGCCGATGTGGACCTGCTGGTCGACAGCATCGACTTCGAGTCCGGATGGCCTGAGAATCAGGCACGGCTCGCCAAATTCGCTACGATCGCGCTGCTGCACCTGGAGCCGAAGCTCAGGGACCTGCTGGATCGCCTGCCGGCGGGCGAGCCGGTCGAAGCCGTCCGGGCCGGGCTCCAGGGCGGGATCCTCGGCGCGGTGCGGTCGCTGTGCGCGAACGACCCGTGCGGGCTGTTGACCCGCTGGGACGAGGCGCCCCTGGCCGAGGTCACCGCCACGGCCGACTACCTCACCGGCCTGCGTGGAGCGCTGGAGGCCCTGGCGGAGGCGCACAGCCTGGATCCGCGTCTCGGGGACTGAGCCGGCGCCGCGCGAGTCCCGTTGCGCGGCGCCAGCAGGCTCGGGTCCCCCGCCCAACGGCAACGAGGTCCGGGCGGCGCGCGCGGCGATGGCCCCCGTGCGAGCCGCCCGCCCGGATGACGACGGCTCCGTGCGGGCGCAGTCGACGGCCAATGTGAGCGGATGTTTTTGGCGGCTCATTGCTGCAGTCCGGCTTGGAGTCCTGAGGCACCGGATGTGGCGGGGCCCGGCTGCGGCGACCACGACGGACGGTGGCCGAACGCGCATCCCTGATTGCAGTACTGTTACTGCAATCAGGCCTCCTGGCTCGGGGCACCACAATTGAGCTTGCGGCCTCCAAGTACAACCCCGGATGTCGCAGGTGAACGCGCAACCAGGGAAAACCGCTTCCCGACCGCGATCGGGCCCGGAGTCCCCGACCACCGGATGCGGAGGGGCGCCGGCTGCGGGAACCACTACGGGCGGCGCATGCGCACGTATCCTCCGCTGACGTTGCCGTGCGGCTCTGTGAGAGTCCGCCCTCGTCCCGGCCGCCTAATCCCCCACCAGGGCGGCACCGCCGCCTGTGTCCGGTGCCCCCGCCTCACCCTCGTCGTCGAACCCCTCGCCGAGGACCGCTCGCCGGAATTCCCGCGGCGTTTGTCCCACCAACCGTTTGAAAACGCGGTTGAAGTTGCTCAGATCCCGGAAACCCACCGCGTAGCACACCGCCGAGACCCGCGTCTGCGGGTCGCGCAGGAGCTCCTGGGCGCGCCGCACACGCCGCGCGTTGATGTATTCGGGGATCGTGGTGCCGGTGGCCTCACGGAAGAGAGCGCTGAAGTAGCTCGGGGCGAAGGCCGCCTGACGCGCGAGATCCTGGCGCGAGATGGGACGCGTGAGATTGCTTTCAATGTAGCTGAGCACCTGTTCGATCTCCGGGCGGGACGTTGCCAGGCTGGGTACGTCCCCGGAGGTGCGGGCGGGGCGCGCCGGGGTGCCCACGCGCGAGTCGCGGACCTGACGCAGCAATCGCTGGCACAGCTCGCCCAGCACTTCGCGACAGGTCGCCTCGCCGGAGTGGTCGGCCTGACGACAGAGCGTCGCCACCCGATGGATCAGGGCCTCGATGGTCTGCCCCGCGGCGCCTCTGAGGGATACGCTGCTATGACCGGCTGCCGCCAGGCGGGCGACGCCTTCCCACGCCGCCACCGCTTCCGCGGTTTCCAGGGCGGAGGGATCGAAGTGGACGAGATTGGCGGCACAGGCCCAGCCGCTGTCCGCAGCCAGGGCATGCGCCGTTCCCGCCGGGAGGATGGTCAGCGTGTGTGCGGCTGCAACCGCCTGCCGGTTGCCCGAAAACAGCACCCCTCTGCCCGATTCGACGTGGCAGAGTTCCGAAAACGCATGCACATGGCTGTCTTCCCGCTCGCCTGCCGGCAATCGCCGGTGCAGCACTCTGACGGGTAGACCCGCGGCACTTCCGCGCATCTCCGGCCTTGACGCAGGCCTGGTCGCGCAGATTCCCACAGGGCACGGCCTCCTTCCCGGGCTCGGCGCGCCCGGGCCGCCAAGGGGCGGCAAGACCACCATTCCCGATCCCGGTGCGCAGATCCCGCTGCCGCCGGGACATCCATCGCCTGACCACGGGCGCACTCTGCCGTTGTTGCATTGTGGCATGCTCCTTGGGTGGCGCGCATTGCCGATTCGGGAAGTCTGTTTCGCATTTTCCGCACAGTTGGGCGTTCCGAACACGGACCGGCGTCGTGTGCGCCGCAGGTGCGCGGTGTTGTCGGCCTCCGGAGGCCGGTGGGCCCGGCGCGCTCGGCCCGCGGCATCCGGCCGCCGTCGCGCGGCCACACGGACCCCGGCAGCGGGAATCCGCACCCGACCGGCCATGGCGTACCCGCGGGCCACCGGGGGGGTGGCCATGACGCCCGGCCCCAGGCCGTCGGCGTACCGACGCCACATCGGCCGGCGCAGCGACGCGGGAGGATGTGCGGCGGACGTTGTCGTAATTCACCCGCACGGGCGAAACCGCTTCCACCGGATTGGCCGGGCGGGATCCTTCGGACCGGGGGGTGCTCCCTCCGCAGGCCTCCGGGCTCGGTTGCCGCGCCGGGTGGGTGGAGTTCCCCACGGCGGGCATTGAGTAGTCCACGCCCGCGCACGGGGGGCGACGATTTGGGTCAGACGGGCAGAGCCTGCCCGCCGCACGGCTGCCGGGATGATCGTATTCTGATCGCCGAGGGGTGCCCGCCGCACGTCAGCCGGGCAACGGCAGGTCGTGCCGCGGTCGGAATGGTCCGCGACCGGATAGGGATGGGGACCGTCGCGGTACGCCTGCACCGGCGGACGGCACGTGGTCCCCGGCCGGTGTTGGGCGTGGCCCGAAGCCGCGAGGCGTTCGGGGGATCGGGGCGGTGGGTGCTCCACGGCAGCCTGCCCGTCCCGGCGGCCGAACGCCCGTGGGTCGTACCCTGCCCCCAGGACGAAGGCATGCATTGCCACGAGCAGCACCGGATCACGGCCGTGGTCGCGGGCTCCGGGACCCTGCACACTGAGACAGCGGATTTCGTTCTCCGTGCGGGGGATCTGCTGGTGCTCACGCCAGGGCTGCGCCACCGGCTCGCCTACCGCGGAGAGGCGCCGATGCATCTGCTGACTGTGGAGTTCGTACCCGGCCCGTTGCTCGGTGCGGACGAGCTGCCATTGGCCTCCCGCGTCTTCGCCGGCAGTCCGGTGACCCGGTGTCCGGCCGCCGCGGCCGCGGAGGCGGCCAGCCTCCTGCATCGCATTCGCGCGGAGCAACGCCGGGAGAAGGCGGCCTGTACGGTGGCCATCCGCGCCTACCTGATGTCACTGCTGGTGCTGCTGTACCGGCGCCGGCTGCGAGGCGCTGCCGCCCCTGCGGGCGACAACGATGCTCTGGAGGCTCCCCTTGCCGAGGTCAAGGGGTATATGGAGAGCCACTTCGCGACCGCGATCCGGGTGTCGGACCTGGCGGGTGAGGCGCACCTCAGCGTGCGTCAGTTCACCGCTCGCTTCAAACGCGCCTTTGGAGACACCCCGATGCGTTACCTGACTCGTTTGCGCATGGCTGCCGCGCAGGAACTCCTTTTCCGCTCCCCGATGGGAGTCGCCGAGATCGCCCGCAGCGTCGGGTACGAGAATCTCTCCCATTTTTACCGCACGTTTGTGCATCATACGGGCATGTCGCCCGGGCGTTATCGGCGGTCGCCTCTCTAGAGCCGGCGCGGCTGTCGCCCGCGTGCGGCACAGCCCGCGGCGTCCGTGCCGCAGGTCGCCTGGACCCGCTGTCCGTCGGTCCGGACGAAAGGATGGCTGACTTGCCTGCACCTGGTCGTTCCCTGCCCCCAGACCTGGCCGCGGTGGTCGTCCCCGGCATCAGCTGGTACACCGACCGCCACGGTGAGGTGCACCTGCTGCCGGCCGAGACTGTTGTCCCCGCCCCGGCTGTGCTTGCCCCGCTCGGCGGAGACGGCCGCTACGCCTTTCTCGCCCTGCCCGGCGGCGATCTCGCCGTCGACGGCCGGAGCCTGCCCTACGAGCCCACGCCGGTGGAGGATGTCTTCCCGCTCGGCCGCGCGGACATCCCCTGGTCGCCGGAACAACGGTCGGGCGTCATCGATCTGAGACGCGACTGGCGCCTGCTGTTCCGCGAGCGTGACGCCTTCATCCCCTGGGCCGTGCCGGATGCCGCCTCCGCCCTGGTTTGGGAGGCTTACGGCCGGGCCCACCGCCCGCGCGCGACCTTCCGCGCCGGGCCGGACCGGAGGCGGGTGCGGCTGATCTATCCCCAACTGGTGCCGCCGCACCTGTGCCACCGCCTGGGACCGGGCTACCTGGGTCTGACGGACCGGCGCGCGTATGGGGTGCTGTGTGCCGAAGGGACCGAATGCACGCTGCGGGAAGCACGCGGCGCGACGGCGACGATCGGGATGGACCCGCTCGGTTGGCGCACCGCCGTACGCGGGCCGGACGGCGAGCCGCAGACGGCCCGCCGTCCAGAGGATGCGTTGCGCCTGCTCGCCCTGCGCTCGGCGTTCTGGGAATTGGTGGTGTCCCCTGTGGGCACCCGCTTGCTGTCGCCCTCAGGAGGTCTGCTGCGGGGCTGAGGCGCCGCTGCCGCGCCATCCGCCACCCGCGCTCCGTTGGCGCCGCTCTCCCGTGTTCGGCGGGCATA
Organism: Bacillota bacterium; assembly: GCA_021803205.1. Classification (GTDB taxonomy): domain Bacteria; phylum Bacillota; class Sulfobacillia; order RBS10-35; family JAJYVN01; genus JAJZMB01. The sequence continues at coordinate 54,242 of JAJZMB010000038.1, read as the reverse complement.
CTACATGCCACCGGACGCGGGGGGCGCCGCCAGCACGGTGTCCCCCGCGCCAAACGGGGGGAGCGGCTTATGTTGGCCGGGGACCTGATGCAGGAGGCGCTGCGAGAACGGGCGCCGTCCCGCCACGACAAGGGACGGTACAGGCTGGTACGCGACCTCGACGTCAACGTCGAGCACTTCAACGAGGTGCTCGGCTACCCCAAGAGCTACGACGTGATCCTGCGGCGGATGCGCGTCGGCGGCGTCGACGTCGCCACGTATGTGATCAACGGTCTGTTCCTCAATATCGACGACATCGAAATCCTGCGCGGGATCGCTTCCATCGAGGCCAGGGCCGGGGGCCCGCAAGCGGAAGGAACCGACCGCGGACCGGGCGGATCACGCCTGGGGGTTTTGCGGAGCCTGCTCGAGGCGCACCTGGTCCACTCGCAGGTATCGATCGTCGATGATTTCGACGACGCGATCCTGCAGGTCATGTCCGGGCCCATGGTACTGCTTGTGGACGGTGAGGCCGCGGCGATCAAGATCGACATCCGCTACTATCCGGATCGCAATCCGGGCCCGCCGGCCGTGGAACAACTGATCCTCGGTCCCCAGGACGGCTTTGTGGAAAACATCATCGACAACAGCGCGCTGATCCGGCGGCGGGTGCGCGACCCGGGACTGCGCTTCGAGATCGTGGAGGTCGGCCGGCGCAGCAGGACCGATGTCGCCATCACCTACATCGAGGGTCTGACCGATCCCCGGCTTGTGGACCTGGTGCGCTGCCGCCTGAAGGCGATCGTCACCGACGGCATCCCCAGCGGGGAGCAGACGGTGGCCGAATTCCTCACGCGCCAGCCCTGGAATCCGTTTCCGACGGCGCGCAAGACCATCCGACCCGACATCGCTGCGACCAATCTCTATGACGGGCATGTCGTCGTCATTGTGGACACCACCCCAGTCGCCCTGATCACCCCGGTCTCCCTCTTCCAACTCCTGCAGAACCCCGAGGACTACCACGTCGCCCCGGTCTACGGCACCTACCTCCGCTGGGTGGAGGCCTATTCGGTCATCTGGGCGACGATTATCCCGGCCCTCTGGCTCCTTTTGGCGACGCATCCGGCGCTGCTGGCGCGGATTCCCGCGCTGTCGTTCATCGGTCCGAAACATCCGGGCAGCATCCCGCTGACCATACAGTTCCTGCTCGCGGAACTGGCGATCGACGTCCTGCGGCGGGCGATTCTGAACAGTCCGGCCTCGATGGCGACAAGCTTTGGCATCCTCGGTGCCGTGATCATCGGCCAGGTGGCCACCAAAGTCGGGTTGTTCACGCCAGAGGCGCTGGTATACATGGTGGGGGCGGCGATCGCCTCGTTCGCGGTCTCCAATATGGAACTCGGCATGGCGCTACGCATACTGCGCATCTCGCTCATCCTGCTCGAATGGCTGTGGGGTCTGCCCGGGATCGTCGTCGGCGTGCTGTTCTGGGTCATGATGGCCGCCAGGACCGAGTCGCTCGGCATTCCCTATCTCTGGCCGTTGCTGCCGTTCAACTGGCCGGCGCTCCGCTCAGTGCTGGTCCGGGAGCCCGCCACGGCGCGTGCACCGCGACCGTTGGTCATGGCGCCGAGGGACCGGTGGCGCGGTGGCTACTGACGGGCCCGGAAGGATGCGGGTGGGCCGCGCGGCACGGCCGGCACCTGCGCGCGCTGACGAGCCGCGCCCGGGCCGCGGGATGCTCTTCGCCGCCGCCCCTGGCGCCGGGTTGGTGCACGCCCTGCGGCTGCCGGCCGCCGCCCGCCACCACGTGCACCTCACGGTGGCCATCGTCCTCGGGCTGTGCGTGGGTGTACTCACCCGGGCGGTCCTGCTCCGGCTCGACAGCTCGCCGTTTCCCTCGCGGCCGCACGGACGCATCAACTTCCTCTTCCTCGGCTTTGTCGCCGCTTCGCTCGGCGCGCTTGCCCCCGCCGCCCTGCTGACGGCGAACTACACCGCGGGCGTCTTCCTGGCGATCGGCCTGAGCCAGTTCCACCAGGCCCGCCAGATCGACCGTGACATGCTTCTGGCTCTCGACCACGCGGAGATCGTCCCTCGGGGACGGGCATACGTCGAAGGCCTGGCGATGATGACCGAAACCCGCAACTACGTGGTCATGCTGACGGCCATGTTGACGACGGCCGGCACATTGCTGTTTGGGGTGCTTCCCGGACTGGCGGTGGGCGTCGCCTCCGGGTTGGTGATCACGCACCTGGCCGTCTCCGGGGCTACGGTTGGGAACATGGCGGCCGTGGAGCCCGCGGAGGTGGTGCACACAGGCCAGGACATCCGCGTCGGCGGCGTCACGGTGCTCTCGTCGCCTCCTGTCGCGCTCGTCGCGGCGCTCCCCTTCGCTGTCGGGGTGCGTGTGGTGCCGCACGACCTCGCGGCCCGGGTGGTCCTGGCGGAGCCCGGCCAGCGGCAGGCCATCCTGCACAACCTGGCGGCCAACCTCGGGGTGCGTGAGGCCCGGGACGAAGACGAGGCGCACGGGGAAAGCGCCGGGCCGTCCCCGCTGGTGCCGCGCTGTGTGCTCGAACCGCGGCGGGGCAGCCTGGCCGTCCTCACCTTTCCCGCCCTGTCTTCCCGAGAACTGGCCGTTCAGGCGGTACGCCGGACGCCGCGCCTGGAAACGCTGGCCCACCGTCCGCTCAGGGGCCGGACGCCGGAGCAACGGGCGTGAACGCTTCGCGCGGATCCTCGCTCCCGTCCCTGTCGCGCCCTGGTCCCGTATTCCGCACAGCAGCCGGAGCACTCGGGGCGGGACGGCCGATGCGGCGCGCCGAGCCGAGCGGTGCGCTCCCCGTGCCCGGTAGCGCGCCGGTCCAGCGAAGGGGGGGTGCACCTTGCGCGCCCTGAGATTCCGTCAGGGCAAGGCGGCGGAGGAGATTCAGCCCGGTTCGGGAGCAGAGGAGCCGGGCGGCGAGGTGTGGTTGGATCTCCAGCGCCGGGATCTCGCGGCCGGGGGGTCGTCCCCGCCGCACCCCTGGCTCCGGAAACTGCATCCCCTGACGGCGGATGCCCTGCGGCGCTCCGATCCGCGACACCTCGCCGCCGCTCAGGAGCAGTACATACACGTGCGCATGCAAGCGATGGTGGAGGAGGCCTCGGCCGAGCGGGGAACGGCATCCGCCGCCCGCGACGCCGTCCTCGAAGCACCCCGGCTGGCCATCCTCGACGTGGTGCTGGGGCGAGGGTACGCGCTCAGTGTCGCCGACGCCGAGATCCCGGCGTGGGATGCCGTATGGCGGCAATTGCGGCAGGGCGACCGCAGGGCCGACAGCGTCGATTTCGCCCTGTATCATGCGCTGGCGGCCGTGGTCGCCGCCTACCGCGCCTCCGGCGAACGCCTCACCCGCGAGGCCGAGGGGGTCGATCAACGCCTCCTGCGGCTCTCCGAACACCATATCCTGCGCGAGATCGTCCGAGTCCGCCGCCATGCCCTCCAACTGCGGTCCGTCCTGGTCCCGGCGCGCGACGGCCTGCAGCTGCTTGCCGGGGACGGGGGCGACCGGCCGGTGCGACCGGAGAACCGGCCGTACTTTGCAGACCTGCGCGGGGAGGCCGCGGAGGCGATTTCCGCGGTGGAGGGGGTACGGGAGGCGATGGGTGAGGCGGTGGAGGCGTTCACCTCAGTGCAGTCGACGCAGATGAACCGTGTGATGCAGCTCTTCACCGTGCTCGCCGTAGTGATTGCCCCGCCGATGCTGGTCGCGTCCATATATGGAATGAACTTCAGGATCCCCGAGTATCGTTGGCCGCACGGCTACGCCTATGCCGTGGGCCTGATGTTCGCCCTGGCCGCCGGATTCTATCTGTACGTGCGCGGCCGGAGGTGGCTGTGAGACCATCTGGCCCGCAGGCGCGGGGCGCCGAACTCCTGGAACGGCCTGGCGGCGGAGGCCTCCGGACGGAGCGGACCGGGAACGGCGCGCGGCACGCATCCGGTCAGGCCTCATTCGCGAACGGTGTTTTGGACCAGATCGCCCAGGGCACGGATGCGCTTGTGCAGGTCCTCGAAGGCCCAATCGAACGAGAGTTCCCTCTGCCCGGAAACCCACTCGTCGATTTCCCAGGAAAGTTCGGCCCAGACGCCCTCCAACTCCGGTACGCCCTCGTCGCTGACCCGGTACTGGACAGAGACCTCCCCGGCGTAGCCCTCCTCCTCGTCGGCGTCGGCGAGACGGTTCTGTGCCTTGGCGGCGACGGTGAAGCCGTTCCAGTGGGGCTCGACCGCCAGCGGGATGCCGAAGGACAGGCTGCTGTCCTGCCCGTCGGCGTGTACGTGGAGTTGCACCTCAAGGAGATCCCGACGCTGCCAGTCAGCGGGGGAGATGGCGGCGAAGAACCGGTAGCAGCCCTCTTCGCCGGGATCGGCCGCCTCATGGCGCGGCTTCTCCCAGCGACAGCCGGCCCGGACGGCGGCCTCGTACAGGGCGCACACCAACTCGTTCATCTCGAGCACTGCCCATTCCTCCCCGGGACCGGTTCGGGCCCGTGCGGCGCCCTTGCAGAAGGACCGCGCCCCGCCGCCGGGGGCAACAACGCCCCCTGTGCCCCACCGGGTAAGGACCCGCAGCGGAGCGCACCAGATGGTCCGCAGCAGGCGCCGGCGCCTGCCGGCCCTGATCGCCGCTAACGACTTATATCATAATCGCCGGAGAGCGGGGAGCCAAGGAAGGGGGGTGGGATGCAGGCGGATCGGCGCCAGCCGCGCTCAGCCCTTGGGTCGGAACGCCAGAGCGGCGATCGCCGCGAAGACGACGGCCATGGTGATACCCGCGGCCGAGGCCGTGAGCCCGCCTGTCATCAGCCCCTGAACACCATATCGGCCGATATCTTTGAAGATCCCCTGCACCAGCACGTTGCCAAAACCGGTGAGGGGAACGCTTGCCCCCGCACCCGCCGCCTTGAGCAATGGGTCGTAGAGACCGAGGCCCGCGGCCACGGCCCCCAACACCACAAAGAGCACCATGGTGTGTGCCGGGGTCAGCGGGGTGAGGTCGACAACCAGTTGCGCCAAGACGCAGAGCGCGCCGCCGGCCAGAAACGCCCACACGAACGCCATAGATCCACCCTCCCCCCGTATCCGGCGCCTCGGCCGTGCAGGGCGCAGCCGCCGGCAGGTGTACGCAGCATCCCTCCGGAACAGGCCGCGACCCTGTCGCGGCGGACGGGATCACCCCGCTCCCGGGGCCTGGAGCGTGATCGCGTGGGCGACCGCCGGGATGGATTCCCCCTGCTGGTAGGTGGTGGGCGAGTGCAGCGCGCCTGTGCCGCACAGGCAGGCGCGGCGCCAGGTGCCCGCGCGCAGTTCCGGCAGAATGCGGGCCGCGCACACCAGCGCGCAGCAGGCGGCACCGCTTCCGCCGGCGTGCACGTCCTGATGCCCGCGGTCGTAGAGTTCCACCCCGCAGTCGTGCAGGTGCAGCGCATGGCCGTGCACGCGCAGCAGGTCTTCACACACCGGCACCCCGACCAGGGCCAGGTCGCCCGTATACACGGCGCCATAGTCCTGCGGGCCGAATCCCAGGTCGAACAGGTGCGCGGCCAGTGTGTCGGCTGCGGCCGGCGCCATGGCCGCCCCCATGTTGAAGGGATCCCGGATGCCGTAGTCCACGACCCGGCCCGGCGTGAAAGCGGCGATCCGGGCCCAGGCGCGGGTACCGGCGGCCGCTTCGACCGCGAGCGCCGCGGCGCCCGTCGCCGTCCATTGGGAGGACGGGGGACGCTGGTTGCCGAGTTCGGTCGGGAAGCGGTACTGCCGTTCGGCCGCATCGTGGTGGCTGCTGGTGGCCACGGCCACCCGCCGGCAGTATCCGCCGTCGCACAGCGCCGCCGCCAGGCCCACGGCCTCGGTGAAGGTGGCGCAGGCGTTGTACAGGCCGCAGAACGGAACGTCGACGTCCCGCGCGGTAAAGGCGGTGGCCACAGTCTGGTTCAGGAGGTCGCCGGCCAGCAGCAGGTCGAAGTCCCCCTGCCGCAGGCCCATGCGGTCGCAGAGTCGCGCGAGCGCGCGCCGCATCAGTTCCGACTCCGCCTTCTCCCAAGACCCGCGCCCAAGCAGGTGGTCGTCCGCCACCTCGTCGAAACCTTCACTCAGGGGTCCACGTCCCTCCGTCGGCCCCACCACCGAGGCGGCGCCCGTGATCCATGCCTGGCGTAGGAGCATCGTCCGCCCCTTCCGCCGCTCCGTGGGCGGTACGCTCAGCGTCAAGGGCGGCGGGAGCGCGCGTGCGGCGTCGGTGTTGGGCACGGCCATCCTCACCTCAAGGGCGCCCGCCGGGCGGGCGCGGTCGTTTCGCGGGACGCACGCTCGCGTACGCGGCATCCTCCGGCGTCATTTGGGAAGGGGCAGGCGGAACAGCACGTACACTGCGCCGACCAGCATGCTCGTCAGCAGCCCGAAGGTGATCACCGGCCCGGCAATCCCGAAGATCCGGGCTCCCACGCCGAGGACCCATCCCTCGCGGCGGAACTCCATCGCTGGCGAGACGACGGCGTTGGAGAAGCCAGAGATGGGCAGAGATCCCCCCATGCCCGCCACGCGCACGATTTCGTCGTACAGCCCGAGGGCGGTGAGCACGGCGCCGATGAACACGACCGTGACCGCGGTCAGCGTGCCCGCCCGTTCCGGACTCAGGCCGTGCCGCATGAACAGGTTCATGAAGATTTGCCCCACGGCACAGATCGACCCGCCGACGATGAAAGCCATCAGGGCGTTCCGGACCACCGGCACGGCCGGAGTGTGCTTTTTGAGCAAGCGCCCGTAGGCGGCCTGCTGCGTGGGATCTGCGCGCATGCGCTTCCCGCGCTCCCTTCGCCACGCCCTCGCTGCCGCCCCTCGGACAACCGCATCCGGGAAGCCGCGCGCCGGGACGCGGTTTTCCGCCGGTGGCATCGGACGGGCCGGCACACCGGCGGTCCTGCACCCAGAGAGGTACGCGCCGCACAGGACGCGCCGGAGTCCCCTCTAGGGATGGCGGCGGTTGTCGTCCACGGCGAACGCGAGCTTGATGTTGGCTGAAAATCCGCTGATCTGCCCGTCCTGGACATCGGCGGTCATGTTGGCCACCTCGATGCCGGTGATGTGGTCGACCGTCCGGGCCGCCTCACGCACCGCGTTCTCCGCCGCCTGTTGCCAGGACTCCCTGCTGGACCCCACCAATTCCAGGACCTTGATGACCATGCCCGTCCCTCCCGGAAGCGGTGCCGTCTGAGCGATGGCGCCGCAAGCACGGACCCACTGTGCCCGTTTCCCGGCCGGCTCATGCCGCCCCGGTGCTTGCCGCGACCGCTCAGGCCACCTGCGCTCGCGCACGGCGTGCGCACGGTTGCGGGCAACGGTGGCGGACCAGCCGCTGGCACTGCCGGTTCCGGCGGCAGCGATACGCCCAGAGGGTGTCGCCCGACGTCAGCCCCGCACCCGAGGCCGGCTCGCCCGACAGGGCCCCGCAAGGCGAGGTCTCGCCGCCGTCGCGCTCCCCCCCGGGCTGTGTGCACACTCCAGGCAGATGGTCGGCGGCACCGGCGATGGCGCGGCAGGGCCATCATGCCGGCGGGCGCGAGAAGAAGCCGGGGACGAACAACCAGGCCAGCGCCCCCACCAACTTGCCGAGAGCCACCGCAACCACCAGGCGCGGCAGGAAGGCGCTCAGGCCTAGCCGTCGGCCCAGGACGGGCATGGCCGCGACCGTCTCGGCGAGTCCCGCCGCCAGCATGCCAATGAACAGCCCCATGCCAAGGCCGAGGGCGCCGGCTAAAACGGCGGTGCCGTGCAGGTGGAAGGGATAGGCTTCGTATGCCCCGGCCGCAAGCGCGCCCAACGCCAGTGCCCACTGGTAGGCGCCGGCCCAATGCGGGGTGCCGGTGGCGGCGGCCAGGCGCACGCCGACCGCGAGCACCACGATCAGTGCGGCAAGCCCGCCGCCGACCGCCAGGCCTTCCGCCGCCGCGGCCAGCGCCGCCGCGACGATCACGGCCGGGACCGGTCCCGGCGCCCGCGGAAGTAGGCCAGGAGCCGCTCCTGGTACTGTGCGATCTCCAGTTCCAGCGGTCCGGGATCCCCACCGGCGCCCCGCGGTACCGCGAAAAAGAGCAGGGCCCCGAGGCCCACGCCGACGGCGTAGGGGATCTCGATGACCAGTGGCCGGCTCCTGTGCCGGCCGGTGGCGAGGAAGTACAGCTGGCGATGTGCCGCCGGCATGTTCACGTCGGCGTGGAAGTTGATCAGCGTGGTGGCGGCGCCGACGAACAGCAGCAGCCACGCCGCGGCGCCCAGCGCCCAGTGGGCCCGCCGGCCTGGTCTTTGCGCCAGCACCACGGTGTCGCACTCCCCGACCAGTTGCCAGTGCACAGTGGGCGCGCTCCGCCGGGCGGCGGCGGCCAACTCCAGCCCGCCGACTATCCGGTGCCCGCCCGCCTCCGGGGCCAAGCCGAACGGCACCTGGCACACGGCCTCGACCGCTGTGCGGGGGCCCTCGACATCCGCCAGCAGGCCCAGGGTGAGGGGCGTGCCTGGGGCGACATGCACCGCCGGCCGGACCCGCAGATAGCCAGTGGTGTCCGCCGCCCGCTGCCCGGCCGGGACCGCGCCTTCGGAACAATTGCTCACCCGGCGGCCGCCGGGTCCGGCCGCGCTGTGGGTAGGGTCGCCGTGGGCATGGCGGTGACCAGCACCGCTCCGGCGAGGTCGGGTCCGGCCGGACGCACGTGGGCCCGCCAGGCCACCAGACCGCCCAGGGCCAGCACGCCCAGGCAGACCAGCGCCAGCACGCCGACCGACAGGCGTTGGAACGCGGGCAAGGTGTCCACCTCCCCGGAGCGATTGGCGCGGGCGGCGCGGCGCCGCTTCCCCAGTATGCGGCTGCAACCCCTGCGCCATGCGAAGGCCCTGAAGGGCCGCATGCCCTGATACCGGCCTCCGGGGTTTCAGGGTGGCGCCAGTGTGGGGAATGCCTGCGCCGGACCCTGGCGCCGAGAGCCGCGCCGACCGGGGTGCAGCTGGCGGACCGGGGCACGCCGGAGGCGGAACACCGGCCTATCCCCCGCCGCCTGCGGCGCACAGTCACACGCACCCGGGGGCGGGCGGAGAAAAGCCGCGATACTCCCGGTGTGCGCGCGCCGTCACCTGCTGGAGGCAGGGGGGGCCTGCGCAAGCGGATCAGGGGCGACTCCGGGGACCGGCCCGGCGGCACTCAGTCCGGCGCGGCCTCCGTCCACTGACGGCGCAACCGCTGCAGGGCGCGCTTCTCCATCCGGGAGATCTGGGGCTGGGAGAGCCCGAGCAAGACCCCGACCTCGCTTTGCGAGCGGTCGCGGAAATAGCGGAGGATGACCACCTGGCGCTCCCGGTCGGGCAGGCGTTCGACCAGGGTCCGCAGCAGGGCCCGATCCCACTCCTGTCCCGTGCCGGCCCCCAGCCGTTCGTACAGTCCAGGCCGTTCCCCGGAGGCGTCGACCGGTTGCTCGTCCAAGGATACGGGTCGATGTGCGGCTTCCAGTGCGGCGCTCAGGTCGGCCACCGAGATGCCGAGGGCGCCGGCGACCTCGGCGGCCGTCGGGATGCGCTGCAACTCCCGGGTTAGCGCCTCCTCTTTGGCCCGCGCCGATCGGGCGAGGCGGTAGGCGCCCCGTCCCAATCCCGCCGGCGCCGAGTCGCGCAGGTGACGCTGAATTTCGCCGAGGATCAGGGGCACCGCGTAGGTGGAAAAGCGCGTGCCGCGCCCGGTGTCGAAGCGGTCCACCGCCTTGATCAGCCCGACGCAGCCGACCTGGAAGAGCTCCTCTGCATCGTGGCCCATCGCCCGGTAGCGGCGGACGACGTGCCGCACCAGATTGAGATTCGCCGCCACGATGCGCTCCCGCGCCTCCCGATCCCCGGCGGCGACGGCCTGCGCGAGCTGGAGCAACTCGGTCTGGGGCAGGCCGCGGCCGGGCTCCGCCGCCTCGGGCGCGGCAGAGGCGTGCCGACGCAGTCGCCGGGGGGTGTGGCTCGCCCCCGGTGCCAGATGCGCCCGCAACAGCGGTCGATGCGTGCGTACGCTCATGGCCGGAGGGGCCGGCCGTCGGCACCCGTCCCCTCCTCCGGGCGGGGTGACAGGCCCGCCTGTTGACCGACGGCGTCCTGACCGTGCGCCGGGCGTTTGCGCATCCGCACCAGCGTGCCCCGGCCCGGCGCCGAGACCACCTCCAGGGCGTCGGTGAATTGTTCCATGAAGGCGAAGCCCAGTCCGACATGGTCCGGGTCGGTCGAGGTGGTGTAGGAGGGCTGCCGCGCCAGGGCCACGTCTGCGATGCCGCGGCCCCAGTCCTCCACATCCACGACGACGGCGCCGTCGGCCAACCTGGCGCGCAGCGCGATGCGACCCGGTTCCCCGGGATAGGCATGGAGGATGCAGTTGCCCACGGCCTCCGCCACCGCGACCTTCAATTGTTCGATCTCCCCCAGCGTGAACGGAAGCTCCGCGGCAAAAACTGCGACGGTCAGGCGGCATAGCTCTGCGTTCACCGGGAGGCTGGGGACCTCCAGCGCCAGGTGGTTGTATGGTGCCTCAGGCATGGGTCTGCGCCTCCTCGTCGAGAGCGGCGCGTTCCGAGCGGTACAGAGGCACGGCCCGCCCGAGGGCCGCGACATCGAGCACCGCGCGCGAGACCCCCCCGGGAGGCACGATGACCATCTGGCGACCGGCGTCGCGGACGCGCCGTACCCGCCCCAGGACGGCTCCCAGGCCGGTCGAGTCCAGGAAGGTGACCCGGCTGAGGTTGAGGACCAGGCGCCGGTGGTCGGAGGCCAGAAACCACTCGTCCACCTGTTGGCGAAAGGTCGCTGCGGTGCGGATGTCCAGGTCGCCGACGACCCGGACGACCAGCGTTTGGTCGCGCGCTTCTCGTGTGACCTGCAAGGCGTCACCCGTCCCCTGTGGCCCCTTGTCCGCGCGGGGCCGCTCACCGTCAGGCGCTTCGGCGGGTACGCCCGCGCCCCTCCTGACAAAGTTCGATGCGGCCATCCCGGCGCGACAGGTTGCGACGATGCCTGGGGCCGGATGCCCGGCAACGGGTGCACCCACGGGCGCAACGCGCCGAGTCCCCGTCTCCGGGGCGAATGTCTGGCCGCGTGAACGGTGGACAGCAGGCCCGCTGCCGGACGGTGGCGGCGGTTTCAGCCCGGCGCCGCTCGCCCGTTTTCCCGGCGGACCCGCTCAGGACCGCATCCAGGGCCACATACGGCCCCAGAGGCGCATCCAGAGGCGGAGGCCGCCCACGCGCCCCACCACGTGGTCGGCCACCAGCGGGACCTCCGCGACCGCGCGGCCGTCCACGAAGGCCGTAATCTGTCCCACCTTCTGCCGGGCCGCCAGCGGGGCGGCAAGCATGGACGGAAGCTCCACCTTGGTGGTCACGCTCTTCTCCCGGCCGCGCGGAACGGTCACGCCGAAGGACTGCGCCGGCACCACGCGCACGTGCGGCACTCGGCCTCCGTCCACCGCGACCTGTGCCACCGCGCGGCCGACGTCCGCGACCGGCACGGTGGTGTAGTGGCTGAAGCCCCACTGGAGCATGGAGGCTGTGTCGGCGAAACGTGCGGGCCCGGTGGGGTCCCCCAGCACCACGGCGATCAGGCGGGTGTTCCCCCGGCGCGCGGTGGCCGACAGGCAGTATCCGGCCTTGCTGGTGAAGCCGGTCTTCAGGCCGTCGACACCGGCGAGCCGGTGCAGGAGCTTGTTGCGGTTGACCAGCCAGAGTTTGTTGCCGCGGAGGCGGTATTCCCAGGTGGAGGTGTACTTGAGCACGTTTGGATGCGCGGTGACAAGGTAGCGCGACAGCAGGGCGATGTCGTAGGCGGATGAGTACTGGGTCGTGTCGTCGAGCCCGTTGGGGTCCGTGTACACTGTATCGCGCATGCCCAGCAAGCGGGCCTTGGCGTTCATCAGCGAAAGAAAGTGCGGCAGGGTGCCGCCCACGTATTCGCCGAGCGCAACAGCGGCGTCGTTGGCGGACTGCACGGCGACGGCGTAGAAGAGGTCCCGGAGCGACATCGTCTCGCCGAGCTCCAGCCAGATCTGCGCGCCGCCGGTGCGGACCGCCTGCTCGGAGGCGGAGACGAGGTCGTTCCACCGGACCCGACCGGAGGAGACCGAATCCAGCACGATGGCCATGGTCATCAGCTTGGTGACGCTGGCCGCGGGTCGGCGGGCGTTGGGGTTCTTGGCCCAGAGGACCTGGCCCGACGCAGCATCCATGAGCACGGCTGATGCCGCACCAGGGGCGAGGTCACCGGACGGGGTTGGTTCACTCACTGGAGGGGTGGTCTCGGCGAAGACACCGGGAAGGGTGCCCGCCGGCGGGTGGGCCGGGTTGACTCCGGCGGAGACGACGACGTTATCGGCTGCCGTGCTGGCCGCGGCCGACGCCGCGGCGATCGCTCCGGACCCGAGGGTAGTCGCCGGGCCGCAGGCCACAAGGGTGACCGCCAGCACGCACACACAGGAGGCGGCAAGCAAACGGCGCAATGGCATTCCCTCCCGGCGTTCGGGCAGACAGCAAGACGGCGGGACGCGCTTCAGACCTATGTCTGGTCAGTGCAGGGCATGCCGGGAAGTCCGTCGCGGCTGTACGCGCAGAACCCACGGTAGAAAGTTGCGTTGTACACGTCCCGGCGCGCGGTCGCGAACTGAATGCGTGGCTTCGGCTGTCCGCGGAGGGGATGGCTGCCACGGGTGAGCGCCGCGCCGTCTGCCGTCTTGGGCTCCGGCCGTGGCGCCGAGGGCTTTCCGCCGCAACGACGCCACGGTGGCCGCCGGCCTGGTCCTGCAGGAATCCGGGCGCGCGTAAACGAATCCTCTATCGGAAAACGCATAGCCGAGGGCGCTAGGGGTGTCCACACGGATGGACTGAGAACCGGCCGCGACGGGCCGGTACCCTTGACACCTGACCTGGGTCATACCAGCGGAGGGAAGCGTCGGATGGATGGGTCCCACCACATCCGGCACCCTCAGGTGCCGGATTTTTTTTGCCGTCCGCGGCGTGCGCAGAGAGTGTGAAGGGGGCGGCAGCCATGCAGGTCGCTGAGCAGCGCATGACCCTGGCCGGCCCGCTGCCGGGCAGCCGGAAGAGCTATGTCCAGGGCTCCAGGCCGGATATCCGCGTGCCCGTGCGGGAGATCGCCCTGAGTGCGACCCAGACGCGCGCCGGGGAGTTGCCCAACGCCCCGGTGCAGATGTACGACACGAGCGGCCCCTATACGGATCCCGCGTACCGCGTGGACCTGCGCTCCGGCCTGCCCGCCGTACGCCGTCCCTGGATCCTGGCCCGTGGCGATGTGGAGGAGTATGAGGGCCGCGCGGTGCGCGCCGAGGACGACGGTGCGCTGGCCGAAGATCACCGCATGTCCGCGCGCGTCTTCCCCGGGCTCGGGCGGCGCCCGCTGCGGGCACGACCGGGCCGCACGGTGACGCAGTTGCACTACGCGCGCCAGGGCGTCGTCACCCCGGAGATGGAGTTCATCGCTCTGCGCGAGGGCTTGGCCCCGAACATAGTCCGGGAGGAGGTGGCACGCGGACGCGCGATCATCCCCGCCAACATCAACCACCCGGAGAGCGAGCCCATGATCATCGGGCGGAACTTTCTGGTCAAAGTCAACGCCAACATCGGTAACTCGGCGGTCTGCTCGTCGATCGAGCAGGAGGTGGAGAAGCTCGTCTGGGCCACGCGCTGGGGCGCGGACACCGTGATGGACCTGTCCACGGGCAGGAACATCCACGCGACCCGCGAGTGGATCCTCCGTAACTCCCCAGTGCCCATCGGCACCGTGCCGATCTATCAGGCCCTGGAGAAGGTGGGCGGGCGCGCCGAGGACCTCACCTGGGAGGCATATCGCGACACCCTGGTGGAGCAGTGCGAGCAGGGCGTCGACTACTTCACCGTCCACGCCGGTGTGCGCTTGCGCCACGTGCCGCTGACGGCCCGGCGCGTTACCGGGATCGTCTCGCGGGGTGGTTCCATCCTGGCGGCGTGGTGCTTGGCCCACCATCAGGAAAACTTCCTCTACACCCATTTCGAGGAGATCTGCGAGATTCTGCGGACCTACGACGTCTCGTTCTCCCTCGGGGACGGCCTGAGACCGGGCTCGATCGCCGACGCGAATGACGAGGCGCAGTTCGCAGAACTGGAGACATTGGGGGAACTGACCAAGGTCGCCTGGAAGCACGACGTGCAGGTCATGATCGAAGGGCCGGGCCACGTCCCCATGCACAAGATCCGCGAGAACGTGGACCTGGAGATGCGCATCTGCCAGGAGGCCCCGTTCTATACCCTGGGACCCCTGACCACTGATGTGGCGCCTGGCTACGACCACATCACCTCGGCGATCGGAGCCGCCATGATCGGTTGGTTCGGCACCGCGATGCTCTGTTACGTGACGCCCAAGGAGCACCTGGGACTGCCCGACAAGCAGGACGTGCGCGAGGGCGTGATCGCCTACAAGATCGCCGCGCACGCAGCGGACCTGGCCAAAGGGCACCCGCGGGCCCAGGTGTGGGATGACGCCCTCTCCAAGGCCCGCTTCGAGTTCCGCTGGCGCGACCAGTTCCACTTGGCGCTGGATCCGGAGCGTGCCCTGGAGTACCACGACCAGACCCTGCCGCACGAAGGTGCCAAGACGGCCCACTTCTGCTCGATGTGCGGACCGAAGTTCTGCAGCATGCGCATCACCCAGGACATCCGCGACTTCGCCGAACGGAGCGGGCTCGACCCAGAGGCGGCCCTCCGAGAGGGGATGGCGGACAAGGCGGCGGAGTTTCGCGCCAACGGCTCTGAAGTCTACTCCTGAGGTGGGGCCCGGCGCTCGGGGCCGGAGGTTCGTCCCCCGGGTCCGCCGTCAGGTGAGGCGGCCACAGAGCGCCGGGCGGGAGCGGCGGCCTCGCCGGCCCGCCGCTCCCGCCCGGGATCCTGCGAGACATGTGCTCCCGCAGGGCCGAAGCGCCCGCGGTCCAGCGTGTCCATGGCCAGGTGGCGCCGGAGGTGGAGCAGCAGTCGGTCCACCTCCGGCCGGGCGCCGCGAGCGGCCGGCCGGAGGCCGTCGGGCGGCCAATCGCCCACAGGCTTCACCGCGGATTGCGGGGCAGTGAAAAGCCATGTCCACGCTGCGGCCGGCCCCCGAGCGGTGGTCCTCAGCGCCGCCGGCCGGTGAACAACGTGAGCACGAACAGAAACATGTTGATGAAGTCGAGGTACAGGGACAGCGCACCGAGAATCGCCGCCCCCTGGCCAACCATGCCCATGCGCCGGATGCGCTGCACATCATAGGCGGTCAGGCCACCGAAGAGCAGGACCCCGATCAGCGAGACCCAGAAGGTCATGGCGCCATGGGCCAGAAACGCGTTGGCCAGCATCGCGAGCATGAGTCCGACCAGGGTCATGAACAGGAAGGTGCCAAAGGGCTGCATATCTACGCGGGTCGCGAAGCCCCAGATGCCGGCGGCCGCGAACATTCCGGCCGACACGAGCAGGGCGGGCGCCACCGCGCCCGGTGCGGACACCAGCGCGGGCACCAGAACGAAGCCGAGCGAGGCCGCGTACAGCAGGAAGAGCGCCTTGGCCTCGGCGGGCGCCATGGCGCCCGCCCGCAGCCGGGACGACAGGTACCAGACAAGGGCGAATTCCGCGAGGACCAGTACCAAGGGACCCCAGCCCGAGTAGAAGGGCATCCACGTAGGCAGCGTGGCGGTGACGCCCACGGCGACCAGCAACGTCGTCAGCAACCCGGCGACCATCCACATCAGGCTGCGCGGTACCACTGAGGTTCCGCCGTCCTCATCGACCCACGGGCGCGGATACGTGGAGTACATGGCTGAACACCTCCCAGATGGTGTACGGGCAGTGAAGGGGCTCGGCACTGGACCACCGGGGGCGGGGAACCGGGGAACACCGGCCCGCGCCGGCCGAGTTGCGGCCCTGGGTCCTTGTGGGAGCCTTCGCGCGCATGGTAGGTCAACGCCAGGAGAAAGTCAATAATGGTCAGGAAGCAAGTCAGGGTCCCGGCAAAGTCACGTCAGGGCGGGTGCCCACCACCAGCGTTTGTGGGTCACGACCGTCCGGGCCCCCCGCCGCTTGGCCCACTGGAGGACTTTGCCGGGTCCCTGGGAAGCAACTGCATAGTGGCTATGGCTTGAGCGAGCGCGCTGATGCAAGGGGATGCAGGCGGAACCAGGGACCGCTTGCAGCGTGTGCCGCACCATCGTCTCCTGCCTGACGCACTTCATCCCGGGACCGCACGGGCCGTCTGCCTTGGGCCATGATCCGGTGGCGCCGGGCACGGCCGGGGTCCGGCAGCAAGCCCCGGCCGTGCCCGGCGGCCTGGGCGGCACAGCCGCGACGGCTGCCCGCACTGCCAGGAGTCCCTCCGGTCCCCGGGCACTCCCGGTCCGCATACCCCTATATGGCTTCAACCCCACTGGCAGAGTGGTATCACCCGCGCGGGGCCGGGGTGTCGGCCGGGTCCATCCCTGCAGCCGGCCAGCGGCGGCCGTTTTGCCAGTACTCCTCGATCGTCTCCAGCGGGCGGCCCTTGGTCTCGGGGGCCAGCGCCGCTACGAAGAACGTGCCCAGCAGGGTAATGGCCGCGAAGATCCAGAAGGTTCCGGCAGCCCCCAGCGTGGTGACGAGGGTCAAGAACGTGACCGTGATGGTGAAGGTGCTGAGATACGTGACCAGACGGGCGACGGACTGGCCCTGGGCGCGCACCCGGTTGGGGAAGACCTCGGGTACGTAGACCCAGCCCATCAGGCCCATGCCCATCGAGAAGGCGATGTGGAACAGGAGTACACTGGCGACGGTAAGGACGGCCATTCCCGGAAGGCGCGGCCCCAAATAGAAGGAAAGGCCGAGGAGGGTCATGGCGGCGACGATCGCGATCTGGCTGGTGAGCATGAGGGGCCGCCGACCCCAGCGGTCCACCAGGGAGACGCCGAGCACTGTGGCCAGCACCGTGATGATACCGATCGCGGCAGTGGTGAAGATTGCGTCCGTCCGGCCGAAGCCCGCGTAGCGGAAGACCGTGGGGCTGTAATAAGTGACGGTGTTGATGCCGGTGAACTGTCCAAAGAAACTGAGTCCCACGGCGAACAGCAGCGCCATGCGCACCGCCGGACGCAGCAGGTCGCCGAAGGTCGCCCGCCGCATCTCCCTGGTCCGTTGCAATTCGCGGTCGATGCGCGCCACCTCGGCCTGGCGCAGCCCGTCCTCCGGCAGCACGCGCCGCAGGGCGGCTTCGCCTTCGGCCGCCCGGCCCTTCATGAAGTACCAGCGGGGACTGTCGGGCAAAACCAGCAGGGTTGCAAAGAGGATAACGGCCGGTACGAAGCCGACAATGAACATGGCCCGCCAGTCGCCCGATTTGGCGAAGAAATAGTCAACCCAGTACGAACCAGCCAGTCCGATGGCAAAGGCCAACTGGAACGCGGCACTGGTGCGGCCCCGCATGGCCGCGCGCGAAAACTCGCTGATGTACATCGGGGCAGCCACCACGATCATCCCGATGGTGACTCCGATGAGCAAGCGCGACACCATGAAGGCGACGTATGTCGGCGCCAGGCCCGTGGCCACCGCGAACACGCAGCTGAGTGCGCTCGCCAGCAGCAGGACGGTGCGCCGGCCGGCGATGTCGCAAAGTCGGCCGGTGAACATGGCCCCCGCGAACGAGCCCACAATGACGATGCTGACCATCGACTCCCGCTCGAAAACGGTGAGGTGATAGACGTGCTTCAAAAAGAGCAAGGCGCCGGACATCGCCCCCTGATCATAGCCGACCGCAAGGGCGCCCAGCGCGACGATGGCGGCGAGCCATCCGTTGGACGAGCGGGCACCGGTCTCCAACTCAGTTCCCCCCTGTTGTCGTTCCGCCCGGCCGGATGACGCACGGCCAAATGGCCGGGGCAAGCGCCCGCCCATGCGCGGCCACTGCTCCGCCGCCCCTTGTCCCCCGAGTGCTCACGGGTCACGGCCGGTGTGGAAACCGACTCTTGCATCGCAGTGCTAGGGTGCCCCAGTCGCACCCCGCATCGTCCGGCCGAGGCGCCAACCGCCGTGCGGCGGCACGTCTGGGATGTCGCCGCACGCCCGAACCGCCCCTTCCCTAAGCTCAAAATCCCAACAACCGCCCACATTCCGCCGCGGCGGGATCCACGGTCGATTCGGACAGCCGACGCCCTCGTCAAGCGCGCCGGTGGGGAATGACGCTACAGCACCCGGTTGACGCTGATACGCAGCACATCCTCTGTTTGGCGCGTATTGGGCTCCCAAAAGGTTGGCGCCATCGTATTGGGCGTGCAATACTTCGTCAAGAAGTGACGCCGGGGTGCCCGAGCCGGGGCCAATCGGGCGTCACCCGCGGAGGTCGCGAGCGTCAAGGCTGGTCCTGGAGTGAGTTGGCGCGGCGCGCAGGCGTGTCGCAGCCGTTCCTGAACCGGTTGGAGAACGGAGGGAGCACACAGGCGCAGGCGTCCACACTCCAGGCCCCTGCCCGCGCCGCGGGCGTGACCGTGGACGAGTTGCTGCGCGAGCCCCGTCCGGACGGCCGGGGGGGAACGGGCCGAAGGCGGCCAATGCCGTGACGCGGTTGCACGCGACCGAACCCTCGGTCGCTGTGGGGATGTTCAGGCCGCGGACGCCGGAACGCCCGTGGCGGGTGCGTCCGCGCTCCCGCACAGCCGACCGTCGGCGCGGCACGGGAGGTCGTGACACAACGGCAGATTCGACCTGGATGCCCTTTGATCCGCTGTATCATCCCTTTCCGTCCCGGCGCATGACGGTATACGCCCGGATGGGGATGGTGGCCACCTCGCAGCCCTTGGCCGCACAGGCTGGGTTGGCGATCCTGCGGCGGGGCGGCAACGCCGTGGATGCGGCCGTCGCCGCCGCTGCCGCCCTGACGGTGGTGGAGCCGACCTCCAACGGCATCGGCGGCGATGCATTCGCCATCGTCTGGCACCAGGGCCGGATGTATGGACTGAATGCGAGCGGTCCCGCCCCGGCCGGCATCACCCTCGGTGCCGTCGCCCGCAGCGGCGCCAGCGAAATGCCGGCATTCGGCTGGACACCAGTGACGGTGCCCGGTGCACCCGCGGCATGGGCCGCTTTGGCCCAACGGTTCGGCAGGCTACCGCTTGGCGAGAGTCTCGCGCCCGCCGTGGAATACGCCGAAAACGGGTATCCCCTTTCGCCCGTCCTGGCCCGGAATTGGGCTGGCGCGTTCCAGTCCTATCAGCGCCGACTCACCGGCGCGCTCTTTCAACCCTGGTTTCACACGTTCGCTCCACTCGGGCGAGCGCCAGGAATCGGTGAACTATGGCGATCCCCCGGGCACGCCGACACGCTGCGCAGCATCGGCGCGTCGCAGGCCCGGGCATTTTATGAAGGCGACCTGGCGGACAGGATCGATGCATTCTCGCGGGCGCACGGCGGTTACCTGCGCAAGAGCGATCTCGAATCGTTCCGCGTGCAGTGGGTCGATCCGGTGAGCGTTCGCTACCGCGGTTACGACATATGGGAACTTCCGCCCAACGGACAGGGCATTGTGGCGTTGATGGCCCTGAACATCCTGTCCGGTTTCGAGTTCGCGGAGCACGGTTCCGCGGAAACGCTGCACCTGCAATTGGAAGCCATCAAGCTGGCGTTTGCCGATGGCAAACAATTCATCACCGATCCGGCGTACATGCGCATCCGCGTCGAAGACCTCCTGTCGCCCGCCTACGGTGAGGAACGCCGGCGACTCATCGCTGCCACGGCGCGGACCCCGGAGCCGGGGCAGCCGCGGGGCGGCGGCACGGTCTATCTTGCGACGGCCGATGGGGAAGGCACCATGGTGTCGTTTATCCAGAGCAATTATATGGGGTTTGGTTCGGGGGTCGTCGTTCCCGGAACGGGCATCAGTCTGCAGAACCGCGGCCACACGTTCTCGTTACGGGCCGACGCGGCCAACTGCCTGGCACCGGGGAAGCGCACCTATCACACCATCATCCCCGGATTCCTGACCAGGCAGGGGGTGCCCGTCGGGCCATTCGGGGTCATGGGCGGCTATATGCAGCCGCAGGGCCACGTGCAGGTCGTCATGAACAGCCTCGACTTTCGCTTGAACCCGCAAGCGGCGCTGGACGCTCCGCGCTGGCAGTGGATCGAGGGAAAGCGAGCCGACGTGGAACGGTTTCCGGAAGACGTGGTCCAGGCGCTCCTCCGCAAGGGGCATCAACTCCGCATCGCCACTGACGCCGGAGGCTTCGGCACCGGCCAGATCATTTGGCGTGACGCCGAGACGGGCGTGCTCGCCGGGGGCACCGAACCGCGTACCGAGGGCGCCATAGCCGCGTATTGACCGCGGCTGGCACTGTGCTTCAGCCTCGCCAGCCGCTGGCGGAGGCCCGGGGCGGCAGGACGCCGGGCGCCTTCCGGCCACCAGAGCACTCCGGCGGGCGCGAGACCGGCGGAAACCCCCGCGGGCCCGCCACGGAGCCAAATGCACATCCCGCGCCCACCGCTGCGCCCATCGTACGCGGCACGCGCCCGGGGATGGCGCCGGGCCACCGGGCACGCCATGTCCCCTTCACGGCGCGGGCTGCACAGTGGCTCCCGCCCACACCTCGCGGTGCCAACCCCGCAGCTGCTCCATCATCTCCGCCACCACGGCCTGGTGTTGCTGAGCCACGTCCGACTGTTCGCACAGATCCGCGTCCAGGTCAAAGAGCTGCACCCCCGCCGCCTCCTGCGCGATCAGCTTCCAGCGGGACCTGCGCATGGCACGCGCCTCTCCGTGTTCCCAGAAGAGATCGCGTGCCCGGAGGCTGCCCGTCCCGAACAGGACCGGACTGAGATCCACCCCGTCCAGGGGCCGGTCCGGTGCGGCCGCGCCGGCCAGGGCGAGCATTGTCGGCATCAGGTCAAGGGAGATCGACTGCGCAGCGCATCGCCTGCCTGCCGGGATGCGTCCCGGCCAGCGCGCGATGGCGGGTATGCGGTGCCCGCCCTCCCAGAGGGTGCCCTTGCCACCGCGCAGGACGCCGTTTGAGCCGATCTGGACCGCGCCGTTGTCCGAGAAGAAGAAGACCAGGGTCTGTTCGGCGATCCCCAAACGGGCCAGCGTCGCGACAAGCGAGCCGACGCCGCGGTCGAGCTCCTCGGTCATCTCCCGATAGGCCTGCACGCGGTCCCGCCGTTCCGCCCTGTGTCCGCTGCCGTCGCGCACAGGCCAGTCGTTCGGACCCTGATACGGGGAATGCACCGCCTCGTGGGCGACATACAGGCAGAAAGGGCGGTGGGCGTTGGCCTCCAGAAAGCGCACGGCATGTTGGGTGATCAGGCGGGTCGTGTAGCCCTCCTCTGCCACCAGGGTCTCATCGTGCCACCAATCGGCAAATCCAGCCTGGTCGATGTGCGAGAAGTAGTCCACGTTGCCGCTGACATAGCCGCGGAAGCTGTCGAAGCCGTGGCGGACAGGGTTGTAGCGTTTCTCGTATCCCAGATGCCACTTTCCGCAAATGGCGGTCGCGTATCCCGCGGCGCGGAGGACATCGGCAAAGGTCACCTCATGGGGCTGCAGGCCCTGATGGCGCAACCCGCGTCGGGGATCCGCCGCGATGACGCCGGGAATGCCGGCGCGCTGCTGGTAGCGGCCCGTGAGCAGTCCCGCCCGGGTTGGGCTGCAGACGGCGCCGCTGGAGTGAAAGTCTGTAAACAGAGCACCCTCTTCGGCCAGCCGGTCGATGTGGGGGGTGGCCACCTGGGAATTGCCGAAGCATCCGAGGTCGCCGTAGCCAAGGTCGTCGGCCAGGATGATGACGAAGTTGGGCCGCGAAGCGGTACCGTCGGCACCCGTTTCGTTCGCACACATGCGACCTGCCACCTTTCGCGCCTCCGCGTTGTCGCAGAACTCCGCGCGCCGTCCAGCGGCTCACCCGTTCGCGGCGTTCCACGCCCGGCCCGGACGGGTACCGTGGCGGCTGCAAGCGCCAACCGCCCCGGCGCGCGCCCGGCGTCGCTCCGGCGCCGCACTAATCGGTGGCGGCGCCGAACATTGTGTTCAGGCGCCGCAGCGCCCGCTGCTGCTGAGCGACCAGTTCGCGCCCGGACGGCGGCGCGCCCTCCGTCGCGGCCGCGCTTTCCAGCGCATTCACCCGCTCTGCGGCCATGGTGAAGCCCTCCCGCACACCAAGGGCCCGCTGCCAGATCTTCGTCCAGAAATCGGTGACGATCGCCTCTGCCTGCACCGGCTGCCGCTCAAAGAAGACCGGGCCGTACCCCTCCCCCTGGACCGCGGCGTCGCGCCAGAAGTGCAGGGCCTTGCCGCGCAGGAGCGGCGCCTGCGCCGTCACAACCGCCATCCACTCGTCCCACAGGGAGAGCAGGGCAGGCTCCTGAAGCGTCAGGCGCATCAGTTGACGCACGAAACCGGGCTCAATGGCCGCGAAGCGGAACAATTCCCACGCCAGCTCCGTCTGCCCGGCCAGGGCGTTCAGGCCGTAAAAGTTGCCGTTGGCCACAGTGGCCGGCCGCACAGGCCAGCGGGGGTAAGGGATGAAGTCCCACCGGACGCGCTGACCAAGATTCTGCACCGCCCAGAGCACCGCGTGGCCCGCGCCCTGGCTGAACACGACCGAGCCGTCGACCATACCCTGGCTCGGCGTTCCGTCCCCGCTCGCGGCCACGCCGCTCCAGACCATGGGGAAGAAGTACTCGCCCGCTTGGACGCTGCTTGGCTCGTCCAGCAGGCACTGGAGCCGGCCACTGTCGGCATAGGCCCCGCCGAAGCCCGGGAAGATGAAGAACGCACCTGGGTCAAGGTTGCCGGGACCAAACGGCAGGGTCACCCCGTAACGATGCGCGCCGTTGCTCTCGCCGCTGCAGGCCTGCCAGAGCCGTTGCGCATCCAGATAGGTCCAGTCGGGCGCCGGATAGGGCTGGCCGAGGTCGTCCAGGATGTCCTGGCGGTAGATGAAGGGCTCACACGCCGTGTAGCCGGGAACTGCGTACAGTCCGGATGATCGCCGGAAGCTGTCCAGCTGGTTGGACGACCACAGGGACGGGGGATCGCCGTCCTGGCGCAGGGGCACGTCCAGAGCCGCCAGAAACGGCAGGACGGTGGCAAACTGGACCAGGCTGCCGGCGATGACCAGCGGGCCGTTCCCCGCCACGATCGCAGCGATCACGGCGGGCATGTTGCCCCAGGGTTCCCAGATGGCTCGGACTCCCCGGTGGGCGGCGTTGAAACCCTCATCCAGCATCTGTTGGACGATGCGCTGCACAATGGCGCTTGAGGGTATCTGCACATTGAGTTGAACGTGCACCGTCGTCACCGGGTTCGCCGGCGCCGGACGCACCGCACTCGCGCTGCAACCGGGCAGCAGTTCCAGCCCCGCCGCCGCCCCGGCCGCGCCGCCGAGCCAGCGCAGCACGTCCCTGCGCGTCCGGCGCGAACACGCCCTACGAACCGGCGGCGCCGCGTCGCACCCGCCGCCGGCCTGGCCATCCAGCGGTACGCCGACCACAGCGGTCCCTCCCAGCGATGGGACAGGCGGCGGGACCGGGAGACCTCGCCCTGCCCGCCGGCCTCCGCGGCGGGGGTTGGGGCGCATACCGGCGCGGGACTCAGGAGCCCGCGTCCACTCGTTTTCGTGCGCAGCGGCGCCATCCCTCCATTCAGGTGCGTCTTTTGCGTAACCTCGGCGACCCAAGATCTCCCTTAACCCGCCAGCGCAGGTCGCCCTGCAGCCGGAGTGGGTGCGGATCCTGCGTTCGGTGGCGCCGGTGCTGCAATCGAAGAACCTTGAGGCCTACCTCAATCTCGACGGTCGGGCGAAGGGGTATTACAACTTTCAATTTTTCTCCTCCCAGCCGGCAATCGCCAACAAGATCTTCGCCGCCCAGTGGAGCCGGATCTGGAACCGTAAGGTGGGCGTCACGGCGGGGCTCAGGGCACTGGCAGGGCAGGTCAACGCCTTCCAAGCGCAGGCGGCCACGGAGGCGCCGCCGCCGACGGTGGCCCAGGAGGGTAACGTTTATGCCGCGTCCAAACGGCATGGCTGCACCCGGTCTGCGGCCCAAGAGGTGAAGGATCCCTGCGGCAGGTGCCGAAGGCGGACGGGCGGCAACCGGTGCCGGACCCGGAGAGGATTCTGGCCCGCCTCAGGGTGCGGTCCGTCAGATTGGGTAGTCTGGGGGGGCAGCGATGGCCAGCCGCGACCCGCTCCGCCCGAACGTCCTGTTCATCCTTACCGACGACCACGGGCCCTGGGCACTGGGTTGCGCGGGCAACGGGGAGATCCGCACCCCCCACCTCGACGCGCTGGCCGGCGCCGGCATGCGTTTCGAGAACTTCTTCTGCACCTCGCCGGTCTGCTCCCCGGCACGCGCCTCGCTGCTGACGGGCCGCATCCCTTCCCAGCATGGGATCCACGATTGGATCAGCGGGGGCAATGCCGGGCCCGGGGCCGTCGAGTACCTGGCCGGGCAGACCGGCTATCCCGAGCTTCTGGCGGCCGCCGGCTACAGCTGCGGAATCAGCGGCAAGTGGCACCTGGGCGACAGCTACCGCCCGCAAAAGGGTTTCACGCACTGGTACGTCCACGAGGCGGGGGGCGGGCCATACTACAACGCGCCCATGATCCGCAACGGCGCACTGGCCCGCGATCCGCGTTACGTCACCGACCTGATCACCGACGACGCCCTGGAGTTCATCGACGCCCAGGCGCAGCAACCGGATGGACCGTTCTACCTCAGCGTGCACTACACCGCCCCGCACAGCCCGTACATCAACAACCATCCCCAGGACATCGTCGATTCCTACGCCGCCTGCCCGTTCGAGAGCTGCCCGCAGGAACCGCGGCATCCCTGGGTTCCGGCGGGAGTGTTCGGCCCCGCCTGGCAGCAGCCCCGCGAGCATCTCCAGGGCTACTTCGCCGCGGTCACGGCGATGGATGCCAACGTCGGGCGCCTGCGCGCGCGTTTGGGCCGTCACGCCCTGGACGCATCGACCCTCGTCCTGTTCCTGAGCGACAACGGCTTCAACTGCGGCCACCACGGCATCTGGGGCAAGGGCAACGGCACCTTCCCGCTGAACATGTATGACAACTCGGTGAAGGTCCCGGCCATCGCCAGCCAACCGGGCCGGATCCCGCGGGGCACGGTGTGCCGGGCTCTGCTGAGCCAGTACGACGTCATGCCGACCCTGCTCGACTACCTGGGACTGTCGCTGACGCACGTGGCCCGGCTGCCCGGGCGCAGCTTCGCACCCGTCCTGCGTGGTGAAACCGGTCGCGAGCATCCCTTCGTGGTCGTCTGCGACGAGTACGGCCCGGTGCGGATGATCCGCACCGCCGACTGGAAATATGTTCACCGCTACCCATACGGGCCCAATGAACTGTACGATCTGGAGCGCGACCCCGGTGAGCGGCGCAACCTCCTGACGGAGGGTATGGAGCAGGACATCGCCCAAGCGTTGCGAGCGCAACTGCAGGAGTGGTTTTGCCGTTACGCCGATCCCGCGCGCGACGGCGTGCGGGAAGCGGTAACCGGCGCCGGACAACGTGGTTTGGCCGGTCTGGCGGGGCGCCGGGCCGAGGCGTTTGCCCAGCGCAGGCGGTCATAGGGCCACGGTCGCGGCCCGCACAGCCGGCCTCGGATGTTCTCTGCCGACCCCGTTCCGCTGTGCACGCCCGCAAGTCCCGCGATCTTGGCGCATGCGCCCCGTTCGGCACCCGCTCGGTGTTGCCGGATGCGCGGAGGCGCCCGGAAGATGGGGTGAAGCATGGCGCGTTCCGCTACCAACGTGTTGTTGATCACCACGGACACACAGCGCTGCGACACCCTGGCCTGTATGGGCAATGCCCAGGCGATCTCGCCCCACCTTGACCGCCTGGCGGCCGAAGGGGTGCTATACGAGCAGGCCCACACATCCTCACCGGTCTGTTCCCCGGCGCGCTGCACGCTGCTCACGGGCGTGCACGCCCCCGTCCACGGAGCCATCGAGAACGGCATCCGCCGCCACGAGCATCTGACCGTGTTCCCCGACCTGCTCAAGCGTGCCGGCTACACCAACATCATGATCGGCAAGACGCACTTCGGACCGCTGCCCGCCTCTTTCGACGTCCACCGTCCCTACCATGACGGGCCCGCGCTCGACGCCGCCCCGGGCGGATTCGACCCCGATCCGGACCAGGAGGCACGGCATCGCGAGGCGCGGATCGTCGACGCGGCGATCACCGAAATCGATCGCGTCACCTCATCCGGTGCCGGACCGTTTTTCGCCTTCTGCTCCCTGGTCAGCCCCCACCCGCCCTTTCAGCCACCGGGCCGGTGGGCACGGGCCTACCAAGACCGGCCCCTGCCACCCGTCAACTACCGACCGGGGGAGGAGGAGCGGCATCCTGCGCACATCCGCAGCGTGCTCGGCCTGCTGGACGGCAATCCGGCGAGTACGGCCTTTCGGAACCGGCACGACGTCACGGCCCTCGACGGCGAGCGGCGGTTGTATTACGGTTTGGCGGCGTACTGCGACGACCAGATTGGTCGGCTGCTGGCGCACCTGGACCGCACTGGTCTGCGTGAGACCACGCTGGTGATCTTCACCTCCGACCACGGGACGCAGCTACTGGATCACGGGTTCCTGGACAAGCACAACTATTACGACGAATCCTGGCGCGTCCCCCTGATCATGCGCCAGCCCGGTCGGCTGCCGGCGGGCGAACGGCGAGGATTCGCCAGTTGGGTGGATCTGGCGCCCACCATTCTGGGAGCGGCAGGTATCTCCTGCCCCACCATGCAGGGCCTCGATCTGCTCCATCCAGGCGAAGACGGGGGTCCCCCGCCCAGGCGCTGCGCAGCAGCCACGCTGTACAAATCTTGTGCCGTGACGGGTCGGAGATGGAAAATGGAGTATTACATGGAGGAGGGTCGCGGCCGGCTGTTCGACCGACGAGAGGATGGCACCGAACAGGTCGACCTGTGGGACAGCAGGGCCCACCGTCAGGTCCGCGACGCGTTGTTGCACGCCCTGCTGACCTGGCGGGCGGACATGTTGGACCTGCAGCAACTCCAGGCGATGACGGTCGACGCTGGCGGCCCCATCGCCAAGCACACGGCCCGACACACGCACGCCCTGCTCGGTTCGGACGCCGAGAGGCGACTGGATGAGGCGGTGGCGCGCATCGAACAGTGAACCGCCGGAGGGGCCAGGCGTCGCACAGACCGACTGCGCCGCCTGAGCCTTGGCCCAGGGCGGCGGGTTGCGCTCCAGCGCGGCTCCAGCGCTCGGCACGGTTGGCGCAAGCGGCAACAGGTCCGCGCGGCCGCCCAGATCCCGGCGGTGCCCGTGGCGCAACAGCCGGTCGTCTGGTCGGAGAAGCCGGCACGACCGCCGCCTCCCGGGCGGCGGCCATGCCGTGGGACGGGCCCGGTGCGGCCCGCAAGACCCGGGCGCGGCGGTGGCCCAGGCGCCGACTGCGATCGCGAATCGCTTGGGGGACAAGGCTCTGGAGACAGAGTCCGCCGCAAAAGGGAACTTCTGCCAGATGACTCCTAGCGCTCCAGCCTGCGCCCGCCCGGTAGACCACTGGCGGGCACGCGCGGCTCGAATACCTCCCCCGCCTGCTCGGAGGCCAGGATCCAGGGGTCGCGCGTCACCTGCCGGAACGCCTGGACCTTGGCGCGCATCTGGGCCGCGATGCCGGTAAGGGTGGGGTCGCCGATCCGGTTCTCGGCCTCCACCGGGTCAAGATCCAGGTCGAACAGCGCCTCGGCGTCGTGGTGCAGGCACCGCAGCGTCGGCCGTCGCCCCAGCATGGTGATGCCTCTGTCGCGCACGGCCCGCCAGGTTGGGGAGGCCCACAGGTCGCTCGGCAACGGCATGGTCAATTCCGGGAACAGGGTGCGCACGTACTTGTAACGTCTCCCGCGCAGTACGCGGTACGGGAAGTAGTTGGTGACCTCATGAAAGGTGTGCGAGAAATAGGTTTCATCCCAGCCCTCCGGGTGCGGCTGCCCCAGAATCGGTAGGAAGGAACGCTCGGGCAGGCCGTCCGGAGCCTGCACACCGCACCAGTCGAACACAGTGGGGGCGATGTTGCACCAGTTGACCAGGGCGTCGTTGACGCCGCCGCCGTGACCGGTCTCCGGGTGGCGCACGATCAGGGGGCAGTGGTGTCCGGAGTCGAAAGGGGAGGCCTTCGCCCCGGGAAAGGGCATGCCGTGGTCGCTCAGGCAGAGCACCAGCGTCTCTCCCGCCCGGCCGGAGCGCTCCAGTGCCGCGAGGACCATGCCGATGCCGGTGTCCAACCGCGAGATGGACTGGTAGTACTGGGCCAGTTCCGCGCGCACCGCGGGGATGTCGGGCAGAAAGGGCGGGACGACGACCTCGTCCGGCGCGTAGCGGACCTCCGTCACGCCCGGGTAGGGGCGCGCGTTGCCGAAGTCCCGGTGGGGGTCGCCGAAGCCGACGTGCAGGTAGAACGGCCGGTCCCCGCAGGTGGTGAGAAACTCCTCCGCCCTTGCGGCGAGTTGCTGCACGTCTCGGCCGTTCACGGGCGGCGCGAAGTCCCAGGGATAGACCTCCGGTGGCTGCACATGCAGCTTGCCGACGACACCGGTGGCCAAGCCGTTGTCCCTGAGCACGCGCGGGATGGAGCGCACCTGGCTCTGTGTGTGGAAGTTGTGCACGCCGTGGCTGTGCCCGTACTGGCCGTGCGTGTGGCTGTACAGGCCCGTCAGGAGCGAGGCCCGGCTGGCGGCGCAGGAAGGGGTGGTGCAGAAGGCGTGGCTGAAGCGCTCGCCGCGCGCGGCCAGGGCGTCCACGTTGGGCGTATGGATGACCGGGTTGCCGTAGCATCCGGCGAGAGGGGACCAATCGTCGGCAATGAGTACAAGCACACTTCTGGTCCTGGACATTGCGGCTTACCTCCACGGGGTCGTGCTGGCGACGCGCGACGGATGCCGCGCGGCTACAACCCGGGCTGAACCACGGCCACCGCCGGTCCGGTGGAACGGAATGCGCGCGCCGCGGCGCGCTGCGCTCCCTGGAATGTTGTGGACGTGCTCTCCAGCGCGTTCACCTGGGCGGCGGCCGCGCGCATCGACTCGCTCACCCCCTGCTTGCGCGAGAAGGCCAGCGCCAATTCGCTGTTGATGGCATTGATCGCCTGCGCATGCGCGTACTTGAACATCCGGTCCGCGATGCCCCAGTGGGCGACGGCTTCGGTGAACCAATGAATGTTCTTGCCCTTCGCGGGTGGCGCCACGCTCTCCACCACCTGGGCATACTCCGTCCAAAGGGACGTGAGGCTGGGGGTGCGGAGCAGGATCTTCATGCAGTAGCGTGACCACTCCGGCTCGGCGGCGAGCCAGCGCAGCAGGGTCCATGCTGGCTCGGGATGCTTGGTGCCGGCGTTGATGGCCAGAAAATCAGTGGCTTCGAAGGAGAACTGGCCGGCCGGGAAGACGGGGACGGGGAAGTAGGTCCACTTGAATTTGTTGGACCACGTGGTGAGATTCTGCAACAGCAGATTGGACCCCGTCTCCATGAACGGTGTGGTCTCCAGATTGTAGGCGCCGCCGGCGACGCCGTCCCAGTAGAGTTGCATGTGCCACCTGAGCGCCTCGACTGCTCCGCTCTGTCCGACAAGGCACTTCTCCCGCGAGGCGTCCATCAGGGCGCCGCCGAAGCGGTGCAACACATAGCTGTCTGCGTCGCCGTCCCCGGTGCCGAGGTTGCTGCCCGGAAAGTCGAGGTGCACCCCGAAGCGGCGCTGACCGCCCGATACGCCGGACGCGGCTTCGAACAGCCTCTGTGCCTGGCTGTGGGTCCAATCCGGCTGCGGATAGGGGATCCCCAGCGTGTCGAGCAGCGAGAGGTTGATGACCATGGCATCCACATGGACGTAATCGGGCACGAACCACACGCCTCCGCCGATCCGCATCGCCCGCATCTGTCCGGGCGACCAGATGTCCAGGTTGACGTTGTCCTGTTGTAAGTAGGGTGCGAGATTCAGGACCAGACCCGCCTCGAGGTAGGGGGCCATGGCCCAATCCGAAAACACGTCGGGTCCGTCTCCGGCCAAGATCGCGGCGGTATACTTGGGGGCGGGTCCCGGTTTGGTCTCCCCCAGCCGGACGCGGATGCCCGGATTCCCGCTTTCGAACTGCTGAAGACCCGTTGCGGCAAACTTGGCCCAGTTCGGTCCCCCGAAATTCGGCCAGCCCTGCCACGGGAAAAACGTCACCACGACGGGCTGGGCCGCCGACGCCGGGGCCGGTCGGGACCCGGCGGACGTCGAGCAGCCGGCCAGGACGGCGGAGCCCACACCCGCCAGCACGGCCCCCCCCACGGCGGAGCGCAGGTGACGGAGCAGACCGCGACGGGTGATGTCGCCCACAGAGATCACCTCCAACCACCTCGCAACGCGCGCGGCTCATTCATCCGGGTGTGCCCCCATGCGGCCGGAGCAGATGCCGTCCATCCCGGGAGCCGCGCGCCCGATCCGGCCTCCCGTTCCCGCGGCTTCCCAGCGGCCTGTGCGGTTCCTTTCCGCGCCACCGACGGTCCAGGCGGCCGATGCGCGCGAGTCCGCCCCGCGCGGCCGCGGTCTCCGGGACGTGGTGCCCCAAGGCTCAGGAACTCAGGGCGGGTGCGCGCGCCGGCTTGTGCGGCTGCCTCCCACCTCTGATCACGACTGGACCCGGGCTGTCCCGGCCGCGTCGACCGAGGCGGTGTGTTCGCGCGGCAGGCTGTCCCCCGTCTCCTCACGCCACCGCGCCAACCGGGCTGTCAGCTCGTCCACCACCGTCCGGTGCGCCTCGCTGCCGGCGAGGTTGATCATCTCGTGCGGGTCCTCTCCAAGATGATAGAGCTCGATTCCGCCCTGCAAGTAAACGTTCATCTTCCACGGACCCGAGCGGATGGTTCGGATGGGGCATACCCAGCGCTGCTTGGCGAGGTACTCGAAGAACAATTCCTCTCGCCAGGCACGGCCCGCCAGCAGATCCAGCAGGTTCCGGCCGGGGAGCCCGCTGGGCGCGGCGCCGCCCATGGCCGCGCACAGGGTGGGCACCAGATCCAGATGGCTGACCAGGCCAGCGGCGACGTTGCCCGCCGGGACAACCCCGGGCCAACGCACGATCAGCGGCACCCGCACCAATTCCTCATACATACACGGACCCTTGAAGGGGAGACCGTGTGCCCCCGCCAGGTCCCCGTGGTCCGAGGTGTAGACGACGCACGTCTCGCGCGCTGTCCCCCTGCCGTCCAGGACATCCAGCAGACGCCCCAGGTGGCCGTCCACCTCGCCCACCAGGTCGTAATACATGCTCCGGTACTGCCGCCAGCGCTCCTCATCCGCCCCGACCAGCGGCCTTCCCTGGTCCTCGTGGAGAAAGCGCGCCTGAGCCGAGGGCTTGGCGGCCAGGTCGTCACCGAGACTCGGCGGCGGGGCCACCTCCGGGCGGACCGGGTAGTCCGATCGCCGCGGGAAATTATAGATGTCGTGCGGATTGACGAAGGAGACCATGGCCAGCCACGGCTCTTCCCCCTGTCCCTGCAGCCAGGCCGCCGCCTGCTCGGCCACGGCGCGGTCGCCGTGGCCGCTGGGATGACCGGGGACGTCGAAGCCGAAGGCCTCTGCCCCCGGCCGCTGGGAGAGGTGCCACTTGCCGAAGTACGCCGTCCGGTAGCCAGCGGCCCGGGCCCGGCCGCCCAGCGTCAGGGTGCCCGGCGGCAGCTCCCGGGCGTGCGCCGCGTCCAGATTCGTCTGCACCCCGGTCTGATGCGGGTACAGGCCGGTGAGGATGCTGCCGCGGGCCGGAGAGCACTGGGGCGTGGTGCAGTACGACTGCGCGAAGACCGTGCCCCGGGCCGCCAGTCGGTCCTGGTGCGGGGCGGAAACCCCGGGCAGGAGATCGTGATGACTCTCCTGATCACTGAAGACGATGAGCACGTTGGGCCTCTGCGCCATAGCCCGTCCCTCCCCCGCCGCTGTGGATCCATACGCCGCTGCGCGCGGTCGGCGGGCCCCGGCCCTGCCCGCACCCGACGTCATGCCACTAGCTCCCCGCCGGAACGAGGTGTTCCGGTCCCACCCCTCTGCTGTCCGGATCGAAGAGCAACCCGCTGCGCCGCGGGTCCTCGTGCTCCCGGAAGAAGGCCTCCAGCAACGCGCTGAGCGCGTTGCCCTCCGCTCTGTGTCCCGGACTGGCGATCAGGTTGTTGCACTCCCCCGGATCGGCCGCGAGGTCCCAGAGTTCATCCCGCCCGTGACCGTAACGGCGGACCAGTTTGCGGCTCCGCGTGCGGACGCAGCGCAGCGGACCGTACTCGCCGAAGTAGACGTCCTCCCAGGGCTGCGCTCCGCCGCGCAGCGCCGGGA
Source organism: Bacillota bacterium (assembly GCA_021803205.1). Taxonomy (GTDB): domain Bacteria; phylum Bacillota; class Sulfobacillia; order RBS10-35; family JAJYVN01; genus JAJZMB01. Next base: position 21,825 of record JAJZMB010000038.1, on the reverse strand, counting down.
CGTAACTGTGCCCGGCCAGACGGGCGTCGGTGCGCCACGCGTCGATCCCGGCGTAGTCGAGCAGGCTGCAGAACAGGTCGCAGTGGGTCACGAACCGCTCCTCCACGCATCCGGCGGGCAGGGCGCCCGGGTGATTCCAGATCAGGGGTACACGGATCGAGGCCTCATACATGTTCTTGGGAGCCGTGCCGTTGCCCTTGCCCCACACGCCGTGCTGGCCGAGGGCCAACCCGTGGTCGGCGGTGTAGACGACCAGGGTGCGCTCGCGCTCACCCTGAGCCTCGATCTCGTCGAGCAGCCGGCCGATACTCTCGTCGACCAGGGTCGCCGCCGCGTAATACTGGGCGAGGACCTCCTCCGGCCTCATGTCCGGCCTCAGCGGCCCACCGTCGCTTTGCGTGGGAATCTCGGTCGACGGCAGGGTCAGGCCGGCGGAGCGATAATCGGCGGCGAGGCGCTCCGGATGCCCGCGCCACGGGCTGTGGGTAGAGGTGTGGCAGACCTGCAGAAAGAACGGCCGCCCGTCCCTGGGCTCGCGCAGCCAGCGCAGGGCCTGCTCGGTGAAGACCTCCGCCTTGAAACCGGTGATCTCCGCGGGTCGCCCGTCTTCAAAATAACGTTCACGGCCGCTGTGCGGGCCGGTGCGGGCGATCGAGAACCAACGGTGATACCCGCGCTGGGGCTGGCTGCTGCGCCCCATGTGCCATTTGCCGACGAACAGGCAGCGGTAACCCGCCGCGGCAAAGTGCTCCGCCAACGTCCGCCGACCAGCCAGCCAGTCGCGTTCGCCCACGCCAGGCTCCTGCTCCCGCAGGTGGTCGTGGATGCCGTGCTGGGAAGCCATCAGCCCCGTGGCGAGACTGGCGCGCGCGGGGGAGCACACCGGCGTGGGCGTGAAGGCGTGGTCATAACGCACCCCGGTGGACGCCAGTTGGTCCAGGGTGGGGGTGCGCACCTCGGGGTTGCCGTAGCAACCCGCAGCCCAGCGGCCGTGGTCGTCGGTCACAAACAGCGCTACGTTGGGCTGATCGCGGGCGGAGGCCCCGGGCACGGAAAAACCCCCTTCGCACGAGCGACCGGGCCAGGGCGGCGGTTGGACGGCCACAGCGGCGGGCATACCGACCAACCGCCCGGCGCCGTGCCCGCGGACGCGCGTATCGCCGACGGAAGCCGGCCGCGCCGCCGCCGGGCGGACTCGCCGACCCCGCCCGCCTACTCCTTTGCCCCGTAGTTGACGGCTGCCGCCGCGGCCTTCCAGCGTTCGTAGTACGGGGACAGGGCCAGGGCCTGTTCCTGGACCACCAGGCGCCCGCCCTGCCCACGCGGGTCCCCGCGGCGCTCGTTCACCTCCGCCAGCACGCCGCGCCACCGTTCCAGGTGTGGCCGCAGCGCCGCCTCGCCGGCGAGGTCGTGCAGTTCCCCGGGATCGGCCACCAGGTTGAACAGCCGCTCCCGGCCGGTGTGATGGAACCAGATGTATTTCTCGCGGCCATCGGTCACGTATTGCATCCCCTGATCCTTGCGGTAGCAGCTTGTATACTCGCCCATCAGCCACTCCCGCCAGGGCTCGCCGCGCACCGCCCGCAACAGGCTCTGCCCGTCCACCGACGGCGGCATGTCCAACCCGGCGGCATCCAGCAGCGTGGGCATGACGTCGCGCAGCTCCGCCACATGGTCCACCGCCTGTCCGCGCGGCAGGTCCCAGCCTCTGGGCCAGCGACAGAGCAGCGGCACGCGCGCCGAACCCTCGTAGGCATAGGTCTTGCGCCAATGGAAATGGTCGCCGACCATGTCGCCGTGGTCGGAGGTGAAGAGAATGAACGTGTTGTCGTATTCGGCACGATCCCAGTGCTGCAGTTCGTAGAGGACCCGGCCGATCTGGTGGTCGATGAAGGTGATGCTCCCGTAATACGCCGCGCGGGCCCGCCGCACCTCGCGGTCCGAGCGCCGCGTGAAAGGAGCGTTCACATCGTCGTTCGCCACCCCGAACTCTGCCGCCCACTCGCCGATGTATGGCTCCGGGAGCGCGGGATGGTCGCGGTACATCTCGTAGTAAACCTGCGGCGGATCGTAGGGTGAGTGGGGACGCGCGAAGGAAAGCCACAGGAAGAAGGGTTTGCTGGGGTCGCGGTCCTGAAGGAAGCGGATGGCCTCACTCGCCGTCCAATGCGTGGGATGCAGGTGTTCGGGCAGGTGCGAGGGTCGGGCCATCCATGAATTCCAGTCGATGCTGTGGTCGCGGTAACCGTAGGCGCCCTCCCTGTGTTCCTCAAACCAGCGGTGGTAGTCGCTCACGAACCGCCCCTGGCGCCGGCCGCTCTCGTCCAGCACCATGTGGTGGAACCCGTACAGGCGCCGCTGCGGCGCGAAGTGCATCTTGCCCACGGCCTGGGTGTGGTAGCCCGCCCGGGCCAACTCTCCGGGCATGGTGGCCGGAAACTCCAGCGGGTCGCCGCCGGTCATGGACAGGCGACCGTGGTGCCACTGGTCCATGCCTGTGAGCAGCGCGGCCCGGGCCGGTGTGCAGGCGGGCACGGTGGTGTAGGCGCGGCGGAAGCGGACACCTTCAGCCGCCAGTTGGTCGAGGTAGGGGGTCTCCAACGCCGGGTGCCCCGCACACCCCAGGCAGTCGCCCCGTTGCTGGTCCGTGGTGATGAGCAGCAGATTCGGACGTCGAGAGCTCTTGGGCATCGGTCGATCCCTCCTCCACCAGGTCTTTGTCTCATGTCTGCGTTTTCTCCTGCGCACAGGGTATCAGCCGCCGACGCCCAACCCGCCGGCCGACCGCGCTCCGGCAGGCGCCCGTCCTGGCCGTGCCCGCCCTCTGCCGAGGACGATCTGCGCAACGGCATCCGGCGTGGGGACAGCACGGGCGGGGAGGCGGATTCGACCTGTGGCGGGCTGTTGCTCATGCTCGGATCCCGGATCCCGGCCAGGGAACCCCAAGATCGTTGTGCTTCATCTTTTGCGAACCCGGCAACCAGTTCCGCCAGTCGCCCTCGTTCGTGGCCAGATCCCAGGAATCCCCGGCTTCGACCATCATCGCGGTCAGAGCCGCGTCCAGTTCCTCCCGGAGCGAGCGCTGTCCCTTCTCCTGCACCAGATTGTGCTGTTCCCATGGATCGGCCGCGTAGTCGTACAGGAGCCACGGGTCCTGTCGCGTACGGGCATAGAGGTACCGCGCGCTCCGGATCGCGCGCCACCCGGGCCAGGGAACGTAGCCATAGGGCATGGAGCAAAGCACGAACTCGGGGGTGCCGGGCGGCCCGTCCACCGCCTGGCCGGAGTCGTCGGCGCCCGCGCCCAGCAGGGCTGTGCTACGACTGCGACCGTCAAGACCCGCAGGGGGAGCCAGACCCGCGAGGTCCGCCAATGTCGGGAAGAGGTCGGGGATGCAGACCGGGTCCGCCGTCAGCCGGCCCGCGGGAATCCGCCCAGGCCAGCGCACCAAGAGCGGCACCCGCAGCGCGGCGGCGTACGGCCAGCGTTTGTTGCCGCGATAGCCGTGCGCACCCATCATCTCCCCGTGATCGGAGGTGTACGCCACAACGGTGTCGCCGGTCGCCTGCAGGCGGTCCACGCCCGCCAACAGACGGCCGAAGGCGACGTCGAGCGATTCCACCAGCCCGTAATACGCAGGCAGCGTCCTTTTTGCATATTCCGCCGGCTGCCCCTCGGGGACGTCAGGCGGGACCGAGACGTCCGCATAGTGCTCGGCGTACCCCGGGGGCGGGTCGAAGGGCGTATGCGGGGGGCCCCAGGCAAGAACCAGCAGCCAGGGACGCCCGGCGCGCTGCTGTTGCTCCACGAACTCCAGGGCCAGGTCGACCTCGACCTCCGGTTGGTAGTCCACGATCTCCTGGGGAACCGGGTTCTCACCCCGATACAGTTGCCAGCGATGGTAGCGATGCTGCCCGTTGAATGCCGCCCAGAAATCGGCAAAGCCGTGTCGAGCGTCCGGCGGGACGAAGTTCCCGTTGGCCCCGGTGGGGAAATGCAGGTGCCATTTCCCGACGTAGCCGCAGGCATAGCCGGCGGCGCGGAACACCTCGGCGAGACAGGGGCCGTGCGGCCGGAAGGGGAGTTCATTGGTCAGATAGCCGCAGCGATGGGCGTAGCTGCCCGTCATCAGGCACGCGCGGGAGGGTCCGCACACCGGCGTCGTCGCCACCGCCGTCTCCACCCGCACCCCCTGGGCGGCGAACGCGTCCAGGCGCGGGGTGCGCACATCCGGATTGCCGTAGCATCCCGTCGCCGACGCCCGGTGCTGGTCGCTGAGCACCAATAAGACGTTGGGCCGTTTCGTCACGCCTTCTCCTCCATCCGGCCGCACCGCCCCGCGGCCGTCCAGTGCCATCCGTCCGTCGGCATGCGCACGACGGCAGTTCAACCGCTGAGACCGGCGAACAGTTGAATACCTTTCAGGAAGTATTTCTGAATGACGTAGAAGACCAGCAGCACGGGAAGCATGGCCACCAGGGAAGCCGCCATCAGGTAATTCCAGTAGGTGTTGTATTCCCCCTTGAAACTGAGCAGGCCGAGCGACAATGTGTACAGCCTGTTGGAATGTAAGTAGATCAGCGGATCGATGAGGTCGTTCCAGTGGGCGTGGAAGGACAACAGGGCCACGGTGACCAGGGCCGGTTGGAGCAGCGGCACGGACACCCGCCACCACACACCGAGACGTGAGCAGCCGTCGATGCGCGCGGCCTCGTCCAGTTCCAGCGGAATCGTCGTGTAAAATTGCCGCAGTAGAAATATCGCGAACGGCGTGCCGAACCACAGGGGGACGATCAGTGGCAGCAGGGTGTTGATCCAGTGCAGATAACGAAATAGGATGAATTTCGGTATCAACATGATGTGGGCGGGCAGCATGAGTGTGGCCAGAACGCAGTAGAAGACGGCGTTGCGGCCGCGCCACCGCAGTCGCGCAAACCCGTAGGCCACAATGCTTGAACTGACGACCGTACCCGTGGTGGCCAGGACGGTCACGATCGTCGAGTTGAGGAAGTAGGTTCCGAACGGGATCATCCGGAGAGCGGTCAGAAAGTTGCCGGGTACCACGGGCCGCGGCAGCCACTCGATGGGCACGGTGAAGATCTGCGAAGAGGTTTTCAGGGCCGTCGACAGCATCCACAGCGCGGGCAGCAGCACAATGCAGCCACCCACGGTCAGCACGGCGTATGTCAGGGAAAGGCCGATTGCGCGCTGTACGGGCCGCCGCCCCCAGAGTCCGCCGCCGCCGGGCCGCGCGTAGCCATGCGCCTCCAAGCCGACTCCCCCTCGCACCCGCCGCATTGACTCCCCTTGTTTTCCAATGGCCCACGGCTCGTGAGCGACGCGGAAACCGATCTTCGCCCCGCAAGTCCCCAGGACGGCTCTGCAAAAGTCGGTTTCCGCACCGGCCGAGAATCGTGGACCATTGGGGGACAAGGGATATCGGAGCAGTGGCCTCGCAAAAGCGGACTTTTGCAGCGGCCACCTAGTTGTCGGACTTCAGCATCCCTTCGTAATACACCCAGCGGCCGGAAAACCGGAACAGCAGGAAGGTCAGGACGGCGACGTACAGAAAGAGCACCCAGGCCAGGGCGCTGGCGTATCCCATTCTGAAGTATTGGAATGCGTTCTCGAACAGGTAGAGCATGAACATCAGGCTGGCGTTGTTCGGTCCGCCCTGGGTCATCACGTAGGCGGGGACGAACATCTGCAGTGCGCCGATGATCCCGGTGACCAGGTTGAAGAAGATGATGGGCGTCAGCAGGGGAACCGTGATGTGCACCAGGCGCCTCCAGGCCGAAGCGCCGTCGATCGTGGCCGCCTCCAGCAGGTGGGGCGGGATTCCCTGCAGGCTGGCCAGATAGATCACCATGCTGCCACCCACGCCCCATAGGCTCATGATCACGAAGGCGATGATCACGGTGTGGGGATCGAAGAGCCAGGCCGGCCCCCGAATACCCACCAACCCGAGGAGACCGTCGAGCAACCCGACGTTGGGGCTGAATATCCAACTCCACAGCAGGGCCACCGGTACCCCCGAGACCACTGACGGCAGGTAGAACAGCATGCGGAAAAACGATAGAAAACGGATCCTCTGATTCAGCAGCACCGCCAGGAGCAGTCCCAGGGCGACGGCCAGCGGCACGGCCAGCACCGCATAGAGCGTGGTCACCAGCAATGAGTGCCAGACAAGCGGATCCTTGACGAATAACGTCTGAAAATTGGACAACCCCACCCATTTCGGGGGAGACAGCAGGTTCCAGCGCGTGAAGGAGAGCACCAGCGAGAACAGCATCGGCCCGCCCGTGAACAGCAGGAACCCCAAGGCCCACGGGGCGACGCACAACATGCCCGCCAGGGCTTCGGCGCGGCGCATGCCCCCTTTGCCCCGCCGCGTGAGGGCAGCCGGGCCGGAGCGCTGTACAGCCGATACGGCCTCGGCCTTGGACACCGGGTGCATTCGCCTCCTCCAGCCCTGCCCCCGCCGCCACATCCGTCATGCGCGGCGGCGCATCAGGCTCCGCTCAGGATGGCATTGACCTGCTCATCGATCGTCGCGCACACCTGTTTCGCCGGGGTGGTACCGTCCCAGAGCGATCCCAACTGCTGGGTCCAGACGTTGTTGATCTGCGGCCAGTAGATGGTCAGCGGGTCTTCGCGCACCACGGCTGGGGCCTGGACGAAAACCTCCATGTGCAGGGGATACTTGGCCTGCTGCAGATACTGCGGTGAGTCCGCGACACTCTTGCGGGGCGGGAACACTCCGCCGGTCAACGTCAACTGCGTCATGGCAGCCTTGCTGTTGAGGTACTTGAGCACGGTCCACGCCTCCTCCTGGTGCGGAAAGGCGCGCGGCAGGGCGTAGGCGATGCCGCCACCGGAGGTGTAGCGCCCGCCGGGCCCCTTGGGCATGGGTGCCACCCCCCAGGCGAAGCGTGTACCGATCGACTGACGCAGAAACCCCACGTCGGCCGGGATATCCTCAAACATGGCCATGATGCCCGAGGCGAACTGTTGTGCCGCGTCCTCGCTGGAGAGGTCGGCCGGCGTCGGCGCCACCTTGTAGCGATAGATCAGATCCTGCAGGAACTGCAGCGCGGCGACGGTCGCGGTCCCGGACATCACGGATTTGGTGCGGGTCGCATTGAGGATGTGGCCTCCGTTGTTCCACACCCAGGGGAACCACCCACGCGTGCCCGAGTCCACGTAACAACCCCACTGCCGCGTGCGGCCGCTGGAGTCGCGCACCGTCAGTCGCTGCGCCATCGTGAGGTAGTCGGCGAAGGTCCAGCCGCCGGCCGTCCAACTGGTCGGCGGCGGCGTGAGGTGCGCCTTGGCCAAAAGGTCGATGTTGTAGTAAATGTCCTGGTTGCCAAAGCCACGCGACAGCCCGTACAGACCGCCCTTGAACTGATACTCTTGAACGGCCGCGGCAAAGTAATCCGAGATGTCGTAGTTGTCCTTGGCGATGAGCGGCTCCAGGTCGGTGAGCGCGCCCGCGCTCGCGTAGTGCAAAACGGTGGCGGGATCCATGAAGGTCAATCCCGGGGGCGTGCCGGCCGCGAACAGGGTCTCCAGCTTGGAGTAGAAATTGGTGGTTGGCTCGATCTGCAGGGAAATCCTGATGTTCGGGTAGGCCTTTTCGAACTCACTGACGATCTGGCGCGTCGTCGTGGCCACCGTCACGTTGGCCCACTGCATGACCGGCACGGTCACAGTCGAAGCGGTCTGTGCCGCATGTCCGGCGGGCTTGCCTCCGGCGCACGCCTCCAGCACCAACCCGAGTCCGGCCACACTGGCGGAGGCCAGCAGCCCCCGGCGTGTGACGTTGCGGCCCGCGGCCGCGCCGGCCGGATCCGGTGCCGGTGGTGGGCAAACTCCGGGCGGATACAGGTCAGGCATATCTTCGGCTCCTCCTGGCTGCACTCCTGACTGCCCTCGGCCCGACGCTCGGGCCATCGCCACCTCGGCGGCCATCGTCAGAGTCCGTTTTTTGCGGGTCCACCTGCCCCGCAGACCTGGTGCGCCAAGGCCCCGGAATCCTCGAGCCGCTGCCGCAAGTACCTTTGCTGCTTCGTTTCCGGCTCCCGAGCTCGGGCCGGGGAAGGACCCCGTCCTCCGCAGCGCAATCCGCGCGCGGCCGCCGCGGACATCCACTGCCGGGGCCTCGCCCCGGTCTCCCCCGCCCCGCAGGGTCCCGTCAACCCCTGCCGGTACCGACGACAAACGTCACGGAACCCCGGCGGCCCTGCAGGCCATTACCGCCAAAGACACCAACCCGCGGGAACCGGGCATCGGCAGGCCCGTACCGTGCGTTGTCCGCGGGCATCCGGCACCGTGCTTGCGGGCATGTTGCGGCATTCCGGCCATGGGGGGGATCGGAAGTCCGATGGTGAGCCGCTCAACACCCCGAATCCCGGGCCCCTTCGGCCCGATTGTTCCAGCAGGATGGTGGTTGAAAATTCTGCCCATGTGGCAATGCTCATGCTGCAAATCGTCCGGTCTCCACCCCGGGCGTGGGCGGCCTGCCCCGGTGCGATCATCGCCTTCGGCCCGTGGGCTCGCGGCGGCGGTGAGCCGGGGCAGAGCCGGGTGCACCGCACGGCGCTCCCGCGGCGACTTGCGTTTGCCTCCACCACCGACTCCAGCAACGCCTCGTCCGGATAATCCCGCGGCGCTGGTGCGGCGCGCATCCGGCTATGCCCCAGTCGGGGTCGCGGCGCCGCCAGCAGGCCCGCCAGCGGCGAACATGGCCTCCAGGCGCCGGTGGAGTGCTTGGTACGCGGCCACTTCGGCGGACAGCGACGAGGTCTCTTTGGCCGACGCCGCAATGAGGGCGTTGACCTGCTGATCCGCCTGGGTCAGGCCGGCCTGCACACTGAGGGCACCCGTCAGGATTTTTTTCCACAGGGCGCTATCCAGAGCCAGGGCCTGGGTGTTGGCGTATGCAAACCACGGCTGCGCGCGGCCCCACCCCTGTTGCCCGCTCTGCGTGAACCACTGCAGCCCTCGATTCTTCAGCCCCGGCGCGACCGCCTCCGCGGTCGCCTGCCATTGCGGCATGAGCGCGTTGAGTGCCGGCGGAAACAGGAATGTCTTCATCAGGAATTGCTGGAAGGGGAACTCGGTGGACATCCAGCGCAGCAGCGACCAGGCCTCCTCGGGATGCGGTGTCGTGCCGGATATGGCCCAGAAGTTCGCGGCCGCCCCGCCGACGTGTCCACGGGGATAGACAGGGGGAGGATAGAGGACCCACTTGAACGTGCTGCGCCAGAGTTGGTAGTCGCTGAGCAAGTCCACCTGCTGGATCTCCTGCATGCCCGCGGTCTGCGCATAGAGCGAACCCACCCCGTCCCCGCCCACCGCCGGCAGCAGCACGTCTTTGAGCAGCCACTCCACCCCCGCGAGACTGGCCGGGGAACTCAGGGTCTGGCTGGTGCGAGTGCTGTCGGTCACCGCGCCCCCGAAGCCGGAGATCACCTCGTTCAGGGTCCCCAGGAAGCCCCCCGGCCCACCGTCCAGGGAAACGCCGTAGCGGTGCTTGCCATTGACGGTGGCGGTCAACTCCTTGGCCAGGCCGGCGAACTCGGTATATGACCAATCCGTCGCGGGGTAGGAGATACCCAGGCTGTCAAGCAACGACAAGTTCACCGCGAAGACGAAAGCGTCAAGGCCTCGGCTGACCGCGAACGTCCCGTTTCCGGTGCGGAGGGCGTCGACCACGCTGGATGACCAGATGGAGGTGTCGATGTTGTCCTGTGTGAAGTAATCGTTCAGACGCAGGAGGAGGTGCTGGCCGACGTATCCGGGGTAGGACGGCGCGGTGTCGGCGAATACGTCCGGGCCGGTGCCACCGATGATCGACGCCGCGATCACGGCGGTGCTGGTATAGGGCAGGACCCGCACGGCAATGGCTCGGTTCGCCGCCTCGAACGCCGCGAGCGACTGAGTATAGAGCTGATTGCGCTCGCTGAGCGATCCGAGCCGGTCGGAGGATGGAATATCGAGTATCACGTTCAGGACGACCCTGGGTGTGGCGACGGTCGGCCCCGCGGCCTTGATGCGCCCGCACGCCGCGGCGACCACCGTGCCGGCGGCCGCCATCCCAAGCCAACGACGGCGCCCCACTCGATGCGGGCCGGATGAAACCGGCTGCCCCTGCGCCACGCCTTGCTCATCCCCTCCGGTCGAGCCGTGCACCTCCGCCGCCGGAGGTGCGGTCCTAAAGATGCGCCGGACCCGCCCATGAGCCCCCCGCGCCGGACGGGTCACCGAGCGGGGGGTGCAGAGAATCCGCAGGACACCGCTGCCGAATCCGCGATACTCGGCCACACGCTTCGCGCCTTGCCGCCCGATCTCCGACCCGCGCACCGGCGGGCATCGGCCCCGGCCTCTGCACGCAACGGCATTGCGGGCGGCACGCGCCTGACGGGAGGCGATCGGCCGTCGGCATCAGAACGCATGATCCCCCGTTTCCCGTGCCAGGCGCCGGAGGGTGTCTCTCAGTTCCGCCCTGACGCCGGCCGCCGCCGCTTCCGCTGCCAGGTTGTGCAACTGCAGGGGATCGGCGCGCATGTCGTAGAGTTGGACCGGGTTGCCGTCCCGGTCGACGGCGAGCATATGGCTGGCGGTGCGCACGGCCCGCCACTCCTGGGCGGAACCCAGGCGGCCCTCGATGTAGACCGCGTCCGGGATCCCGGCGACCGGGCCACCATCGGTCAGCGCGATGCTCAGGTCCCTGCCGTGGACTCCGTCCAGCATCCGGAGTCCCAGCATTCCGAGGAGGGTGGGCGCCACGTCCACTGAGGCCAGCAGGAGATCGCCGCGTGTCCCCGGAGTGAGGTGTCCCGGCCACCGGACGAGAAACGGGACGTGGATGGACTCCTCCTCGGGGCGGCCCTTCCGGTACAGTCCGTGCTCCCCGATGAGGTCCCCGTGGTCGGCGGTGAAGCAGACGACGGTATTCTGGTCGCGCCCGCTCCGCTGCAGCGACAACAACAACCGACCCACGTCGCGGTCCAGAGAACTGATCAGCCCGAAGTATGCCGCCCGCTCCCGTCGCGCGCGCGCCGCCTCGGGACCCGGGACGCTCGGAGGCAGCGGCATGTCCTGCTCGCGGTACATGCCGGCGGTGTGCGGCGGCGGCACCAGCGGTGTGTGCGGCGGTCCCCACGCTACAAGCAGGCAGAACGGGCGCGGGTCGGGATGTTCCAGAAACGCGGCGGCCAGGTCCGTCTGCAGGTCGGGTTCATAGGCGTCCGAAGCGATGGGGCTGTCCTGGTCCCGGTAATAGACCGGGGCGTAGTATTCATGGCCGCGGTTGAAGGCTGCCCAGTATTCGAAGCCGTGGCGACGCGGTCCCGGGGGCACGAACCCCGGCTTCTCCTCGCCGTCGAGGTGCCATTTGCCGATGTAACCCGTGCGATAGCCGGCGGCGGCGAGCACCTGGGCGAAGCCCACCTCCGCCTCGGGCAGCCGTATGTTGTTGCCGATGACGCCTGTGGCGTGCGGATAGCGGGCCGTCACCAGGGAGGAGCGCGACGGCGTGCACAGCGGATTGACCGTGTAGGCGTGCGGGACGCGCACCCCCTGGGCGGCCAGACCGTCGAGGGCGGGGGTTCGGACCACCGGGTCCCCCGCGCAGGCAAGGGCGGAACCCCGCCACTGGTCGGCGTACAGGATCAACAGGTTGGGTCGGGCCTGGGACCCGGGACGCGGTGGATCCTTGTGGGCGGGCACGCCTGCCATCCCCTTTCCGGTCGCTGCGCGGTTCCCAACGTCGTCCCAAGCGGCGCGTCCGCCGCCGACCTGCACCCTGCCGTGCGTGCCCCGCGTCCTACCAGGGCCGCCCACCGGTCGCCAGCAACCGGTCGGCGTGATGGCCGCGGCCGGTGGCCCGCAGACGCTCGCAGTACTTGTCGAGCATGCCGCGGGTATGGAAGGGCCCCCCTTCGCGCAGCACCGTCCACATCGGATCGGTGCCGTTGGGCGAGGAGGCCATCTGTTCCCCGATCCAGGTTTCGAGCAGGGCCTGGCCGCGTTTGACCACGTCAGGGTGCTCCTGCGCCAGATTGCGCGTTTCGTGGGCGTCGGACGCCAGATCGAACAGCATCAGCGGGGGGAACTCCTTGAGACCCGGATCGTACGTCCGCATGAAGAGCCAGTGGTCGAAACGGACGCCGCGCTGGCATGACCAGGCCCCCTGGCTGATCACCAGATGGTCCCGCCCGGCGTCTACGCCGGAGCGCAGCGTCGGGGCGAAACTACGTCCGTCCCAGAAGGGGGCCGGTTCGGCGCCGGCGAGGGCGCAGACGGTGGGCGCCAGGTCCAGGTGGTAGTGCAGACCGGCGTCGACGCCGCCCTGGCGGATGCCCGGACCGGCCACGACCAGCGGCACGCGGCAGGTGACGTGATCGGCTGTCTGATGGTCGCCGTACACGTTCAACTCGCCCTGATTCTCGCCGTGATCGGCGCTGACGACAACCAGGGTCTCGTCCAGCACGCCATGGTCGGCGAGTGCCTGCAGGAGGCGGCCGACGTGGTCGTCGGCATAGCGGATGCCGGTGTCGTAGCCGTCGATCCAGTGTTTGTAATCCGCCAGGCTGCGGATCTCGTCGGCCATGCGCGGCAGACGCTGTCTGGGCCGCTCGCCGCCGAACCCCACGGGTTCGCACGCGCTGTGCGGGCCGTAGCCGCGGCGGTGGCTCTGGAGGATGTCTTCGGTGAGCCAGGCCGGCGGAGGCTCGTCGGCGAACGGCTCCCCATATTCCGGCGGGGTTCGGTAGGGGGTGTGCGGATCCCAAAAGTTGACGTGCAGGAACCAGTCCTCGTGCCGCGCCCACTGGTCGAGCCAGCGCAGGGCATACGGGAGTACCTCGTGCGCACGCTCGCCCCCACCGGTTCCGTGATTGAAGATGTCCTGAAACCCGGAGTACCAGTGGAAGGCGCTGTGGCGCTCGCCGAAGGTGCTGACGGTCGCGGTGCGGTGGTGGGCCCGCCGGAGGGCCGTGAGCCACGCGTTCTGCCCCAGGCTGGAGCGGAAGCCGCGCGGCGGACCCTGCACAAACGGGTCCGCGGCCGTGCCGCCGTGGCCGATCACGCCGTTTTTGATACCGAAGCGCCCGCTGAACAGGGCGGTGCGCGACGGCAGGCAGGGGGCGTCAGTCGTGTAATGGTTCGTACACATGGTGCCCCGCGCCGCAAGGGCGTCGATGGTCGGAGACGTCCGGCGGTGGTAGCCGTAGCAGCCCAGGTGGTCAGGCCTCAGGGAATCGATGTCGACGTAGAGGATGCGCATGAACACTGCCTCCGATCATGGGGATGGACGCCTCAGGGCAACCTGCTGCGAACCCGCGGTTGCCTCATCACCCGAGACTTCTGGAACCGCCCCGCCGTTTCCTTGAGCCTGTCCCCGCCGATCGCGGGCACAGCGCAGTCCGCCGCTGCGGCGACCGCAGTCCTTTGGCACGAGCGCCGTAGGCGGCCGCAGGGACGCCGCGCCACAACCGCCCGTGGCCAGAGCTGGCCGGATCGGCCGGCGCCATCGTCTCCGCTTCGGCGCACGACAAGGAGAACTGCTTTTCCACCATCACGTGCCTGCGCGCCGGGTCCCCGAGTGGCGCACGGGCCCTGGGCACCGGTCAGCGCAGCGTATTGGCGCTGCCGTATCCGCCCCGTCAGCCTTGGTCGGCTTCCCGCCGGTGGCGCGCGAGCACGCGCGGATCGACCAGGGCGCTGGATTCGCGGTCCAGGTACAGCACCGCCTGGGGATGCCACCGCAGAATCGAGGCGGGCACTTGCGGCGTAACTTCGCCCTGCAGCAGGGAGCGGACCGCTTCGGCCTTGACCGCGTAAGGCACCGCCGAAAGGATGGCCCGACTGGCCATCACCTGCCGCACCGTCATGGTGACAGCGCGCTCGGGCACCTCCTCCACCCCGCGGAACCATCCCTCCCCCACCTGCTGCCGCCGGCACGACGGGGCCAGGCTCACCGTGATATACGATTCATCCGTCTCGAAGTCCGCGGGCGGATCGTTGAACGCGATGTGCCCGTTTTCGCCGACGCCGACCAGGGCCACATCGACGGGCGCCAGGCGTAACTCGGCCTCCAGCCGCGCCAGCGCCGCGGCGAGATCGCCCTCGGGGGCGACCTCGTGCATGGCGCCAAGATCCACCCGCGAACTGAACCGCTCCCGCAGGTAGCGACGGAAACTGGCCGGATGCTCAGGGCCTAGGCCGATGTACTCGTCGAGGTGAAAGGCCTCCACGGCCTTCCACGGCACTGCCTCTCGCACCAGCGCCGCCAGCGTGGTGAACTGCGATCTCCCGGTCGAGAGCAAAAGACGTGCCGTCCCCTGCCGCTGAACCGCCTCGCGGAGTAACCTCGCCGCCTCCCGGGCCACCTCGGCGCCCAGGGCCACGTCGTCGGAGCACAGCTGCACGCGCATCGTCCATCCTCCCCCTGTGGGCCCGGCGGCACGCCGCCGCGTCCGAATGTCCCGCTTGGCGGATCCGGCCCAGGTCACAGGACCGGACCGATCGCCAGCAGCGCGTAAACGTGAAGCAACGGAACCACCGCTCCCAACGCTGCCGGTCACATCCGGCCCCCGGATCAGGCGCCGTTGCCGGGCACGGTCCCCCTCTGCCACCGATCAGGCGCGATTCAACTCCGAGCGCGCAAAGCGCAGGGTCTCCTGGAGCACCAGGCCGATAATCCAGGAGGGATTCCACCGGTTGAACCCCCCGCGACCGCCGTCACCGGTGGACCAGTTGGTCTGGAAAAAGGCTTCGCCCTGCTCGCCTGCCGTCGGATAGCCCCAGTCACCCGGCCGGCGCGCGATACCGTGTGTCCACGCCCGCAGCACGCCGAGACCCAGTCTCTGGAGAAAGCGGTCCTCCAACCTCCGCCCGAGGTCGTATATCTCCCAGGGGAAGAAGAAAACGTCGAGATGGTGATGCTGCACGCTGACGGTCGGCCAGCAGCTGGTACGGAAGCCGCGCCGCCCGCATGCGCTCGCCGCGGGAAGGGGCACGTCCCAGCAGTACACGAAGGTGGCCGCCCACTCCGCCGCCAGGCGGGCGTAGGCGGCGAACCGTTCTTCTCCAGTCAGGCGGTAGGCGTGGTAGGCGGCCAGGAAGAAATAAAGCCCCGCCTCTTTATCCTCGCACGCCGCGTCCAGCGTGGAACGGCTGAAGGGTCGGTCGAAGGTGCGCGCAAACAGGTCGTAGTACAGCTGAAGCAGTTCCAGGGCCCGAGTCCGCAGCGCGGCGTCCGCCAGAAACTCCGAGCCCAACAGCAGCCCGACGACGCCGGGCAGGCCCGCGGCGGAGGTGAACTGGTCGGCGGGCTGTCCCGACTGGTCGAAGAAGCAGGGGAAGACCCCGTCCCGATTGGTCCGGGCGCTCGACACGAGGAAGGTCAGCCCTTCGCGCAGCGTGTCGCTCCATCGGGGGACGATCACGCGCTGCCGAGCGCGCAGCAGCAGCAGGCAGTCCGCGAGATTGGACAATGCCTCGCCCACCATGCGACTGCTGAACCGGTCGCTGCGCCGCTGGGCGTCGGCGTACCAGCGTCCTTCATCCCAAGCGAAGTACAGTGGGCGCAGACCAGGCGTTACGGGCGGGGCCTGGGCGAAGCTGTCCAGCACGGCTTGCCCCATCCCGCCCCATTCCGGCTGCTCGCCTGCCAGGGCCAGGGCACACCAGGCCAGCCGCAGCGACTGCCCGGTCCAGCCGAAGAGAAAGCCCGGCGCGCGGTCGTATATGTTACCCTCCGCCTGGGTGGCTGGCGCCACCAGGAATCCCGCGGCCCCCTGCCGCGTCCGCCAGCGCTGCCGGAGGGCGCCGGATTTGAGCACGACCGTCTCCTCCGGGGACAGCGCAGGCTCGACGCGCGGCTGCAGCACCTCCCAGCTGACGCGGACAAAGCGGCCGAAGGCGTGGCCTTCGGCCGGGCAAGCACCGAAATCCAGGACCAGGGTCTTTTCCAGGGCATCGTCCGGGCGCAGGGTGAGGTAGCCACCGCCGGGATACGGCACCGCGCTGTTCTTGGCGCCGTAGATCATGTCCCTTTCGCCGTTGAGTGCCGTGACGCCGCTCAGGCTGAGGATGTCGAACCCGTCGAGGGTGCATGCGCCGCCGAGCGTCCACCACGGTTCGCGGCCCGTTCCGCCGGGACCGGTCTGTGCCGGCAGGGCCAGCACGGTAAGCGCACAGCGTTCTCCGGCATGGGACCACTCGATGTTGACTCCGGGGATGGGTAGACGGTGTTCCTCCACGATCAGAGCCGAGCCCGCGCGGTGCAGCAGGCGCGGGACCAGGCGTGCGGGATCGGCCGACGGATTGCCGTTGTAACTGACCCCGGGAACGGTCGCCTTCACCCCCTCCACGGCGCCGAGGGGGATCCGACTCCCCAGGGCGATCCCCGACCGGGGGACGGAGCCGCGATAGCGCCAGCGGCGCCGGATCCACAACTGCTCCCCCTGCCAGGCCCAACGGTCCTGGATCTGGAACTCGGCCGTCTCCCCACTGAAGACGACCCCCTGACCGCTCTCCCCGCGGAGCGAGAGGGTGCGCCATGCTGCCGGCAGGAGCTCCCAGGGTGCGGCCAGGGATACGGGCGTGAAGTCGGCGTACGGAAACGTTATCTGGAACGAATGCTCACCCCACCAACGCAACGCGATCTCCAGTCCGCCCTCAGGCCCTGCGGCGAAGGTCACGGCGCGCTCCTGGGTCGCATCCTCAAGGACAGCGGCGACGGCGCGTGCGTGCTCCCCT
Source organism: Bacillota bacterium (assembly GCA_021803205.1). Taxonomy (GTDB): domain Bacteria; phylum Bacillota; class Sulfobacillia; order RBS10-35; family JAJYVN01; genus JAJZMB01. The sequence goes on along the minus strand of JAJZMB010000038.1, from coordinate 5,052 downwards.
GTTTCCGCTTCGTCCGCCACGGGCGCCCACCCCTTCCGCGGAAACTCGGAGCGACACAGCACTGTCTCAAGCGCACGGAGGACGACCGCAAGCCTGTGGTGGCCGCCTGTTCCCTGCAAACGCACACTTGGCGGCGGCGCCTTCGCCCACACTCCCGCTCAAAACGCGCGGAAACCGGCAGGCCGTTTCGGCTGCTGGCACGTAACCGGCAAATCGTCCTCCGGAACCTGTCAAGGGGCGTGAGACACTTTTCGAGGCTCGGTTACTGTAGATCAGTCGGCTGGCACCGACTCCGGAACGGAACTCCCGTTCGGTTGATTTATC
>JAJZMB010000038.1:0-4718 GCA_021803205.1 Bacillota bacterium | reverse complement strand
ATCCCGACCATCTGTTCGCTCGTCCTCTCTCCGCCCTGCACAGTATCGAGAGGCTCTGTTGTGTCTCACCCCATTCTGGCAGACAGGGTCCGTCTCGATGGCCCAACGCAGGAGTTCCTCCAGCAGTTCCGCGCGCCCGGCGGCCAGTTCGGGATTCTCCGCGAGCCTGTGAAACTCTCCCGGATCGGCACTGACATCGTACACGAACAGGAAGATCGCACCGCCGCACTCGTACAGCAGCTTCCACCTTAGCGGACCAGGCCGCCATCCTGGCGGCCCTCGGCACCGAGCCCCCACCCCGCCACTGGGGCCTGCAGCCCGGCACCGCCCAGCCCCAGGTCTAGTAACACGGCGCGCTGAGGCCCAGGGCCATGTATGCCCTGGGCCTCAGCGTGTTCCGGGCATCTGTCGGCCTAGCAACCAGCCAACCCTGGTCTACTCGACCGTCACCGACGGTCCGACGGGGGGAGGCTGGAAACCGGGTATGGCCGGGCGAGTGAGGCACCGCCAAACGAAAGGGGCGGAAACGGAATGGGCCCGGCCTGTAGCCACGGCGCCAGTTTGCTACCCTACCGTGGGGAGGTTCAGGGCAAAGAGAAGCCGAAGCCTCGCCTGGCTCGGACTTTGGCGACGGCCGTGCGGCCAGGGGAACCGAAAGGGAGCGGTCGGATGGGCGCACACGACAGCTTCGACGCGGTTGGGGCCATATCGCGGCGGAGGATGCTGCACGCCGCGGCACGCCTCGGCAGCGGCGCCACTGTTCTGGCGGCGTTGTCGGGCTGCTCCCGCGCTCCGGGTGCGTCGCCGCCGCTGGCGCAGCTTCCGCGTGTCCAGGAGATCCCGTTCCAGGTGCATGCCCAGGGACCTTGGACCCCGACGCTGCAGGGCCTGGTGCAGGACTACGTGGACAAGCATTTCAACGCTAAATTGAAGTCGGTGCGCATGGTCGCGGAGGCCCAGCACAATATGCCCGGCGTGATCAGCAGCACCCTGGCGGGCAAGGGCCCGCTGGTGATCGCCGGGTACGGCTATGACTTTCCCACCGTGCTGTCGTTGCTTCAACCGTTGGACACACTCCTACACGACAACAACGTCAACACGAACGTCTGGTCGCAGGGTCAGTTGAGCACCTTCCGGCTGCCGGGGGGCCTGTACGCCGTACCCGCTTACACTGGGGCCGAAGTGTACTGCTACCGCCAGGACATTCTCGACAGTCTTGGCCTCGCCTACCCGGATCCCGCATGGACGTATCGCGACGCCGAGCGCCTCTGGGCCTCGTGCGTCTCCACCCAGGGGAAACAGCACCGGTATGGTGCCAGCCTCGCCATCGGCTCAACCGACATCCAGGAGGGCTACTACCTGCTGCACGGCTTCGGCGGGGCCTTCATCAGCCAGGACCGGACCCGCTGTCTGCTCGACTCCGCCGCGAGCATTCGCGCCGGTGAGTGGGCGATGGGGTTGGTGTGGGAGGGGGTGGTCTCCGATTGGGGGCATGGCCCGGGCGGCCTCAACCGGGACATTGCCACCGGGGGAATCGTCTTCACCGCCGGTGAGGGAGCCGCGGTGCTATGGGCGGCGCAGAACCTGGGAGGGGTCAAGTGGGACTTCATCCCCTACCCCACGTGGCCGGTGGCACCGGCGGTCCCTGTCAATATCGACTTCTACGCCATCAACAGGCAGGCCGGCAATGCGGAACTGGCCTGGGAACTGTTCCAGTTCCTCACCCTCGACCCGGGCTGGACCCGCTTTGTGATGTCGCTCACACTGCAGATGCCGGCTCTGTTGTCTCAGTGGGACGAGTGGATGGCCCTGGTGGCCTCGGTGGCGCCGTCGCTGCGCGACAAGGCACTGCATTACTGGAAGGACGCGGCTCTGTCCGGTATCGGCTATGGGGCCCAGTTCTTCCACTACGCGCCGGCACAGGCGATCGGGGTGTTGGACTCCGTGTGGCCGCAGATCTGGCGGCAGAAAGTTTCCGTCGCCAACGGATTCCATGTGATCGCGCAGAAGATCAACACCCTGCAGGAAACGGCCGTCACCGAGCAGGCACGGGCCTCGGCCGCCGTGCGGTCGTTTCCGAGGAAAGGGCCGGCGATGGCCGCCGTTCCCGCCGACCTGTAACCGCCCGATCGCCGCGCCGACGGCCGGCGGCGGTGCCCGGCGCCCGTCCGGAGCGGCGGAGTCCGCAACCGTGGAGGGAACCGGCCTCGCCGGGGACCGGCGCGGCGCACGGCTGAGTCCGCGCAAACGAGGGAGATGGTGTCACATGCGACGGCCGAACATCCTGATCCTGTACACCGACCAGCAGCGCTGGGATGCGCTCGGCGCCAGCGGCAACACCGAGATCCGTACGCCGCACCTGGACAACCTCGCCCGCGCCGGGCTGCATTTCAACCGGTATTTTGTGCAGAACCCCGTCTGCATGCCGAGTCGCGCCAGCTTCCTCACGGGTCGCTATCCCTCCACGCTCGGCATCACCCACATGGGCGTTCCCGTGCCCTCCGGCACCATGACACTTCCTCGGCTCCTGCACAATTACGGCTACATTTCGGCCAACATCGGCAAACTTCACTTCCTGCCGCACGCCAATCGCGACCACCGTGCGGTCCACCCGGATTACGGCTTCGATCACCTGGAGATCTCCGACGAGCCCGGTTGTTACGCCGACGCATATCGGGCGTGGGTGGGGGTAAAGGCGCCCGACCAGTTGGATCATGTCAGCGTCGGCCTGCCACCGGCCACGGCCGTCTGGCAGCGGGCGATGGGCGTCCGCGACGGCATCCGGCATCCGGCCGAACGCTTCGAGAAGCGCGCGGTCGCGTTCGGCTCCAGAAGTGAACTTACGCACACAGCCTTCGTCGCGGAGCAGACCATTGAATTCATACAGCGACACAGACACCGACCCTTCCTCTGCATCGCCGGATTCTATTCCCCCCACTCGCCGTGGATCGCGCCGCAGGAGTTCCTGGATCTCTACGACCCCCGAGCACTCACCATCCCCGCTTACCCGCCCGAGGTCGAAGCTCGGCGCCAGACCACGGGCCAGTGTTCGGAGGCGGAATTGCGCTCTGCCCGTCAGGGCTACTACGCCATGGTCAGCGAGGTGGACCATCACGTGGGCCGGATCCTCAAGGCCCTGGGGGACGCCGGCCTGGACGAGGACACCGTGGTGGTCTTCACCTCGGACCACGGAGAGTGGCTCGGTGAGCACCTGCGCTACGGAAAGGGGTACCCGGGCCCGGACTGCGTCACCCGGGTCCCCCTGCTGATCCGCTGGACGTCGGCCCTGGCCGCACCGGGACGCACGGTCTCGGGGATCGTCGAGGCACTCGACGTGGTTCCGACGCTGCTGGAGTGCGCGGGCGTCCCGGTACCTGGCGAGCTTCAGGGCCGCTCGCTGTTGCCCGCGCTACGGAACGAGCCCTTTGCGGGGCGGACCTCGGCGCTGACCGAGAATCGCGGCTGGAAGGCGATCCGCACCGGTGGTTTCCGCTATATCTGCGAGTCTGACGGCAAGGAGTCCCTGTACGACTTGGAACGGGATCCGGCTGAGTACGTCAACGTCGCGATGGACCAGAGTTACGCAAGCGCGCTCGCCGAATGCCGGGCCGAGATGCTGCGCCACCTCCTGGAAGCCGAACGGCCCTTGCCCCGAATCTGGCCGTACTGAAGAGGTCTACTGTGAGGTGTCAAGAGGCGGATCAACCGGGGATGCGAAGATCTCAGCGCGTTCGGGCGGGTCGAGGGAAGCCCAGCGGTTCTCAATCCACTCCCCACCGTCGCCAGGCAGGACGATGCGTGGGATTCGCGGGTGGTGGAGGCTGGCATCCTCGGCCAGTTGGCGCCCCAGGCGCGCAAAGAACTGGTCCGCGTCGGCGATGTCGGCGGTGTAGCGCAGCGGCCCACAGCGTGGGTGCTCTTGTCCCATCTCCTGGTCCACGTCCAGTTCCGGCCCCAGGGGGCCCGCGACGGCCACCTTGGCCTCGCGCCACTCCCGGTCGGCCTCGCCGCCCGCCGTCGACCTCCAGCAGCACGGTGTCGCTGCCCGGGTCCGGGCCCAGTCGGCGGGTCCCGCCAGCGGCGCGCGCTTCGACTTGCCGGCGCGCGACGATGCCGATCCCGACCGTCGTGCGGTGCACGGTGTTGTCGTCGATCCGCACCTGCAGGTGGGCGCCGGTGGCCTTGAGCGCCGCCGCGTCGAAGGCCCGGTAGACGCCGTCGCGCGCGACCAGGGCCTGCAGGTCGGGATCGAGCGCGCTCGATCCCAGCGCCCAGGCGGCGTCGCCCGGGCTGCACCCGCCGCCGCAGTCTTCACCGGCGCAGTACGGCCGCTGCAGGGCGTGGGGTCCGCAGCGGCCGATCAGGCGCCGGGGTTGGCGGTCCCGCACCAGCTTCATCCTCCGGCCGCGGGAGGTACCGCATGGCCGCCGGTTGGGCGGGAGCGGTTCTGCACATGGATTCTGTTCCAGGAAGACACGGGATTGTGACGCCCATCACATCGCAGTAACGTCAACTGAGTCATCTTCAGTAGACGCGGCGGTGGTATGCAAAATGCTGGAGGTGGGTGTTTTCGTTGTGTCGGTGGTGGCCACGGCGGTCCGGCGGTGCATTGCTCGGTAAAAATTCGGTTAGAACGGGAGTCTTGGAAGGGCAGGGCTCGCCACCCCGTTCCGTCCTGGCGAGTGCTCCTCTGGTATGCGTTGCCGAGAGTCTGCGTT
>JAJZMB010000106.1 GCA_021803205.1 Bacillota bacterium | reverse complement strand
CCCACCCAGTTCAATGACCGCCTGCTCCTCGGGCTCAAGGGGACAATGTCGGAAGCTGAGCTCCACGTGCTGCGGGCGCGGCTGCGCGGGGGACTGATCAACAAAGCGCGCCGGGGCGAACTCAAGACCCCCCTCCCCATCGGGTTCGTCTACGGTCCTGGCGACCGGGTGCTGCTCGACCCCGACCAGCAGGTCCAGGAGGCGGTCCGGCTCCTCTTTGCCACGTTTCGCAGGACTGGATCGGCGTGGCGGACCGTGCGCGAGTTCCGTTCCCAGCAGATTCTCTTCCCCAGACGCATGAAGCGCGGACCCCACAAGGGCGAACTGGTCTGGGGGCCGCTGCTGCACAGCACGGTGCTGCACACCCTCCACAACCCCCGCTACGCCGGCGCCTTCTTCTTCGGCCGGACACGTTGGCACAAGGCCGTCGGCGGCGGCCACCGCATCGACCAGGTGCCGCCCGAGAAATGGCTGGCCTGCCTGCCCGGCGCCCATCCGGGATACGTCGCCTGGGAGGAATTCCAGGACAACCTCCGCCGCCTCGCGGCCAACGCCCAAGCCCACGGGCACGAGCGGCGCAAGAGCCCGCCGCGCGAAGGCTTCGCTCTCCTGCAGGGCTTGGCCGTGTGCGGCCGCTGCGGCAGCCGCATGACGGTGCGCTACCACCGGCGCCGGGGCGGCGAGGTTCCGGACTACGTGTGTCAGCGCGAGATGATCGAAGGCGCGGGCCGCCTCTGCCAGTCCATCCCCGGAGGCGGGCTCGACGTGGCCATCGGCGCCATGCTGGTCGAGGCCGTGACGCCGCTGGCCCTGGACGTGGCACTCGCGGTGCAGCAGGAACTGGCCACGCGTGCCGATGAGGCGGACCGGCTCCGTCGCCGGCAGGTGGACCGGGCACGCTACGAGGCGGACCTTGCCAAGCGCCGCTACCTGCAGGTCGATCCGGACAACCGGCTGGTGGCCGAGACGCTCGAGGCGGACTGGAACGCCGCGCTGCGCGAGCTCGCCGCCGCGCAGGAGAACTACGAGCGCGCCCGCACGCAGGACAGGCTCGTTCTCGATGCCCAGCACCGTGCGGAGGTTCTCGCCCTGGCCACGGACTTCCCCCGCCTCTGGAATGACCCGCGTACGACGGCCCGCGACCGCAAGCGCATGGTGCACCTGATTCTTGATGATGTGACGCTCATCCGCGGCGAACAGATCACCGCCCACATCCGCTTCAAGGGCGGCGCCTCCCGCACCCTGCAACTGCCGCAACCCCTGCCGGTCTGGCAGCTCCGCAAGACCGAAGCCGACGTCGTCAGACTGGTTGATCGGCTCCTGGACACCCACACCGACGCCCAGGTGGCGGAGGAGCTCAACACCCGCGGATTCCGCGGCTTCGGCGATACCCTGTTCACCCAGCACGCCATCCTGCACATCCGGACCACGTACCATCTGGCCGATCGATCCAGCCGCCTGCGCACCCAGGGGCTGCTGACGGTACGCGAGGCGGCCGCCGTCCTCGGCGTCTGCCCGACCACCGTCCAGATCTGGCGCCGCCGCGGCCTGTTGCCTTCCGTGCCATGTGACAAGCGCACCTTCCTCTTCCGTCTCCCCGATCTCCAGGCCATGGCGGAACATCGGCCCAAGCACGGTCCGCCGCCCCGCGGGCAGGCTCCCGCCGGGTCCGCTGCGGCGACCGCACGGCCAGGGCGGTCCGAACGGTCGTCGAGCCCAACCCCTGGCGCCGGTGCCCCCACGGATCGCGGTCCGGCGACGCCCGCGCAGCGTCGCGAGGAGGGCGAAGGGGCCCCTGGGCCGGCCTGATGAACGCCTATGGTGATATACTATGATACTATACATACGGAGGTGGCGTCTTGGCGGCAGCGGGAGGTCGACGGACCCATCAGGTCGCGGTCCACCTGTCATGGCCGGAGGCCGACGCCTGGGAAGCCGTCCGCGCCCTCGACTCGCATCGTGCCGAGCGGCCGCTGTCCCGCGCCGATTGGCTCGTCCAGACCATCGAGGCCCGACTGCGCGAGGCTGGCACCGCGCCCGGCCTCCCGTCCCGCCTCACCACCCGCATCGCCGGGGCTCTGGACGCGCTGGATGCGGAGCGCGCCCGGACCGGACCGCCTCGTGCGCCGGGCCGCCCGCCCCGCGTATGGTGACCGCCGGTCCGGGCCGATGTTCGATGATCCCGAGGACGGAAAGGGTTCCGGGGGGCGCCGGCAAACTGAAAGCTGTCCCTCCCTTCGGCCCTGACCCTGAAGCGTGTCTCATAAGTCGTGCCTGAACGTCGGGAAGAGGTGCAGTATGCAGCAAAGCCCTTTCCTTCTGGATAGTATTGGGTGGCATGGATGAGCTCGATCCCGAGCTCCGCGCAGACCAGGCGGAAATGGTGCGAGGTGAAGATCGAGCCCCGATCAACGTAGATGGCGCGGGGGATGCCCCAGCGGCGGAAGGCGCGCTTGCAGAGATCGTCCAGGGCGGCTTGGTGCGCGTGGTGATAGGCCCGGGCGCCCACCAGCAGCCGGCTGGCGTCGTCCTTGCCGGCGATCATCCAGAGCTGCCGCGGGGGCCCGCCGACGGGGTCCGGCAGCCAGAGACCGCCGGTGGCATCGAACTGCCAGAGCGCGCCCGGATCGCTGCGCTGCCAGCGGCGATAGGCCTTGGGCCGGTCACGCAGCAGCGCCGCGCGGTTCAGCCCCGCGGCCCGCAGCTGCCGCCGCAGGGTGGCCGGTGAGCAGGCCCCGGGGGCCAGCAGCCCCTCGTGACACAGCAGGTGCAGGATCACTTCGGCCGACCGGCGCGGCTGCTCCCGGCGCAACGTCGCCGCGCGCTGCCAGGCCGCCTCGTTCAGGCGCTTCCGCTTCCCCGCGTCCGCCCGCCGCTTCCGCAACAGGCCATCCAGGCCGCCGGTGCGGCGCCGCTGCAGCAGCCGCCGCAGGTGGCGTTCGCTGTAGCGGCGGCGCCCGCCGCCCGGGACCTGCCACTCCTGCGCCGCCTGCTGCCGCAGGATCTCGGCCTGCTCGCCCCGTTCCAGGTCCCGGTGCAGCACCGGCGCAATGAGGTCGTTGCGGAAGAGCGCACGCTGCTCCTCCCGCTCGTCGCGATCGATCGGCGCCTCCCCCTCCCGCCGGTGCCCGAAGGGCCACCCGGCACCCTGGTCTTCGGGGAGGGGCGCCGCAGCCGGGAAAAAAACTGTTAGGGCGCCCACCAGGACCGCCGCCGGGCGCTCCAGACCGCCATCCACTCCAGCACCGAGCCCGGGGTCTGGCTCAGGGCCTCGTCGCGTGCGGCGAGCGCGACACGCAGGGCGAGCCCCAGGGCCCACCAGCGCAGCCACAGCGACGCCGTCGCGGGCACGGTGGGGGATATCCCCTTGCAGTCCTCCAGGGCCGCGCCCAGGGCGGGCAGGGCGGCCGCCATCACCGCCTGCGCCCGCACCAGCCAGATGCGCACCAGGCAGCGATCGACCCCGAGCGCCTCCTCAACGGCGCGCGCGCACCCCGCCGCCGCGGCACCGGCCCCAACGGGCGCGGGGGCGGCCCCCGCGCCCCAGGCGCGATCGAAGACCATCAGGCGGATGGCTTGCAGAAAGTGCTTGAAGGGAAAGAGAAAGCTCGGCAGCACCCGGAAGTTCCACGGGTGGCGCCCCGCGTCGCGGCAGTTTGGGCAGACCAACTGGTGCACCGGGATCCAGGCGGGCTCGGCCTCGAACGTCTTGGAACGCGTGCGCGCCACGCGCTGCCGCCAACCGTTGCCGATCAACCGCGTCCCGCAGACCGGGCACTGCAGGACCATCCGGGCCACGGCGTCCCGACCCCAGGCCAGGTATGCCTTGACGTTTGCACCGGCCCACACGATGATCGGGATGTACGGTCGCTTCGGCGCCGTGCCCAACACCGGGACCCCGCGGCTTGGTAGGCGGGTGGGGCCCCGGTGTTGTTGTCGTTACCCCCGCGCCCACCCGCGAGCTTCTTCTTCCCGTCGCCGCCCCCCGGACCACCAACCCTGACGCTCCATACCGCGCAGGCGGGTGGGCTGCCGCCCCCGTTAGAGTCTCG
>JAJZMB010000048.1 GCA_021803205.1 Bacillota bacterium | reverse complement strand
CGCCAGGTATTGCCGACAGGCCTGTTCGGTGGAAAATCGTTCCTCAAACTCCAGGAACGTGCCCGGATAATCGTCCACGGCGCGACACTACATCTTGGGGGTGTGGCAGTCAAGGGGATACCCAGATTGTCGAAAGCCGCCAGGGCAGGCGCCCGCTGCGTCGCCTGCCCTGGCTCACCCGCCTCGCCTCGTCGCCTTTCCAATCCGGGTTGGGTCGCATCCCGACCGGACGGTCCTCGGCGCACCAGCCTTTGTCGCGTCGAACCAGACGGACACGGTGTCCCAGGCACAAGCGTCCTCGATCGTGTATGGAGGGAGGCCGATGGGTCGTTGCTTGATCGTAAAGATAATGTCGAAACGGGCGGTTGACTGCGTCTGGAAGCGCAGCTACGATGGATTCAGTATTACCTTCGGCGGTAAGACGCATAATGTAGGAAGAGGTCCGGGCAAGCAGTGAGGGTGGTGACGGCAGCGATGCGGAAACCAGAGCCGCGCGGACCACAGCGCGGTCGGCTGTCCTCAAAGGGGCAGGTGGTGATTCCGAAGTCTCTGCGGGACTGGGCGGGGCTTCGCCACGGCGACGAGGTCGCGTTCCAGGCCCAACCGGACGGATCCATCCGGATCGAGCGCCCGCAGCCCGACGCCTCGCCGTTCGCCCGGTTCCGCGGTGCGTGGCGCGACAAGGGCATCACAGCGGCAGCCATTCGCGCCATGCGGCGCCCGGAGATGGATATCCCCCCCGAGAGCGACCATTCTTAGTGGTCACCTGCGTCGATACGAATGTGATCAGCTATCTTCTGCTGGATGCCGACCCGGACAAGGCGGCAGCCGCTCAGACGGCACTGGATAACGCGAGCGGTGCCGGACGCATCGTGGTGTGCGGACCGGTTTTCGCAGAACTGCTTGCCGCCGGAGCGTGGGACCAGCCGGCTCTGCTGGCAGGCTTGAGCGCGATGCGGCTCGACTTGGAGCTGGATTTCGACAGGCACGTTTGGGTGGGCGCCTCGGTGGCCTATGCGCGGTATCTTGCCGCACGGCGGCCCGCCGACTACACCTGTCCACGATGCCTGGCCCGGCAGCGGTTTCGCTGTCGCCAGTGCGGGCAGGAGTTGAGCCGACCCAAGCACGTCCTATCGGATTTTCTAATCGGCGCGTTCGCGCAGAGTCGCGAATATGCCCTGCTCACGGACGATGTCGGTATATATCAAAGTTTTTTTCCTGGCCTGACATTGAACGCAATGTGAGCGGACACCAGTCCGCCGCGGCGACACACGCGTCCTTGCTCCTACCACAGCAGCACGCATGTCCAGTAGGCAGTCGCGTACGCCCCCCACCCCGTCGCTCCCACCGCCTGGTAAACCGCCAACGCTTCCGGCCAACCCGTGGTCGCCCTCGCCGTGCTCCAACCAGACCACTGGGCCGACACCTCCGTCGGCCACGGCACCGGCGGTGCCACCGTGGAGCGGTACCCGTACCGCACAGACACGGTGTCGCGCGCCCGCCTTCCGCCGCCCCCGGCGGCGTCACACACCAGCGCCCACACCGGGCGCCTGTTCCTCTGCACAAGCCACCGCAGCGCCGCCTCAAACGACGCCCCGGTCATGTCCGCGAGCGCGCTCACCCGCGCGATCGACGGCGGAGCGGCATCCACCCACCCGTCGGGCACACCGCCGAAACGCAGCACGGTGGCGAACGTGTTGGCCTCCGCCTCCAGCCGCCGCCGCTCACTCGGGTTGAGATCGAAGGCCGAACAGCGGTAGAGAAGCGCCCTATGGCGCGGCAGGTGGTAGTGCCCGCCCTCGTGGAGCACGACATGCTCCTCGGCCGCCCGTCCCAGCCCCTCCTGAATCACGATCACCCTCGCCCGCACGTCGAGCACCCCGCGGATAGCAGGCGGCAGTCCACCGTCTCGCTCCAGATCCAGCCCCAGATACTCCCGCACCGCCCCGACGTCCAGCGGCAGTGGGAACCCCAGCTCGGCCAGCACGGCATAGGCCGCATCCTCGGCCGCGCTACACCCGACCCTCACCGTCGGCGCCATCGGATCCCTCCCGCCTCCGCTGCCGGATGCGCCGGATCACCTCCTCGACCTGGCGGCGCTCCTCGTCCGTCAGATCGCGAGCGGTATCGGCGGCGATCCCCGCGGAGACAATATCGTCGTTCACCCCGGCGTTTTGAAGGCGCGGCGCCATTCGCAGGGCGTCTTCCTCGGATAGACCGAAGTAGCGCGCAAGGGCACGAACATGGATGGGGGAAACATCCGTGGCGGTGCCCTCGTGGATCCCCAGCAGCACCGCCAGCGGCACGTGCGTGCCGTCGGCGACGGCACGTAGCGGCACCCTCCTGGCCATCAAACTCTCCCGCAGCCAGCGGGTCAGATCGAGGACACCTGCTGACGCCGGCCGGGGCGGCATTGGGTCGTCGGTCCGCCCGATGAGATAGTCGACCGAGACCTGGAAGTGATCGGCGAGCGCGCCGAGCATCTGCCAGTCCGGCTTCACTCGCCCGCTCTCCCAACCCCAGACCGTCTGCTGACCGACGCCGACCGCCTGACCCAACTCCGTCTGGGTCTCGCCCGTTGCCTGTCGCAACATCCTCAGCCGGGCCAGCAGATCCGCCATCGCGCACCCCTCTCCCGCGTCCATTGCTTCCTTATATACACCGCATGTATACCGCAGATTGATGGTCTGTACGCAATTTTTCTCCGCCAGCTTGACATATTGCTGTTGAATACTACATACTGTTGTTGAAGACATCGTTACACATTTCGCAGGGAGGCGCGGCCCAAATGCCAGGACGGCAGCCCGAAAAGAATGCAAATTCCCCCCATCGCGGCCGCCCCCGCGACGCAGAGGTGGACGCCGCTGCAGCCGCCTACCAGACCCGCTGCGACATGCTCCTTCAGAAGGGTGACGGCAGCGACCCCGTTTACGCTGCGGGCGTGCGCCACGCCGCGCTGAAGGAGACGCTTTCCGCCTTCAACCACCCAGGCCTCCGCGCCGCGCTCCTCAGCCGCTGCCGCCGCGCGGGCATCCCCCTGCCGCCGCGCGGACGCCCGGGGGCGGCCGCGCTGGCCGTTGAGGCGGTCCTCGTGGCGATCTGGCGCTTCGAACGGGATCCCACGGGCGATCCCAGGATCGTCGCCCTGGGCGAACGCTGGAGGCCGCTGCTCCCCGAGCACCCGAGCCCGGCCCAGCAACTCGTCTGGCGGGAACGCGCCCACGTCCGCAGGATCAACGCCCTACCCCCGGACCGGCGCCGCTCGGCGATCCTCCGCCTGGCGGCCCAGTCGAGGCCCACGCACCCTGCGTAGCCCTGCACCGCACAAGGTCGGTCCCAGCGGCGGCCCCTCCCCGGCGGAGGCGTGCCGCCATCCGCTTCTCCGCTGCCTTTGCCAGGAGGAGACATCCTTGACGACCCCAGAGACCCTGCCCCTGATCGCTGGCGACCCGCCCGCCCTGGCCGCGGCCCTGACATATGTGGCCGCCGGCTTCCATCCGGTTCCCGTCTGCCGCACTGTTTCCGCCAGCCCCAGCGGCTGCAACTGCGCATGGCACCGGTTCCTGCGCGACCACGCCACCAAGGGCGCGGGCAAGACCCCCCTGCTACGCGCAGCCCGGGGCGACGGCAATCCCGGCCCCGGGTTGCTAAAGGTGGCGGAAACCGAAGGCGTGACCCCTGCCGAGGTCCGCACCATGCCCTGGAGCGGCTCCAACGTCGGGCTGTGCCTGCGGCCCTCCCGCCTGGCGATCGTGGACATCGACGGCGCGGAGGCCATTGCCGAAGCCGTGGGACTGGGCCTGCCCTGCACGGCGGTGGTCCGCCGCGGGGATCACGCCCATGGCTACTACCGCCTACCGGCCGGCGCACCGGCGCTACGGGCGGTCCGCCAGGGCGCGTGCCGGCGGATCGACGTGCTGGCCGCGGGGTATGTGATCGCCCCGCCGTCGCTCCACGCCACGGGGACGCAGTACCGTCTGGTATCCCAGAGGCCCTTCGCGGACCTGCCGGAGTGGGCCGTGCGGATGCTCAAGGGAGCGGCCCGCCACCGGTCCGGCGCGTCACGCCCGCTCCCCGAGGCCGGTTTGGACCCGCAGGCGATCCTGGAGCTGCTGTCGTTCAAGCACGTGCCCCTGTGGGCGATCGACCGCATCCGCGACGGGGACCGCACCGGCGACCGGAGCCGCACCGACTGGTCGGTGACGCGCGTGCTGGTCGAACACCACGTGCCTGACGGCGTCATCGTCGGCATCTACCGCCACCCGGAATGGCGCATCGGCGCCAAGTACCGGGAGCGCCGCGACCCGGATCGATACCTCGGCGCCATGCTGGCGCGCCACCACGCCGCGCTGGCCGCCCTGCAGCGCTGATCCCCACGGAAGGAGGAAACAGCGATGACTGATCTGCTGCCGCTCCGCGATGACCAACGTGACGCATCCATGGCCCACCCCCGCCGGCAGCTGGTGGTCCTGCCGATCGGTACCGGCCGCATGGTCGTGGCCGCGCATGTGCTGGCCCAACGTCCAGCTGGGGCACCTGGGCGAACCAACACCGCCCGGCCTCTGCCGGGCGGCCGCCTCGGACCGGCTGACGGGCGCCCTGGCACGGCTCCGTTCAGCTGGTGCAGATGGCCCTCCGCGGGGTGTGAGGGCGGCGGCGATCCCGCCGGCCGGCACCTCGGTACGCCTCCGCCGAGCGGACGCCACTGGGAGGCCCGGAGGGAGGTGATTGCCTTGCAAAAACCGCCCAGGAATCCAGATGAAGTGGCTGCGGCGCGGGATGGGGCGCTGGTGGAATACCGCCTGTATCAGCAGGCCGTGCGTCGCGCGCGTGACCTGGGGGTCTCCGCGACGCCCCGGCACGACCCGGACCGACCCGAGGGCTGCAACGGGCCGGAGATCGTGGCCCTCCTCCGCCTTCATGCACCGCTTGGCGGGCTCACTGCCCCGCTGCTCACCTACCGCGCCGCCCAGATCGAGGACCTGACCGCGGAGTTGGCGAGCCGGCTCGAGGAGCGGGGCGCGGCTATCCAGCCGAGGTCCCTCAACCAGGGCCTGGAGCGCTGACCCGCCGGGTCCCGAGAGGAGGCGATCCCCGATGGATGGCATCCGCTCCCCCATGGAGCCCCTGCTGACCGTTGACCAGGTGGCCGCATACCTGCACCTGTCCCGGACGACCGTCTACCGCCTGGTCTGGTCGGGCAGCCTGCGCACGGTGAAGGTCGGCTCCCGCATTCGGGTCCCCGAGTCCGCCATCGCCGAGTACCTGGCCAAGGAACCCCGGGCCTGAGACCGCCCCGCAGCACCCCCAACAGAGCCAAAACAAAAAACAGGATAAGGGCCCGCACCACACGGCGCAGGCAAAGCCTGCGCGGGCCAAGGGGCAGTGAGGGAATCCGCGGTGCACCCGCGGTGCCGCAGCGCGCCCCGCAGGTGCGCACGCACCGTAGGGGGTGCCGCAGCGCGCCCTACCCCGGTGCGGGTCCGCAGGGAGGCAGGGCCGCAATGCCCGAGCACGGCATCACCGTGCGCTTTGACGCCCCGACGTTCGAGGCGGTGCAGTTGGAGTCCCGGTCCCGGACCCTGCCCCTGGCCGAGGTCGTCCGTCAGGCGGTGACCGAGCACCTGGCCCGCCAGACCCTGGCGCGCGCGGTCCCGCTGCTGGATGCCACCTTCGGCAAGCACGTCGACCGCCTGGCGGCGCTGATCGCCAAGGCCTTCATCGCGGCAGACATGGCGAGCTGGCAGGCCCGCGCCCTGGTGGCGGCGCTGGTGCCGGACCAGGACCCCACCGCAGTGATGCGCGAGGCCCGGCTCCGCTCCCTGGTGGACCTCCGCCAAGTCGGCACCGACTTCGGGCTGGACGAGGACGAGTACCCCGATGAGTCCGGGCGCCCACCAGCCGGAGGCGGCAACGGATGACCCTCACCGCCCCCGTGGTCTTCCGCCTGCGCTACGTGGCCGGCCCCCGAGCCGGCCGCCGCGGCGGGTGTCATGCCCGATACATCGCGACCCGCGAGGGTGTGGCCCGGGGCGAGGCCTCGTCGGACCCCCTCATCCACGCGCGTTACCTGGGCGAGCGCCCCGGTAGCACCGGCCTCTTCGGACCCGAACCCGACAGTCCGCCCGACCTCGCGGCGGTCCAGGGAGTCTTGAGAGACCGAACGTGGCACTGGCAGATGGTGCTCAGCCTGCGCGAGGAGGACGCCCTCGCCCTGGGCCTGGAGACGTCCGCGGATTGGCGGGACCTGACCCGCCGCGTCCTGCCGCAATATGCCTCCGCGCTTGGCGTCCCGGCCGGTGACCTCGGCTGGGCAGCGGCCATGCACCACAAGGCCGGCCACCCGCACGTCCACGTCCTGGCGTGGCTGCGCGCAGGGGCAGCGGAGCGGTCGCCCGGACTGTCCCGGGCGGAACTCCGCGCGGTGCGCCGCATCGTGGCCCGCGAGACCTATGGACCCGTGCGGGCACAGGCTGTGGCGGCCAAGACCGCCGAGCGGGACTACCTGCTCGCCGCCGGCCGCCTCAATCTGCGGGCCCTGCGCCGTGCCGTCCTGGAGGCCCAGATCGAACGTCCGGTGCGGGACCGGCTCCCGCCCCGCTTCACCCGGACCGAGCTTGGGGACCTGGAGCGGCGGGTCACCTCCCTCCGAGCCCGGTTGCCCGCCCACGGCCAGATCCGCCTCGGCTACATGCCTCCCGCGGTCCGGGCCGAGGCCCGATCTGTGGCGGACTGGATCCTCGACCGCGCGGCGCTCGCCCCCTCCCTGGCGGCGATGGAGGCCGCGGCGCGCGAGCTGACCGGGCTGTACCGGACGGACCCTGCGGCGGGCGACGCCGCATGGCGGCGCGCCCGCGAGGACGTCCGCGACCGCATCGCCCAGGGCGTGCTGCGCGCCGCGGTCGGTACCCCCGCGGCACGGTCCCCGAGTGCATCCGAGCGCCTGCTCCGCAGCGCCCATCGCCTGCTCCAGGCCGAGCGCCTACGCGCCGAGGCCGGGACCGAGCTCGCCCGCCTGACGGACGAGCAGCGGGCTGAGTCCCGCTCCGCCCGGACCCGCGCCGCGGAGATGGGCGCGCATCCGTGACCCGCCGCCCCCAGCGGCGGCAACACCGAAGGAGAGAAACCGATGATCCCGTCCCCCCGCATCTACCTCTGCGGCCCCGCCGGCTGCGGGAAGAGCACCGTGGCCCGGCTTCTGCAGCGCGACCACGACTTCCGTCGCGTAAGCCTGGGCGAGTTGTGCCGGCGCGAGTGCGGCCGCCGCGGCTGGCCCGAGGACCGCGAGCACCTGCAGGCCGCTGGCGATCTGATCCGCCGTCGCGATCCGGCCGGGGTCGTCCTGGCCGCCGGGATCGTTCGCCTGCGCGGGCCCCTGGTCGTCGACGGCGTCCGGTTGGTCGCTGAGGCTGCATACCTGCGTGCACACGGCCTGACGGGTGTCGCCGTCCGCGCGCCGGGGCCGGTGCGCGCCGCCCGGCTGCTGGCGCGCGAGGGGACGCCCCTGGTCCCGGACCACCTCACCGAACGGCAGGCCGGCGAGGCCCCCGCAGACCTGTGGTTCATCAACGCCGGGGAAGACCTGGAGGCCCTCGGTACCGCCGTGCGCCTGCTGGTGGCCCGGCTGGCGCTGCGTCAGGCGGAACATGCCCGACAGTCCCTGGCCCGCGGGAGGGGTCGGTCGTGACCACCCTCGCCACGGGCGCCTTGGCCGCGGCGCTGCTGGCCCTGGCCGATCTCGCCCTCGCGCCGGTGGTCTACCTGCTCCCGCACACCCTCTGGCCCCCGTTCCATCCCGCCATGACCTGGCCCGCCCTCTGGGCGTACCTACTGCACCCCGCCGGCCCAGGGAAACCGGTCCGGTTATGGACCCTCTCCGCGCAACTCGCGTGGCGCCATCCGTGGCCTGGCTACGCCCTGGTACAGGGCGCCCTGGCACTGCTCCTCGGCCCAGCGGCGCTGCGGCTGTGCGGCCTGACGGCCGCCCGGGGCGCCCCTGCGCCGCCGGCTCGCGTCGCCACCCATGGGAGCGCCCGCTGGCGCCGGCCGGCCGAATACGGGCAGACGCTCGCGGCGCTGGCGTGCACCGCACCTCGTACCTCTGGCGTCGTGATCGGTGCCACGGGCCGCCGGGCCCTGGTCACCCGGCCCGAGGTGGGCAACCCCCACGTGCTGCTGGTCGGCGCGTCCCGCGCCGGCAAGTCTCGGCGCGTGGTCCTGCCCACGGTCTGGTGTCTCGGCCACCGGGGCGAGTCCATGGTCCTGACCGACCCCAAAGGCGAGCTGCACGCCGCGGCCGCCTCCTGGCTCCGCTCCCGCGGCTATGCGGTGGTGCTGGTGGACCTCCTCCGCCCGGGCCGGGGCAACCGCTGGAACCCCCTGGCCGCGGTGCGCCGCGCGCACGAGTCCGGGGATGCCGAGGAGGCCGCGCGCCTGGCCTGGGACATCGGCAACACCCTGGCCTTCGGCGAGCAGGGCCTGGGCACCGATCCGATCTGGCCGCAGGCTGCGGAGTCCACCATCGCCGCCCTGGCTCTGGCCGCCGCGCTGGAGGCTCCGGCTGGGATGCGCCACCCGGCGACCATGTATCGGATCCTGACCGACCTCGGGGGAGACGGGGAGGGCGGGGCGTCGCTGGACCGCTGGTTCCGCGCCCTGCCCCCTGGGCACCCGGCCCGCTCGGCCTACGGCACCGCGGCGCTCTCCGAGTCGCGGACGCGATCGTCGATCTTCACTGGCACCGCCGCCAACCTGCGCACCTTCTCCGACCCCGGCGTGGCCTGGCTCACCGCCGAGAGCGACCACGACCCGGCCGAAGCCGGGCGGCAGCCCGTGGCGATCTTCCTCCTGCTGCCCGATGAATCCGCCGCCCGCCGCCCGATCGCGACGCTCTACGTGGCGCAGGCCTATGGGGCGCTCGCCACCCTGGCGCGCGCCTGCGGCGGCCGCCTGCCCCGGCCCGTGTGGTTTCTGTTGGATGAGTTCGGCAACGTCGGTAAGCTCCCCGCCGTCGCCGAGAAGCTCACGGTCAGCGCCGGCCGCGGCATCCGGTTCCTGCTGGCGGTGCAGTCCCTGGCCCAGATCGACCACGTGTACGGCCCACGGGTGCGGGAGATCGTGACGGGCAACTGCGACACCTGGCTGTTCCTGCGCGCCGCGGACGAGGCCACGGCCCAGGCGATCAGCGCCAAGGCCGGCACCGGCACCGTCCTGGTCCGCTCGCGCAACGTGCGCCCCGGGCTCGTCCCGGGGCCGGCCGGCGGGACCGAGGCCGGGACCGGCCGGGCCCTGCTCACGCCCGACGAGGTCCTGCGTTGGCCCCGTGGGTACTCGCTTCTGCTGGAGTCCGGACAGTTCCCCGCCCGGCTACCTTTGTGCGACCTGTCCCGGTGGCATCTGGCCAGCGCCCGGCTGCGCCCGGGACCCTCGCCTGCCCCCGTGCCGGTGGGTCCAGCCCCAACCTGGGCACCGGAACCACCGCCCTCCCCGGATGACGCCCCGGAGCCCGCCCCCGCCCCGTCCCGGCGGGTCCTCCGCCGTCCGCCCTTCGGGCGCGACTGAGCCGGCCCCCCGTCTCCCGCCTGGGCGCCCCGCGGCGCCCTCTTTTTCGTCCCCGCGAGAGGAGGTGAAGACATGCCGCCCTTCGTCAGCGAGATCGTGGCCTTCTTCCAGACAGCGCTCACCTGGGTCACGGCCCTGGCGGTGCCGGGCGTCGGCCTCTCCGCCGGCTGGCACGCGCTGATGCGCTCCACGGCCCAGGACGAGATGACCATGCAGCACCACAGCCGGGCCCTGCGCAACGCTGTGATCTACGGCGGGATCGCGATCCTCGCCGGTGGCATCACCAGCGCCGTGCTCGGCCAGTTCCACTGATCCGTTCCACCGAGGGGCGGCTCCGCAGGGGGTCGGCTGCGGCGATGCCGCCGCCTCACCTCCGCCTCCGCCCCCCGGCCCTCGGAGGCGATGTGTCCGTGACCGCGATCGTCGCGTCGGTGGTGACCGCGATCCTGTCGCTGCTGATCCACGCCGTACTGGCCCCGCTGGACGGCCTGCTCTCCGCCTTCGCCGCCGCGGGGGCCGTGCATGACCTGACGGGCGCACCCTGGGCGCAGAACCTCATCGCCGGGTCCCAGGCGGTCGCCGGTGCCGTGCTCGCCATGCGCACGGCCTGGGAGGCGCTGATGCTGGCCACCGCCCGCACCGAGGGGGCGCCCACCGACCCGGGCGCCCTGCTCAAACGCGTCGTGCTCACCGCCGCCGCCATCGCCGCGGGACCCGCGCTCGCCGTGCAGGCGATGCGCGCTGGTAACCTCCTGGCCGACGCCGTGGCGCACGCCGGCCTGGGCCCGGGCCTCGCCGACCTGCCCGGCAACCTCTGGACCATGGCCGCGACGGTGGAGGCGGATCAGCCGTGGGTGCCGCTGCTGCTGCTCGGCGGCGGCTTCATCCTGATCCTCTGCTTCATCCAGTCCGTCGTGCGCACGGTCGAAATGACGCTGGCGGCGATCCTGGCGCCGGTGATGGCCCTGGGGTTCCTCTCCGGCGGCGGCACCGCCGACGTCTGGCTGCGCGAGGTCGTGGTCCTCGCGGCCTCCCAGGCCGTGCAGCTCCTGCTGCTCTACCTGGCCGCGGCGTTGCTGGTGCTCCCGGCCGGCCCGGCCGGGCTGGCGCTCGGCCCGTTCTACTTCCTTGGCGCCTGCTGGGTCGCCTGGCGATCGCCGCAGATGCTGCGCCAGTTCGCGTACCACAGCGGTGCCGGGTCGGCGATCGGCTCCGTGGCGGGCTCGGCCGCCACCGCCGCGCTCACGCGCCTACTCACCAAGCTGCCGCTCTGAAGGGGATCCCCATGCGGACGTACCTGATGCCGCGCGCCGTCCGGACGCGCTTCGAGTTCTCACCTGGCTTCGGCCTGCCCGAGCTGGTCGCGGTCGTCGCGGGCGGCGTGCTCGGCCTGGTACTGCAGTGGGCCTGGTCGGCCCTGCCGCTGCACGGCCCAGCCCTGTTCGGTTGCCGCGTTTTCCTGTTCTCGCTGCCTCTGGCCTCGGGCTTCATGCTCCTGCGCCAGGACGCCACAGGCGCCAGCCTCTACGGCCGGCTGCGGGCGGCCCGGGCCTTCATCTCGCGGCCGCGCCGCTACCTCTTCCGCTACCGGGGGTGGTCGTGATGACGCTGCCCCGCCTGCGCTTGCCGCTCCGCCTGCCCGCGGCCCGCCCCTTGGCTGACCTCGCCGCTTTGCGGTTCCGGCTTCCGGCATCCGACCACATCCTGGCGCGCGGGGCCAGCGCCCTGGCGCATCCTGGCGGCTCGGACCCCAGGTCGGATCCTGCGCACCGTCCCGCTCCAGGCATCCGGCCCGCAGATCGCCTCCCGTCTCCGGGCCCCCTGCCCCCGGCACCACCGTCGGTTCAGGGCTGGCTGCCCGTGACCGGCGTGGAAGACGGGCTCATCATCCGGGCCGACGGTACGTACGTGGCCGCCCTCCGGATCATACCGGTGCCGCTCGGGCTGCTCTCCGAACGAGAGCGGGAGCGGCGCATCACCGCCCTGCACGAGGCGCTGCAGGGGCTGCCCGGCGCGGCCCAGCTCCTCTCGGTCCCGCGCCCCGTCGACCTCGATGCCTACCTCGGCCACCTGGCCGCGCTCCTTTGCTCCGCGGCCGGCCCCCGCCGGACACTGCTGGCGGGCTACCAGCGCTATGTCCAGGGGCTCGGCGCCGGGGGCGAGGCCACCGAACGCCGCTTTTTCGTGCTGCTCCGCGGCGACGGGGCTGATGAAGCCACCCTGCGGCAGCGCACGACGGAGTTCGCCGCCTCCCTGGGCCGCGCCGGCTTGAACGCCCACACTTGCGACGACCGGGAACTCGCGGACCTGCTCTTTGCCTTCCTGCACCCCCTGCAAGCGGCTGTCGAGCGCGCGACCCCGCCCGTCCCCGCGCCCCGCTATGTCCCCGAGCTGGAGGCGAACGGCCGTGAACCTGATTGACGCGCTGGCCCCGCCCGCCCTGGACTTCCGCCCGAGGGGAATGAGCCTCGGCGCTGCGGTGGCCCAGGCCCTGGTGATCCTGGACTACCCGCCCCGCGTCGGTCCGGCCTGGCTGGCCCGGCTGGCGGCGCTCCCTGGCGTCTGCCTCTCCGTGCACCTGGAGCCGGCCGACCCGCTGGCGTTGCTCACTGCGCTCAACCGCAGCGCCGGCGAGTATGCGGCGCGTCTCGCCTCCGGCGGCCCGGCCCTGGCTCAGAGCCGGTGGGTGCAGGGGATGGAGGACGCCAAGGCCCTGCTGCAGGCCATCGACCAGGAGGGCCAGCGCGTCTATCGCACCGCCGTCGTGCTGCTGGTGGTGGCCCCGGACGAAGCTGAACTGGCGCGGCGGGTGCGGCAGGCCGAGGCCTGCTGTGCCGCTGCCGGGATGCGCGCCCGCTGCGCGGTCTTCCGGCAGGAGGACGGCCTCTTGGCCGCCGGCCCCTGGGCGGTCTTAGGGGCGGACATCGCGACCATGGCGGCGCGGGACATGCCGGCGCCAACCGTGGCGGCCGCCTACCCCTGGGTCTGCTCGGGCGTCAACCACGGCACCGGCTGCGTCTGGGGCCGCGATGAGGCCGGCGGGCCGGTGCTGCTGGATCGCTGGAGCCCGCCCGAGGGCAGCGGCATCACCAACGCCAACGTCACGGTCCTCGGGACCTCCGGCGGCGGCAAGAGCTTTGCCGCCAAGGTGTTGCTGCTGCGCGAGTTCGCGGTTGGGACGCGGGTGCTGGTGATCGATCCGGAGCGGGAGTACCGGGGCATCTGCGGGGCCGTCGGCGGCGCCTGGATCAACGCCGCGGGTGCCGAGGGCCGGGTCAACCCCATGCACGTCCGCTCCGCGCCCGCTGCCGAAGAACCTGGACCCGGCGTGCGCGGGCCGCTGGCGGCGCACCTGCAGCGGCTGAAGACCTTCTTCGGGCTCTATCTGCCGGGCCTGTCCGGGCTGGATCGCGCGGCGCTGCAATCGGCCGTCCTCGATGCCTACCGCGCCAGAGACGTCCACTGGGAGACTGACCCGGAAGCGGTCGCGCAGTGGCCCACGGTGGCGGAAGTGTACGGCCGACTGAAGGGCCACCCCCGACTGGCGCTGCTGCTGCGCGACGCCGCCGACGGCGCCGACGCCGCGCTGTGGGCCGGACAGAGCACGCTACCGCCAGCGTCGGACTTCACCGTGCTCGACGTCCACGAGCTGACCCACGCCGCGGACAACGTCCGGCGGGCGCAGTACTTCAACGTCCTGGGCCACGCCTGGGACCTGGTCCGCCAGGGCCGGTGGACCGGCCGGCGCACGCTGCTCGTCGTCGATGAGACCTGGCTGCTGGCCGACCCGCAGACCCCGGAGGCCCTCGGCTTCCTGCGCGACGTGGCCAAGCGGATCCGCAAGTATGGCGGGTCGCTCGTCGTCATCACCCAGAACACCGTGGACTTCCTCGCCCCCGAGTTGGCGCGCCTTGGCCAACCGGTCCTTGGCAACGCCTCGACCAAGTTTTTGATGCGGCAGGAACCCAAGGATCTGGAGGTCCTGCGGGACCTGCTGCATCTCTCCGAGGCCGAGTGCGACCTGCTGGCCGCCGCGCGCCGGGGAGAAGGGCTGCTGCTCGCCGGCAACCGCCGCGTGCGCCTGCGCGTCGAGGCAGCGCCGTCGGAAGCCGAGATCATCACCTAGCCGAGCCATAACGGCACCGACCACGCCACGGAGGCGACCATGATGAGCACTTGGCTGAAGGACAAGGAGATCGCGACGCACTTTCGCGTCTCCGTCAAGACCATCACCCGTTGGGCCAAGCGCGGCATGCCCCGCATCCGCGAGGGCGGCGTCGTGCTGTACGCGGCGGAGGACTGCGAAGCCTGGCTGCGCTCGCGCATGCAGGCGATGCGGGAGGCCCGGCCTCCCCGCGCGGGGCGGCCCCGCCGCCAGGCTGACCTCTGACCAGCCCCACGAGCGCAGCGCAGCATACGAAGTCGCTGCGCTCGTAGGCCTCACGGACCCCAACCCGACCGTCGCCGCGGTGCGTCCGCCGCTGCCCAGCCCCGTGGGCGGCCCCGCCCGCCGCTACCGACAGGTCGCTGGTTGCCACGATCACTCGCCGCATTCCGACGCACCGACGGGCGCATCCAAGGGCGCATCGGCCATCCGTCCGTCGCGCGCGGCCCCGGACGCGTTGTGCCGTTGCCCACGCGGTGCCCGTGGGCCGCACTGGAGGTGCAATGATTGGCTGTTATCAACCGCGGCCACGTCTGGCGAGTACAACTCACCATGGGACGGGACCCGCGGACGGGAAAACGGAAACGACTCTCCTATACGTTCGATACCGAAGCCGAAGCGCGGGCGTTCGAACGGCGCAAGAAGGCCGAGTTGGAGCGGCTCGCGGAGGAGCATATCCGGCCGTCGGCAATCAAACTGACCGAGTTCCTGTCGGGCTGGCTGCAGCGCAAGGAAAGGGATGGACTGGCCGCGCGCACCCTTTTTGATTACCGCTACTGCATCGAGCGCCTTATCGTTCCGACGCTGGGAAACGAGAGCCTGGCGGACCTCAGCCCCACCAAGGTGCAGCGCTGGCAAGACGCGCTCGCCCCTACACGGACATCCCGCGGAGCCACCATCGCGGCAAAGGCGTTCCGGGTGTTGCGGAGCGCCCTGTCCGATGCGGAGCGGATGGGGATGATCGCCCGGAATCCCGGCAAAGCCGCTCGCCCTGCGCAGCGGACCCCGAACAAGCGGCCGGGGTTCACCCTGCAGGAGGCGTTCGCTCTGCTGGACGCGGCCGAAGGAGAGCGCTTGGCGCCGTTGTTCTCGTTCGTCCTCCATTCGGGACTGCGGGTGACCGAAGGCCTGGGCTTGCGGTGGAGCGATGTGGACCTGGAGCGTGGGCTCCTTTCGGTCCGGCAGGACATGGTCTACGTGGGGGGTCGCATGGTCGCCGGCCAACCCAAGACGCGGCACAGCGCTCGGACGTTTGCCTTGCTCCCCCAGGCGATCGAGGATCTGCAGGGTCAACAGGGTCAGCAGGCTACGGAGCGAAGGCGATGCGCCGCTGGCGCCTGGCACGACAACGGACTGGTCTTTGCCGCCCAGAACGGCGCGCCGCTCAATACGGCCAACGTTGATCGGGCCTTTCAACGAGTGCGCGAAAGGGCTGGCGTCCGTCCCCTTCCGCTATACTCCCTGCGGCATGCGACTGCCAGCATCCTCCTCGCGGCCGGCGTCCCGGCTGAGCTTGCCGCCAAGATGATGGGGCACTCCTTGACCATGTTCTTCGAGACGTATGCAGACCTGCTGGTGGAGCCGACGCACGAGGCGGCCGCGCGCGCCGGCGCCTTCCTGAGGGCGCAGGGCCGCCGCCAGCGGCCGCCAAGCCGCGACCAGTCGTTGGAGCGCGAGTAGGATCGCCCCGGTGCCGGCGCGCGCCACCAGCCGGGCACCATTTTGGCACCAAAACACCCCCGCCGAGGGGCATCCTGCTGCGGCGGCTTTCTGTTTTCCTTGTGGCTGTTGGGGTTCAGATGGAGCTGGTGGGCAGAATCGAACTGCCGACCTACGCATTACGAGTGCGGAGACAACCATTCCGCTCTTGCCTTGTTCGTTCGTATCGAGTCGTGTATGGCTTGTGCAGTAAGGATTTGTCGGCCACTCGCTGTTCGCCTACGTTCACCTACAGACCGCTACGCGCACCCCTTCCCGACCCCATTCCGGCGCGTTTTGTTAGCAAACCGTTTGCAAGCAGGACGCCGGACGGGACCCGTCAACCGGGCGTTTTCGAGCGACGCCGCGTGCTATGATGATGGTGCCGCAGCCGCCCCACCACGGGGCGGGGACCTCCCAGCGGCCAAAGGGCGCCTCGCAACGCCCAGGGGGAGGCAGCCCAGGGCGCCGGTGCGCCTGGGACCTGCGGGACGCGCGCAGGCGAAGACGCCGGCATGACTGGTGCCCCGAGCAGGCCCGGCGCCGCTTCACGGCGGCGGGACGGGCAGCGGCCGCCACGAGCGGCCAGGATGATCCACGACACGGGCCGCGCCACGCACGCGCGACCAGGGGCCCCAGGTCGGGGCCAGGGTGACCCAGGCTTCCACGAGCCGCGCCGAGAGCGCGGCATCCGCCACGAGGCGGTGATGGCTCCCCTACCGGGCCCCGGCCCGGCGGCGGGGCGGCTCCGTGCCCAGGGGGGCGCGGGGTAAGTTTAGATGCGGCCAGGGACGGCCGCAGGGGCGCCCACGGGCGCCGGGGGGATCCAGGACAGAGCCCGCCGGTGGGCGGGCAGTAGGGATGATCGAGGGTGCGCGAGATCGGCCCGGAGAACGGGCTGGTTTCGCGCACCTATTTTTTGCGCCGTGCGGACGAGTGCGCGGTTAGGAGGTGAGCCCCTGAACCCCCGCGTGCGGGGGTGGGGCAAGTACCCGCGTGGCGGGCCGGGGACCGGCCGCGCGGCCATGAACAGGAAACGAGCCGATGTCCGCCCCGGAGTCCCGGTCCCGCGCGGCCAAGTCCCGTCGACCCGACCCGGAATCCGCGACAGTTGCCGCGCTTGGCGCCGCCCGCACAGCGCGGGCTAGCCGCGCAGGCCGGCTCAGCCCCTCCCGCGAGCGCAGCCGCAACGCGAACGTCACTCCGGGTGTCCTGCGCGGCGATATGCAACTCACGCGGAGGGCGGATGTCTGGGCGCTGGCACCAGAGACCGCCCAGATCATCGTCGAGACGGCTGAAGCTGAATACAGCACCACACTTGGGACTGTCGGTGGGGCAGTAACTTTCCGCGTGCCGCTCATGGATGACAGCAAGGTTGCGCGCCTCGGTGCCTGGGAACAGGTCACGTACTACGCCCTCTGCGAATTATGCAGGTCAGGTCAACGCGACGACGACGGGTGGCTGCGCATCCCGTCCATCCGCTACCTCGGGCGCCTCATCCTTGGGCGCACACCGACCGGGCGGGACGTGGAGCGGATCGTCACTGCACTCGGCCGCCTGGCGGGAGTCACCATCCGCGAGCGGTCAGAACACATCGAGATCGTGGACCGGGGCGGGCGCTGGCGCGAGCGGAAGCGTCGGGTCGATACCACGTATCACCTCATTTCCGACCTCCAAGTCACCAGCACGGCCGACCCCATCACCGCAGGCGAGCCTGGAGCCCCACTTACCCCACGCCAGGTCCGCGTCCGCCTGTCTCAGACGGTCATGGACCGGCTCGCCAAGGACTGGACGACCGACCTACCGGCCAACGCTGTCTACGCGCTTGGGCCGCGCAAAGAGGCGGCACTCCGCTTGTACGCGCACATCAAGAGCTTCCGGGCGGCCATGGGGTGGGTCACGGCACGTACAGTGGAGCAGATCGTTAAGCCTGCCGAGTCTTGGAGCCTACAGAAGCCCGCGAAGTTTCGGGCACAGGTCGAGCACCTCGTCACCGAGATCACTACTGCCGACCCTGGGCTCCGTGTCCGCCTGCGGAACGGGAGATCGGAGGACGGCGGGTGGACACTGGCTTGGTCCACCGTTCCGTCGCGGCAGCGGGGGCGCTGAGCCCCCGCGCCGCCGCGTCCAGCCCGGCAAAAGGCATGTGCAATCATTCCTCGACGAGCGAGTCAGAGCATGTGCAATCGTTCCCCAAGAGCATGTGCAATCGTTCCTCCTTGGAGCCGCCGATGCGAAGAGCCCCAACGGTTTCTTGACTTCGCTCCCAGTCCCACCCAGCACCCCATATCGCGAACCCATTGACCCAATCCGAAACGCGTTTGCGATGATGCGCCACCAGCTCGGAGGTGGCGCAAATGCTTACTGCTGCTTGCGATTGCCGCTCCCCGCTCGGGCCGCGCCGGGTGTCCCGAACCCGGCCCTGCCCGATCTGCGGGAAGACCTCAGAGTGCTACTACACGTCAGACGGCCTGGCCGTCGTCTGCACGCGCGTGGAGTCAGAGCGGCCCGTGCACGACATGATCAAGACGGTGGCGTATATCCATGCCCTGCCTGCCGGTGGGACGCCTGTCATCTCCTTGACCGCATTCCCCGCCGGTACAGACGACGATTTTCGCCGCCGCCAGGCGGTAGCCGACCGATGGCTGCGACCGACCACGCTCCGCCGGGATGAGCGGGAGTCGCTGGAAGATGCCCTTGACGCCTACCTCCGCGCTCGTGGCTTCGGCGACGGCCGACAGGTGCTGGCCAAGGCGGGGCTCCGGGTAACAATGCACGTCCGGTCGCCGTTCAGCGGCGAGAACCACGGCGAAACCATCTACTATTACGCCTATCCCGTATGCCGCCCAGACGGAGGGGCTTCGGTAGCCGCCCTGGCTCTAACCGCGGACGGCAGCAAGGCTCAACCCGCAGCCTGGGATGGAGACAGCCGCCGGACATACGGGCCACGCCCGGCGGGCTCTCACCAACTGCTCAATCCACTGCGCGAGGACCTGCTAGACCTCGGAGCCCCGCTTCCCGGGCCCCGCGTGGTGGTCGGGGAGGGCATGGAAACGACCCTGAGCGCGATGCTGGCGGTGGGCGGCGCCGGAGTCTACTGCGTCGATGCCGGGCACGTCGCCTCCCTCCTGCGCTGGAACCGGCTGCGGGAGCGCATCCAGAAGGTCGGAGCCCACCTCGTGGTCGCGGCTGACCGTGACGAGTCAGGCACCGGCCAGAAGGCTGCGGCCGACTGCGCCGCGCTGGCGCGGGCGGCGGGCATCCCCGTCCTGGTCCTGCTGCCGCCGGCTCGATACGGCGAACAGGCGGACTGGGACGACGTGCTCCAGCGGGACGGGATCGAGGGCGCCAAGGCCGCCGCCCAGGAAGCGGCGGACCACCAGGTCATAGACGCGCACCGTGAGGCGCTGGAAGCCCTGGCGCTGGCAGCGCTGACGGGCGACCCAGACGGCGCGGGTAACGCTGTGACGCCCCTGCCGGGGCTGCGCCGGATCCCTGCCCAGCCTGACACCACCCCGCCCGCACATGATCCCGAGGCAGCCGCCGCCGACCTGGAGGCAGCACGGGCCGCGCTGCCCGGCACGCTGCAGGCAGCCCTGCAGACCCCCGGCGCCAGGCGGCTGGTCTCCCCCGCGACCGGCACCGGAAAGTCCCACGCCGCCGCACAAGCGACGGCAGCCACCGACGGCGGTACGCTGCTGGTGGGCGCAACCCGCGCCGCGACCGGCGAACTGGCCGGGTGGTCGGGTGCCACGGTCTACCCCGCGCGGTCGGCGGACTCGACATCGGCTGGCTACTGCGCCCGCTATGACGAGGTGGTAGAGCCGCTGGCTGCGCAGCGCCGTGGCATCGCGCCTCTGGCATGCTCCACCTGCCCGCTCGGGCAGGCCGCAATGGCAGCAATAGAGTCGTGGCCTGCTGACCGCTCCCTGGCGCCCGTCTGCCCTCAGACCCTCGCGGGCCAAGGAATCTGCTCCTACATCTGGCACGTCGAGGTCGCGCGGCGGGCTGAGCATGCGGCGGCGACCGCCGCCAAACTGGCGGGCGACCCGGACGGCGTATCGGCCCACCGTGGGCGCCGCTGGGAGCGGGACGCGCGGGCGATGGTGATCGACGACTGCCCCGAGGTTGCAAGCGAGGAGACAGCGACAATTGCGGACGTGTGGGCATGGACCCGCACCGCCGCGCGGCAGTCCACTATCGACGGCGCGGTGGCCCAACGGGCCACCGACGCCGACAGCCGCACGCACGCGCGCCGCGCCGAGGGACTTCGCGCCCTGCAGCCACAGCTACAGCGGCTGGGTGAGTGGCTAGCGGCGCGCGCGACCGCCGATGAGCAGGTCCGCCTCGACCCGGCTGAGTGGGCCGGCCTCACGGATGCGGCGTTGGCGCCAGCAATCCAGTGGATTGACGCGACTGGCGCGGAGGCCGTGCTGCGCAGTCCGGATGGCTCCCAGGAGATCCCGCTGCGCGCCCTACAATCGCTCTGCCGGGCGATCCGGCGCGGCACGGCCTGGACCCACCACGGCATGCTATTGTGGCAGAGCCCCACCGTCGTCGCTCAGCTACTGATCGACAGGCACCCCGGCGCGGTGGTGTCGCTCGACGCCACCCCGTCCCCGCACATGGGGCGCCTGATCCGCGCAGCCGGGGGCGAGGTCGGTGACCCCGAGCCCCAACCCGGAAACCTCCGTGTCGTACAGATATACGCTGGGGGGCACGGTAAGGCGTCGTGTGCCGACAGCGCACCGTCACAGGACCGCGAGCGCGAGCACTTGCTGTCCGCCGTGCGCCAGGAGGCGGCCGCGCTGCCGCCCGGTGGCACTATGGCAGTCGTGACACACATGGCTCTCGCTCACCGCCTGGCACGCGACTACGCGATCCCTGACGAGGACGGCGCGCGTGCGTGCGGGTATGCTTTGCCGCTCGGGGTGGTGGGCCGAGCCGACGTGACGGTGTATCTCGGATGGTGGGGGCGGCATACTCGCGGCCACAATGCCTGGCTGGCATGCTCGGTGCTGCTCATCTACGGAGTGCAGCAACTCTCGCCCACCGCCGCCGAGCGGGTGTATGTCGGCGCCGAGGCGGTACTGCGGGACGCAGGCGACTCGGACGCCCTGCCTATCTGGGACCCGGCGCGGGCTCAGCGGACCTACCAGGTCCCAGGGCAGCCATACGAGATCACCTGTGAGGGCTGGGCTGACGACCGTCAGGACGCCTGGGCGAGGGCCTGGACGACGGCGGAGGTGGTGCAGCTCCTGGGTCGCCTGCGCGCCACGGCGAGGCCACACGACACCCTGCGGGCAGTGGTATACACCACCTACCCACTGGCTGGGTACGGGATGCGGGTGGACGCGCTCGCCACGGCGGCCCCCTGGAGGACGGTCGCCGGCCGACGCCATGACGAGGCAGTGAGTGAGGCCCATCGGTTCGCCGTGGCGGCGGCGGGCCTGGAGGCTGAGGGGCAGCGCCTCTCGCGCCGCACCCTGGCCCACTGGCTCCGCACACGCGGCATGCAGTCCCTGCGGCCAGCGGTGTATAGCCGATTGGCTGCCCTGGCCGGGCTCGCGGTAGGTGGTACCGCTCGCGGATATAGTCATCCCCGAGCGGTACCAGCCGCCTGGCGGGGCGGTTACGGACTGCACGCCCTGGCGCGACTGCCGTTCCGGTGGGGCGCCACGCAAACTGACCCGGCCCCGGCGAGGGGTTGGCGCGTGCGCGTGCTCGTCCGGCGCTGCGCGGCCCTCGGCGCCGTCACGGACCAGGAGGTGGTGCGGCCCCCGGCCGTCCGGGCGGGCTGACGGCGCGGAGGCCCCCGGCGCCAGCCCTGCTTGCCCAGGTCGAGCGCTGGGCGGCGGAGCGGTGCACGAGGACCACGGAGTACAGCAGTAGCCTCGACGGTCTCCTGGCGGACTTCCGCCTCTGGGCCGGCGGGGAGCGGGTGGACCGGGGGGCGTTCGAGCGGGCGCTGGTGGGCCTGGGCGGGGTCGCGGTGCACGGTGGATTGGTGGTGGTGGGGGTGGTGCTCCGGTGACATATTGTGGTTGTAATGAGTATTGTGGATTTTGCAAGAGCCCAAATCACAATACTCTCTAGGCAAATCAGGCGTGTTGCATTCAACCACCGTTGACAAAATTCATAACAGTCTAAGACAAAGAAAAACGGCGCAAGACCTTCCGCCATGCTGATCCGACGAGATAAGATATAGGCAGTTAGGAGGGGTGTGGACATGAGTTCTGTGCCCACCGAGTGCACAAAAAATGACGAAAACCTGGCACGGGGTGGACGGCCACGGGATGGCGGCGTATCGGCGTGCTATGACGCGTACGTGGCTGCGCTGGAGGCCTTGCTGGCTGAGGCGGAGGAGCGGGGGCTCGCCGACGAGCCCGGCACCGACGCTGCGGTGCGGCGGCTGGCCTGGGCGGCGGCGCAGGAGGCGCACCCCGCACCGCGCACGTCCGTGGCATACCGTTGCCACGCCGCTGGTGTCCCTCTCCCCCCGCGCGGGCGCCCGCCCGCCGCTGGGGTCATAGTCCTGCCGCCTGTAGCCGTGCGCCGGTCGGGCACTGCCCTGTACGACGCGGCGTGGGTGGAGCGCGTCAGCCAGCACCTAGAGCCCTATCGCGCCGACACTGATCCCACCGCCACGGGCAATCCCCTGCCTGCTCATGTCGCGGATACGTACGCAGCGCGGGCCGTGCGGCGGGCGGCTGAGGCTGCGCGGGGCGCGTCACGGGGGGCTGCCCCCCGGATTGGATTCCTGATCTGGACCGTGGCGGCGGGTGCCGCCGCTGCCTGCGCCCTGTTCGCCGTGCGCCTGCACCCCTGAGCCGGCGCGCGGCGCGGGGAAGATCGAGGTCGAGTGAGAGGGGCCGCCGGGGAGAGACCGGCGGCTCTTCCTTCTTCTATACGGTATACGGGTATACGGGGAGGTGGTGACCATGGGTGGGTGCGCGGCTGCGCAGGCGGTCGGGTGGAGCGCGCTCTGCGGCGCGGTCGGCATCGCGGGGCAGGCCCAGGGATGGGTAGACCGGGTGGCGGGCGCCGCGCAGTCGGTCACGGCCCTGGGGCCCCTGCAGGCGGGGCTGGTGCTGGTCGCTGGTCTGGTTGCGCTGGCCCTGGGGTGGCAAGTGTTCCTGGTGCTGGCTCAGATCCTGTTTCGCGTCTATCCCTACGCCATCGCGCTGGGCCTGGCAATCCTACTGTTTGCTCATTGACGGCGAGGGAGAGGGAGGTGATACGCATGCGAACCCGCCTTGCTGTAGTGGCAGTCATGGTGTTTGCCGCCCTGTTGCCCGCCTCGGCTGCTGTGGCCGCGTCGGGACACGCCCGGCAGTCGGCTGGCTCCATGTGGAGTATCGGGTCCACCTCAGCCTGCCAGACCGCCATCTCCCCGCCGCCCGCGCCCCCTGGTGAGGTCCCGATCATGGTCGGGACCCCAGGACGCACGGACCAGTGGTGCTGGGCGTTCGCCCGCCTCGGGCGCGGCAGCGTTGTGTTTTTGCCCGGCGGCGTGCCGGGCGAGCGGCTGAGTCCAGCCGCCTACGCCCGCCAGACCGGGCAGTCCGTGACCGTTGTCACTCAGCCAGACGGCCGGGAGGCCGTCTACCTGTCCTGACTGAGTGGGCCTGAGAGAGAGGGGGGTGGCCAGGATGCGCACGCGAGGGTTCGCCGTCGCCGCCCTGGCCGCCTCGCTCCTCCTCGTCGGGTCCGGTCCCACGGCCGGGGCGTCGTCCTCGGGCGTGGTGCCGGCAGGCCGGCCGGCTTGGGTGTCCTTGGCCAAACCCGTGGCTGTGGGCGGCGGCGCGACCGGGAGCGGCGGGGAAGTTTCCGTCGCCGAGGGGGCCACCGGATTCCCGATCAGCGTCTCCACCAGCGGAGCCACGGGCGGCGCGGGGAGCGTGCCGGCGGGGGTCTGTGTGGCCCTCCTGGTGCATGGCCAGCAGGTCGGGCACGGCCGGGCCGGTGAACACGGGCGATTTGCCGTGACCGGGCAGGTGCCGACCGGCGCTGTCGCGACGATCCACTGGGCGCCGTGCACCCCCACCCATCCCCACTGCCACAACGGTCAAGCCCACCTCGACAACCAAAACCGGGACGAGGCCCGCAGTGACGGGCAGGGTTGTTCGAGCGCTGGTGACGACGGCCCCCGATCCTAACACCAACACGCACAGCCTGTAGTACCACTGCATGCCGCACCTGAGAGGGGGTGGGGCCTATACGTGCGCGCTCAGTTCTTCAGAGGGGAGGTGATACGCCATGGTGCGTCTCTTCGCTCGTGCCCACCGTGTCTGGCTCGTGGCCACCGCAGCCCTCACGACCACCCTGGTTGCAGCCGTCTCCAGCCCGGCGTTCGCTGCCACCAGCGGCACCCTGGCCCAGCCGGCGGCGGTTGGCGCTTCGTCGCTCAGCGGGGCCTTCAACGGAATCCAGGTCTTGCTCACCCACCTCGCCCTCCCGGCCGCTGGAGTTGGCCTTGCGGCAGGTGGAGTCTGGCACTCGGTTGCCCATAACCAGCAGTCTCAAGAATCGGCAAAGTCTCTCATGAAGGCGGCCGGTGTCGGGGCCGTGGTCACGCTTCTGGCGACCGCCATCTTGCACGGTCTCGCGGGAGCTATCGGCGCGTGACCCCAACAGCCCCAAGGGTCTCCGGTTCCTGTCCCTGTGGCCACAGGGGCGGTCGACCTGGCCGCCCCTTCAGACTTCGGAGGCGGAGGGGGATGCAAAATATGCTATCTGGCTTGCTGACGAGCCTGATGGGGAAGATAGCGACAGCGATGCGGACTAGAACGAAAAAGACCCTGTGTTGAAATTCGAGTGCGTCCCTCAC
>JAJZMB010000039.1:49971-82988 GCA_021803205.1 Bacillota bacterium | reverse complement strand
GACGGCGGACGTGCGGATCCCGCGGCGGAAGCCCGTGCCCCGCAAGGGCGTGCGTCTTGCCCGTCCCCCTGGTCTGGTACCGACCGCATCCCGGGTTACCAGGTCGGGCGCCCGAGGCCTCCTCGGCAAGACGCCACCCTGGTCCGCCAGGGGCGCCCCGGGCAGCGGCGAAGACAGTCGAGGCGGAGGGGTGTGCGGATGAAGGTGGATGCGCACCAGCACTTCTGGAATTTCGACGCCGTCGCCTACCGGTGGCCGACACGGGCGGAGGCCCGGCTTTATCGCAATATCGAGGCTCCGGAATTGGAGCCGCTGCTGCGGGCCGCGGGAGTGGACAGGACGGTGGTTGTGCAGGCGGAGAATTCGTATGCGGATACCCAATACTTGTTGCGCACGGCAAAGGCGCGCGACTGGGTGGCCGGAGTCGTAGGCTGGGTCCCGCTGGACAGGCCGGACGAGGCGGGCGCGAAGCTGCAGGAACTGACGAAGAACCGACACTTCAAGGGCGTGCGCCATCTGATCCACAACGAGCCGGACCCCGATTGGGTGGTCCGGGACGCGGTGATCGAGGGGTTGCGGGTGCTGGCCTCTTTCGACCTGCCCTTCGACGTGGTCGCGGTCTATCCGGCACACCTCAAGCACGTGCCGCTCCTGGGCGAGCGCGTGCCGGGCCTGCGCATGGTCATCGACCATCTGGCGAAGCCGCCGATCCGGGAAAAGAGGCGCAACGGCTGGCTCTCCCAACTGCAGGCGGCGGCACAAAACCCGAATGTCTTCGCCAAGGTGTCCGGCCTCAACACCGCGGCCGATCCGGAGCACTGGACCGCGGAGGACCTGAAGCCGTATATCGAGGACGCGCTCCGCCTCTTCGGTGCGGAGCGGCTGATGTTCGGCAGCGACTGGCCGGTCGCCAACCTGGCGGGCGATTACCTGACGGTGTGGAACGAGACCAATCGGGCGCTGGCGGCCTGCTCCGCGGCGGAGCAGGCCGCCGTTTTCGGGGGCACGGCCGACCGCTTCTACCGCCTCGGTCTGGCGTGACGCGCCGGTGCTGCTGCGCACGCGCCGGGACAACGGCAGCAGGCCGGCCGGTCGATCGTGCCGTTGACGATGTCCGTCTGGCGCCTTGTGCCGGGCCCTGGCGTCGTGTCTGGCGTCGGCGCGGGCTGCCGGCCGCTCAGGTAAGGCCCCAAAGACAGCGCGGCCGCGGCTGCGCTTCTGGGTGCCGGGCGGCAGTGTGGCGTGGAGGTGCCTGCGGCGGGTCGCCTACGACCTCGACCGAGCCGTGGAAGCGGCGCGGTCGGCTGGGTTCTGCTTCCCGCTCCGCTGGTATGCAGCGGCGCTGCACACCGGGTACTGGGCCGCGATTCCCTGGGCGCAGCGGCAGTGGGGGCGGCGGCACGCTTGGGGGATGAGCGCGTGGCCGCAGGGCGCGGAGGCGTCCGTGCGGGCGGACGCCTCCGCGCCCTGCTCGGGCGGCAGGGATGCCGGCCCCGGACAGGGCACGCTGCGGGCCGCCGCGCATCGGCCGGGACGCCCTTGACGGTTTGGTCGGTCATGATGATACTAAGTATCATCCATGCGGCCTCCGAGGGGCTGGTGTCGTGTTCGACCTTTGGCAGCCACTGGCGCATCTGCCCGTTGGGCTGGCCCTGCTCACGGCCCTGGCCCTCGGCGTGGTCCACGGCGTGACGCCGGACGAGCATACCTGGCCCATCACCTTCAGTTACGCCATCGGCAGCTATTCGACGCGGCGCGGGCTGGCGGCGGGATTGATGTTCTCGGCCGCCTTCACGGTGCAGCGCGCCATCGCCAGCGAACTGGCCTACCTCTCTCTGGCCCGCTGGATGCAGGCGCCGCGGGTCGACGCGGTGGTGTACCTCTTGGTGGGGGCGGCGATGGCTCTGGCCGGCCGGCACGTGCTGCGCGGGCGCGCACCATGGCGTCTGTCCCTGCCTGATCCGGTCGACGGCGGCGGCGTGCGCCCGGTGCCTTTGCCCATGGCGGTCCTGCACGGCTTCATCGCCGGGTGGGGAGTTGGCGCCTTCGCCATCATTCTGTACACGGTCCTCGTCCCGGCGATGCCGTCGGCCGCTCTGGGCTGGGCCCCGGGGTTCTGCTTCGGGCTCGGCACGCTGGCTGTGCAGGCCGCGGCGGGTGCCCTGTTCGGCTGGTGGAGCCGGCGCCGCGGTATGCCGGAGGAGATGGGACGGACGGTGGCGACGCGCGTCGCCGGCCGGACCCTGGCCTACGGCGGCGTCGCCTTTGTCGGCGCCGGCCTGCTGGCCCTGGTCGCCCCGGGCATTGCCGGTGCCGCCGTCCTGACGCCGCTGCACGTGCACAACCTGCACAGCCTCGGTCTGGGATTCGTGCTGGCCATGGGCATTGTGCTCGGCATCGGTGTGGTCTCGCTCATCAGCGAGACCCGCCGCGCCCTGCGGTCCCTGCGGACGGTGAGCGCGCCATGAGCGACGATGTGCTGGCGGTATTCACCCGGCTCGGCGGGAAGTTGACAGAACAGCGGCGGCGGGTTCTGCAGGCTGTTCCTCGGGATGCACCCTTTCACCCTGACGAACTTTTCCACCGGGTGCGGCTGGCCTACCCCCAGATCGGCCGCGCCACCGTCTTCCGCACCCTGCGCCTGCTGCACGACATGGGACTGGTCGAGCGTTGCTCCGAGGCGGACGGCGGGCGCGTCTACCGCCTCTGCCTGGCTTGTGCCGCCGGGCATCACCACCACCTGTTCTGCGTGGACTGCGGCCGCAACACGCTGGTGGCGGGTGAGCACCTGCGCGCGCTTGAAGAGGCGCTGGCCCGGGCGCAGGCCGCTTACGGGCATGCCCCGGTGGCGCACGACCTGGAACTGCGCGGGCGGTGTGACGCCTGCCGGCGGCGGGACGGGGAAGGCGAGGGGCGTGCGGAGGGCGAAGCTGAGGCCGAGGTATGAAGATATGGTCACAAGCGGTTGTCCCCCCTCGCGCCGGCCCGCCGACCGCCGCGGCGGGAGGGGGGCTGGGCGATTGGGCCGATCCGCGCGCGGCGTCTGGCCGGATGCTCCGGGGCCGCCATCGGACTCACCCAGGGGGGCCGGCCTGCCTGGGTGGGTGGTGCAGCGGCGACCTGGTGCGGGATCAGCCCTGCTGCCTCCGACCGCCTGCGGGGAGAGCCGCAGGGCCTCCGAACGGCCCCGGCAGCTGCAACAGCGCGAGGCAGCCGAGCGCAACGGCCGCTGTCGTCCAGAAGGCGGCGGCGATCCCCAGGGCATCGGCCGCAAAGCCCAAGCCGATGGGTGTCAGCAGAAGCGACAGGCTCCAGGCGCTCCCGGTCAGGCTGAGGGCCCGCCCGCGCTCAGAACCCGGCACCGCGTCGAGCAACCTGAGCGTACTCTCATTGAAGACCCACGCGCCGACGAAGTTGGCTAGGGCGATGTCGAGCCCCAGATGGAACGCGGTGCGCGCCAGCGGGGTCAGCCCCACCGCCGCTGCCATGCACACCAGGCCCAATTCCCCCAGATGCCTCCTGCCCACCCGGCGCACAATCCAGGGGAAGGTGAGCCCGGCCGTGATGGTCGCGATCCCCCGCAGGCTCTCCAGGCTACCGAGCCATACCAGGGGGATGCCGATGCGGTGCCCCCAGACGGGATAGAACGAACTCATCAGCACAAAGGGTAACCCGGCGACGAAGGCCAGGAGACAAGCGGGAGCCAGGCGCGGCAACAGGTGCAGCCCGAGACCGGAGGCGATGCCGCCAGCGTGAGAACTGTCACGCGGACGGTCCCGCGCCAGAACGAGGGTGCCCACGCCCAGCAGCAACGCGATGGCTACCAGCGCGACACGCGCGAAGGTGAAACTTCGTTCCAGCGACAGGCCGGCCATGGCGGCGCCGAACGTGAGGCCGACTCCGACGCTGGCGTTGTATGCGGCGACCCGCCGCTCCTGCGCTTGGCCGTCTGCATAAAGACGCGCCTGCGTCCCGGGCATGAAGGCCGCGCGACCCATCCCGGTCAGCAGTTGCTCGACGACCAGCCCGGGCCATCCCGGCCAAAGCAGGAGGACCAGGGCGCCCACGCCGAAGGCCACCGCGCCGGAGCGCAGTACCGCGCGCGTCCCCCAGCGGTCGATGGCGTGGCCGACGAAGAGTCGCGCGACAAAGAGGAACACCCCCGGGAGGGCCACCAGCAGCCCGAGCGCGGCCGGCGACAGGCGCAGTCGCAGCGCGGCGATGGGAACCACCAGAGCCAGGAACATGATGCCGACATTGAAGAGCACCACGATGGCGATCAGGGATGCCAGGTCCCGTCGCCGCACCCTCGCATCCCTGACCATCCCGCCACCCCGGCGGAGTCTATCACGGACCTTTGCCCCGTGGTCCCGCGCTGTCCCACAGGATGGTCGGACACGGGCGGTCGGCCCCGGACACTGCAGGGACCCGGCAAAGTCGTCCAGTGGGCCAAGCGGCGGGGGCCCGGCCGGTCGTGACCCACAAACGCTGGTGGTGGGCACCCACCCTGACGTGAATTTTCCGGGACCCTGCCGGACCCTGAGGGCACTGTTGACAAAAATGAATATTCACGACCAAGATCCATCCAGACGTCGGTTCCCGGCGTGCCGCATCCGTCCCCATGCACCCCGCTGCGGAGGTGGTTGCAAAGTGATGGGCAGTGCTGATTCCGAGGCGGAGGGCTTGGTTTCGCGATCGGCGGTCTGGGGATGGCGGCGGGGGCGCCGGTCTTTCATGAAGGCCGGCGTGGCGGCCGCTCTGACCACCGGGGCCGGCGTTGTCGCCGGCTGCGCGTCCGCGACACGTCCGACCGCGGTGTCGCAGAGGATCCCCCTGGTGTTCCAGGCGGCCGCCCACGGTGCGTACCGTTTCGCCCTGCCCTCCCAGTGGCCCACCGCCAAGCAGCTCTTGATGACGGCGCTCTCGCCCTTCCTCGCCAAGTATCCCGGCATCGACCTGAAGCTGACCAACATCGCCGTGGATCCCGTGACGGCCATCCTCGCCGGTACGGGTCCGGACATAGTGCAGATCGAGTCGCGGGCCGGACTGATCCAGCAGGGGTATCTCCTGGACCTCAGTTCCTACATCAAGAAGTCCAATCTGGATGTGCAGAGCCTTTATGCCGGAGGATCACTCGGTGTCGCGGGGTCGGGCGGGCGCGTCTATGCCCTGCCCTATTACACCGAAACCACCGCCATGGTCGTCAATCTGGGGATTCTCAACCAGCTCGGTCTGGACGACCCGCCGGCACAGTGGGACTACATCCAGTGGGCCGATTGGGCGCGCAGGGTCGCCGTCGCCCTGCCGGCCGCCGGCGGCAAGGGGAAAACCCCTGCCTATGCGACCACGATCATGAGTGTGGCGGGTCTAACGATCCCTGCCGGGTTCTACTTCGCCGGTTGGGGTGGGGCCATCGCCGATCCATCGGATCCCGGGCGTTGTCTGCTCGATTCCGCCGCGTCGGTGGCCTGCGGGGAGTTCCTCTTCCCGCTGATGATCGAAGGGGTGGCCCCCCCGCTTTACTCCGGTGGCGGTCAGATGGTGCCCGCGGAATTCGTCTCCGGCCACCAGGTGTCGGCGGTGGACCAACAGGGCTTCGCGCTACGTGATGCCATGGCCCTCGGATCCGTGGAGTGGAAGTACTTTCCCATGCCCACCTGGCCCAAGGGTGCCTATAACTTCACCAACGCGAACCTGGTGGGCATCAGTGTGGCCAGTAAACATGCGGATGCCGCGTGGGAGTTGCTGCAATGGATCTCAACCGATCCAGCGTACGAACGGGTGATGATGCACGCCACCCTATACCCGCCGGCACTCAGGGCCTTGCAGGCCGAATGGGTGGGGCAGGTGCACGCGGTCGCCCCCGTGATGGTGGGCAAGAACGTCGAGGTCTTTGCGCAGATGGCGGTGCAGAGCACCCTGGTGCCGGAGTTTGGGACGGTGTTCCGCGCTTCGGAGACGCAGGCGCTCTCGATCATCAGCAGCAGTCTGCGGACTGTTCTGGACCAAAAAGCATCCGTACCTTTCGCGTTCCAGCAGGCGGCCAAGTCCGTCAACGCCCTGGAGGAGGTGGCGGTGCAGCGGGCCTCTGCGGCGGTCGCGGCAAAGAAGACGTTTCCGGTGGTCGGCCCGTCCGTGGCCCAGGTCGCCCCCGCGTTATAGCGGGGGCGACGGGTGGGTCGTGTGCCGGCACCTCGCGCCCTATCGGACGTCTTGAGGGTGCTCGGATCATACCCCCGGGAGCACCTTGCCGCACCGGCCAGACGCGGTTGTGGCCGGTCGCTGTCCGCGGGGCCTGACCACACAACGATCCAGCCGGATCAGCGGCCTGCCCCGCGGCCGGACGCCCGCGGCAGGAACTATCCGCACCAGCAAAGGTGCGGACGCCCGGGCGCACCGGCGCTGCTCGCTCCCATCCGTTGACGCGCAACCGCGGGGATACAGTTTCGGGTAGGACGGATGATTGCTCCGGTGTGCGCATTCACCGTCAGAGCGAGTCGCCCGCGCCGTCACCTGGCCGCACCGGGGCCGGGAGGGCGAGGATGGCGGCCCGCGTGGGCATCGCCAAGGCGGCACCCGACCGGGTGCAGGCGAGGGCGCCGGCCGCCAGCGCAAAGCCCACCGCGGCGCCCGGCTCCGTGCCGGCGGCCAGAGACGCAGAAAACGCCCCCGCAAAGGCGTCGCCTGCACCGACCGTGTCGATCACCTCCACCCGGCGGGCGGGAAACGGGCGCGGAAGCGAAGCCGAATCCGTCACCAGGAGAGCGCCTCGTTCCCCCAATGTGGCCAGCACCGGCCCTCCGCTCCGCTTCCGGAGGGCGACGCCGCCCACCGGCGGATCGGCAGTACCTGTCAGCGCCGCCAGTTCGGACTCATTGGGCAGCACCCAGCAGGAAAGTGCGAGCAGTCGGTCGAGGGAAGCACAGGGGGCCGGCACCGGGGCGGGGTTGAACACCACTGTGCACCCGGCGGAGCGGGCGATTTCCGCCGCGCGCAGGGATGCCGCCAGCGGTACTTCGCCCTGCAGCAGCACAACATCCGCCGTACGGATCGTCCGCTCCGCGGCGTTCACCTGACCGGGTCCGAGTGCGCCGTTGGCCCGCGGTACAACCACAATGCGGTTCCGGCCCGATGTCTCCACCTCGATCAGGGCGATGCCGGTCCCTGCGGGGTCCTGGACGACATCGGTCTGATCGATGCCCTCTGCCGCGAGGAGGCTCCGCAGGCTCCCGCCCAACGCGTCCTCTCCGACCCGGCCGACCATCGCCACCTCGGCCCCGGCGCGTCGTGCCGCCACCGCCTGGTTGAGGCCCTTGCCGCCGGGATGCTGGCTGTATTCCAGCCCGAGCACGGTTTCTCCGACCTGGGGGAGCCGGCCGCAGCGGACGACCAGGTCCATGTTCAGGGATCCCACCACCACGACGCATCCTCGTGCCATCGCCCTCCACCTCCGTGCACCGCTACCGCCGGCCCGTAAAACTGAAGGCATGGTGCCGGGGTCGGCAGAACGTCTTGGATGCCCAGCTGCAGGGCACGCCGCCCCGTGTGCCGCTGTCCGCAGGCGCGCTGCGCCTTCTGCGCCGGATCCGGGAGCTCAGGGCGCACCGGTCAAGGAGGCTGTGATCTCGCCGAACTGCGGGGCCGAGACCAGGGTCGTCCCCCCGGAGGTGTGTGTGGGTGTCAATGCGCATGGGCAAGCCCCCTTTCGGATCGCCATGACGGGGCGGTTCCCGTGCACTGACGTCGAGGCCTGCCGGGCGCGGTCTGGGCGGCAGCCCGGGCATGTGATGCCGATGCATCGAGAAGAACCGCTGACCGGAAGGAGTTGGTGACAGGGACCAACCCCACCCGCAGGCGAATCTTGTCGGCGCGGTCGTCGTGGGAAGGGCGGTCTGTGACAGGGCGATGGAGCGGGGGGACAGGCTGTCCATGCCGGCGGAGCGGGTCGGACAGGGTAGAGACGGGACCGGGGCGCCTGCCGGCCGGGCGATCTTGGCGCCGGACGCCGGGCGGGACGGGGACCCGCTGCAGGGCATCCCGGCCTCGGGTGGCCGGGATGCCGGCGACTCGGCGGCGAGGAGGGGCGGCGACCCGCCGGTCTCCGGTACGGGCGTGGCCGGCAGCGGCGAGCTGGCCGGGCGGGAAGGCTCCGTGGACGAGACCGCCACGGCCGGGGACGCGCCGACGCCTGCCACTGCCGCCGTCCGGGCCGACGGGCCCGATCCCGGCGATCCGGATGGCTCCGCCTGTGCGCGGGCCGCGGGCGCCGGCACGGTCTGCGGCCTGCGCACCCTCCAAGGCCGCGACCGGTTCGACCCCAGCGGTCACCGCCGCCCGTCCATGCGCGCCGATCCTCCGGAATCCACCGTCCGCCTGGTCCGGCCGGAAGGCGCATTCCGTGGAGAATCCGGCGGTTTTCGAATCCTTGGCCGACCGCGGGTTGCCGCCAGCGCTCGGCGACCACCGTGTCCACCGGTTAGGCGGCGATCCTCCAACCGCGGTGGCGGCGTGGCTTCGAACCATGACTCAAACCGGACACAGCGCACGCGGTCGGGGTCGACCTGCGCCGGAGAGGTGTGGCGCATGTGTGCCGGAGCTTTGCGGGGCCCGCCACGGGGGCATCTCCGCAGCATCCGGGCCTGTACCGTAGGCGGCGGCTCGGCTACCATGGGGGTTGGCCGTCTCTCCATCACACGTGCGGGGGGCCGTGCATGAACGCGACGACGCAGCCCCGGCGCTTGGGCGCCGCCCTGGAAGCCGTCCGGCACCGGGGGAGCAAGGCCCTGGTGCCGTATGTGATGCTGGGTGACCCGGATCTGCAGACCTCGCTGGCCGTCGCGCGCGCCATGGCGGCGGCCGGCGCGGATGCGCTCGAACTGGGCCTACCCTTCTCCGACCCCCTGGCCGATGGTCCTGTGATCCAGGCGGCCGGCCAGCGCGCCCTGCGTGGTGGTTTCCGCGTCGCGGACGCCCTGACCGCCCTGCGCGACCTGCGCGGGAGCCTCTCCTGCCCGCTGGCGCTGATGACCTATGTCAACCCGGTGCTGCAGCATGGATACGGGGCGTTCGTGGCTGACGCCGCGGCCGCAGGCGCCGATGGCCTGATCGTGCCGGATCTGCCGTTGGAGGAGAGCGGGAGCCTGGGCGACGCCTGCCGGGCGGTCGGGATGGATCTGGTGCTCTTTGTGGCCCCGACGTCCACGGACCCGCGCATCGCGGCGGTGGCGCGGGCGGCGAGCGGATTCATCTACTGCGTTTCGGTGGCCGGAGTCACCGGGGCCCGCTCCGACACCCTGGACCGGGTGCCCGCCACCGTGGGGCGCGTTCGCGCCCACACGGACCTGCCGCTGCTGGTGGGGTTCGGCATCAACAGTTTCGAGAAGGCTGCGAGGGCCGCGGCGGTTGCTGATGGCGTGATCGTCGCCTCCTGGATTGTGCAGGCGGTGGCCGACCTCGGTGCGCAGGTGGCCCCGGAGGAGCGGGCGGCGCTGGCGGGGCGGATGGTGGGTGCGATCCGGGCGGGTCTGGACGGCCGGTAGGCGCGCCTTTTGTCACCGGATCGCGGCGCACTGCTCTCGGGGCGGCAAGGTGGCGGCCCTGGGGCCGGGCGTCCCGGATCTGAAGGTCGGCGACCGCGTCGCCACAGGGCGCGACGTCGGGCGTCGGCGTCCAGGCCCTTACGCCCAGTCCGTGGTGCGGAGGGCGGCGGAGGCTCTGATCCGCGTCCCCTCCGGCCTGTTTCCGGAGGTTGCAGCGCCCATCGAACTCGGGATGCGTGTCCGTACCCGTCTCCCGATACCGCGCCAGGTGGATGCCGTGCACGACCGGCGTTTCGCGCTGGCCCGTCTGGCGGTCCCGCGTCCCGCCGCGGCAGCGGACCGGATGGCCAGCGAATCGCCTACGCTGTGTCGATACTGCCCGCCGGTAACGCCACCGGGTTGGGGGGGCCGTTCGGCCCGTCCATCCGGACGTTGTTCCCCATAGCCGATGAACAGATCATTTTGTCCGTGATGCGTCGTTCTCGATCGTCGCCGGGGCGATCCGGCGGGTGCAGCGTCGACCCGCGTCCGCGGCTGCGGGGGCCGGGGGAGCTGGCGCCAGGGCCGGGTTTGCGTGGGAAACAGATGTTTGGGAGGGTTGGCTTTTCGATCCCGCCGCGTGGGACGGATGCCCTCCCGAACCGGGGAGACCCGATCGTCGCCGATTTTGCCGCAGAGGTCGGCATCGACCGATGCGCGTCGCTGCACAGGATGGGAGGCGTGTGAACGATCATGTTTCAACGGGTGACGGTCGCGCTCGACGGGTCTGCGCTCGGGGAGACGGTCCTGCCCTGGGTCCGGCAACTGCTGGGCGAAGGATCGGTGAAGGTGTGGCTGGTGCACGCCGTCGCGCCCGAAGCGGAGTGGGTGTGGGGTTACGCCGCGCTCGGCCAGCCCATGCCCCTGCCCCGGCCGCATGCGGAGAATTACGATTCCCTGGCGCGGGGTTACCTGGATCGGGTCGCCGCCAGCCTGGCCGCGGGTGAGCGCGTGCGCCCGATCGTGCGCGAGGGCGAACCGGCGGCGGTCATCGTCCGCGCGGCCCAGGAGACGGATGCGCAACTGATCGCCATGTCCACGCACGGCCGCACCGGGCTCGGCCGACTGCTGCTGGGGAGCGTGGCGGACCAGGTGCTGCGCAGTTCGGGTCGGCCGGTGCTGCTGATTCGGCCTGATCAGGCTGCCCTGCAGGCGGCGGAACAGGCACACAACGCGCCCGACCGGTAGGTGCGCGGACCCCAGGTGTCTGTGGGGGGACAGCCGTGATGAATACAATCCTGGTTCCGCTCGACGGTTCCCGCTGCGCAGTCGAGGCCCTGCTTTTCGCGGAGGTCCTGGCTGCGCCCCTGCAGGCGCGGATTGTGCTGCTGGAGGTGGTGTGGAAGGCGGGGGAGTGGTCGCAACACTATGCTGCTCCCCCCGGCGGGCCGGTGGCTCGCGATCCGGAGGAATGGGGGGCGCAGATCGCTCGCGCGCACCTGACCCGGGTGGCCGCCGGTGCGAACGGCCACAGGATGGATGTGGACGTTCGGCTGGGTCCGCCCGTGGAGGGCATTCTCCGCGCCGCTGCCGACACCGCGTGTGAACTTGTGTGCATTGCCGGCCACAGCCAGACGCTCGTCGCGCGCATGGGGGGCAGGCTGTCGCATTTCGGGTTGCCGCTGCCCCCGGCGCGTCATGTCGAGCCCCAGGCGCCATGGGTCCTGCACCATGTCCTGGAGGATCTCCTGAGGCGGAGCCCGGTCCCCGTGCTCGTGGTGCCCGTGGCTTCCGGAAACCGGCCGGTTGCCGCCCCGGTTGTGACTGGAACCGGCCCTTGACGAGGCAGGCCGGACGCAGGGCGTGACC
Organism: Bacillota bacterium; assembly: GCA_021803205.1. Lineage (GTDB taxonomy): Bacteria > Bacillota > Sulfobacillia > RBS10-35 > JAJYVN01 > JAJZMB01. The sequence continues at coordinate 71,601 of JAJZMB010000039.1, read as the reverse complement.
GGTGGCGCACCGCGCCTAGCCTGCGCGCGACCCCGTTTTGCCTGGTGGATCGGTCCGCAGTTCAGACGGGGGTGAGCGAGTGTGGACAAGAGCAGCGCCCCGGTAACCCAGCACCTGTTGACCGAGGTTGTGGAGCCCAGATTGTCGCGCTTTCTGTTCGGAGACACGCGCACGGCCTGGTTCTGGCTGCTGGTGCGGATCTATGTGGGCTGGCAGTGGCTCAGCGCCGGATGGGAGAAGATGACCAGCCCTGCGTGGACGGGCGCCAAGGCCGGCGCCGGCCTTTCGGGGTTCCTACAGGGTTCCCTCAAGCAGCTCGGCGGAGCCCACCCCAACGTCCAGGGCTGGTATGGCGCCTTTCTCAAGGACTTCGTCCTGCCCCACGCCCACATCTTCTCTTATGTCGTGACCTTTGGGGAGACGGCGGTGGGCGTGGCGCTGATTCTGGGGGTCGTCACCGGGATCGCGGCCTTCTTCGGCTGCTTCATGAACATGAACTATCTGCTGGCGGGCGCGGTGAGCATCAATCCCATCCTGTTCGTGCTGGCACTGTTCCTGGTGCTGGCCTGGCGCGTGGCGGGCTGGTGGGGTGCAGATCATTGGATCCTGCCGGCCCTCGGCACGCCGTGGCAGCCGGGACGCGCCTTTCATCGCGATACGCCGGCCATACCCCGTGCCTCAGAGCCCCAGTGAGCCGTTCTGCCCGGACGGACCGTGCGCCATCCCGCCGCGCGACCGGGGAACGGTCCGCGGTGGGGATGACGCCGGTTCGGCCGGTTCCCCGGGACTACATGGCGGCACCATCCGGGGCCGATGATGCGCGTGCGTTTCCCTTTCCGCCTCTCTGCCGTGGCCGTGGCCTGCATTGTGGCGGCGGGCCTCCTCGGCAACAACCCCAGCGACATCCGCGGCGACGCGTGGGGCCGTCAGGCACCGCCTGACGGTGGGTCAGGGCCGGCGACGGCGCAGTGTGAGGAAATCCAGGCGGCGCCGCGGTCCCGGTGCCGCCTGGGGCGGGGAGACTCCCGGGGTTTGTGCGGCCCCGACCAGGCTCGGCGCGTCCGCCGCCCGACCCCTGGGAGTCGACCTGCTTGTGCGTGGGGAGCAGCGTCCCGGCCCAATCCCCGTGCCGCCTCTCGGCCACCCGCAGCTGTGGCTCGGAACGCTGCCGGCCGACTGCCCGGCCGGTGGCTGCAGGCGGCGGCCGGGCAGCCGGGATCCGTCCTGACGCAGGCGCGCCGCGCCGTCAGCGGTCCACCTCGCCCATGACGATGTCGGGGCCGAGACCGACGCTGGCGATCAGATCGGCCAGCTTTCCGCCGACGGCCATCAGAGGTATGAGTTGCAGATGGCAGAAGCTCGGGGCCCGCCACTTGAGCCGGTAGGGCTTGCCCGTTCCGTCGGACACCAGGAAGACGCCGACCTCGCCTCGCGGAGACTCAACGCGACTGTAGTAGTCCCCCGGACGCGTGCGCAGAATGGGACGCCCCTTGGTCAGTACGCCTCCGCCCGGCAACGCGCGCAGCACCTGGCGGATGATGCGGATGCTCTCCTTGATTTCCAGCATCCGGACCATCAACATGTCGTAGACATCGCCGTTCTGACCGACCGGGACGTCGAAGGTAAACTTGTCGTACACCAGGTACGGTTGGGTCTTGCGCAGATCCCAGGGGACGCCGGTGCCTCGCAGCATCGGTCCACTTGCCCCCCATGCGATGGCCTGTTCGGGCGTTATTTTTCCAACGCCCTTCGTTCTCTCCACATAGATCTGGTTCTCGACGAGCAGGCCCATGTACTCGGGCCATCCCTGGCGTTCGACGAAGTCCAGGAACTTCTCCAGTTCAGACAACCACAGGTCGGGCACGTCGTTGCGCAGGCCGCCGACGCGGTTGTAGCCGTAAAGCATACGTGCGCCGGTCGCCCGTTCCATGAGGGTGTACCCCCACTCGCGCTCGCGAAACGCGTACATGAAGGGCGTGAATGCACCGATGTCCATGCCCGCCGTGCCATAGTACAGGAGGTGACTGAGGATGCGTTGCAACTCGGAAAAAAGTACGCGCAAGTAGGTCGCCCGTGGGGGAACCTCCACCTGCGCCATCTTCTCGACCGCCAGGCACACCACTAGCTCATTGGTGATGGCCGCAAGATAGTCGTTGCGATCCGCGAAGGGGATGATACCGGGATATGCCCAGTCTTCGACGATCTTCTCAAAGTTACGATGCAGATAGCCGATATCCGGCACGACCTTGACGACGATCTCGCCTTCCAGCGTTACGATCAAGCGCAGCACCCCGTGCGTGCTGGGGTGCTGGGGCCCCATGTTGATGATCATCAGATTTCCAGTACCCGGATCACCATCCCCCGGTTTCAGAGCGGCGTGTCCGGTCGGCACCGCCACATCGCCATCCCGTGTGGTCGCCCCGTTGGCCATGGCGGAATCTTGAGGCGCGGCCCGCTTCCCTGTGCCCATGGTCCGTTACCTCCCGACCCCATCGTCCACGTAGCGCCCGCAATCTGGAAAGCGCTGCCCGCTGCCGCGAGAGGCGATTCTCGCCGACCCGGCACAGCTCAGACACCGCGCGCGCCGCGCGCTCTGCGCGGCGCCCCCGACCTCAGGCGCACCACCGCGTACGGGATGACGGAGGACAGTGCCGCGGCGACCGCCGCGGCACTGTCCTGTCCCGCACCGCAAACCGCTTGGCAACAATAGGGTCGGGATGGGGGGGGGTCAAGGGCCTAACGGTTCCCCCATCGGGCTGAGCAAGGGCTCCACATGGCCCACCGTGACAGGGTCAAGCCGTCCCGCCAAAGGGCTAGGCCCGACCGGGCACATGGCCGCTGCCGCGGGCGAACCCGTGGCGCATGCTCTATGCGCGAGATCGCCGTGGCGCCGGTTCGATACTGCACAGTTCAGAGCGGCGACGGCGCACCGCCCGTGCAGCACTGACCGGCAGGCGTGGGACAGGCATCTTGGCCTCTGGGTCCGCCCCGTCCCGGAGGGAAGGAAACCGTTGAGGGGGAATGGCTCCGTGCAGGCGGTGATCTTGGCGGGCGGGCAGGGGACGCGGCTCCTGCCGCTCACGCTGCATACGCCCAAACCGCTGTTGCCGATTGTGGGCCGACCGCTGCTGTCCTACCTGGTCCGCCATCTCACGGCGCAGGGGATCGACGAGATCTTCATCACCAGCGGTTATCTGGGCGACGCAGTGCAGCGCGCGGCACACGAGATGCAGGGGGATGTCCCTGTCCGGGTCATCCGGGAAGCGGTGGTACGCGGTACGGCCGGTGCGGTGCTCGATCTGCTGCCGCGTCTGCGCTCACCCTTTCTGGTGGTCAGCGGCGACGCGGTGCTGGCGCTGGATGCGCGCGCGCTGCTCGCTGCACACCGAGCGGCTGGCGGCCCCGCGACCCTGGCCGTCATGGCGCCCGCCGACCGCCTGCGCTTCGGCGTGGTCGGCGTGGAGGCGGGCCTGGTCACCCGCTTTATTGAGAAGCCCAGGGTGTCGGAACTCGTTCCGGATCTGCTCTTGAACAGTGGGTCCTACCTGCTGGAGCGCGAGGCCTTCCGCAACCTGGCCGAGGACCGGCCACTGGACTTCGCGCACGATGTCTTCCCGGCCCTGCTGCGGACGGGCCACCGTCTGGGAGCCGCGCCGGTTCTCCGCTTCTGGCGCGACATCGGCACCCCCGAGTCCTTCCGCGACGCCCACTTTGAAGCCCTGAACGGAATCTGGCCATGGACCGCCCCGGACCGGGGTGCACCGCTGGCGGTGGGTCCGGGCGTCACGATCGAGGGCGTCGTCGGTTTCGGCGACGGGGTGCTGATCGGTGCCGGCAGCCGCATCCGCGGGCCCGCCTATCTCGGGGCCGGGGTGCGCCTCGGGCCGGGGAGCGAGGTGACGCGTTCGGTGCTACTCGCCGGCAGCAGGACCATCGGGCTATGCTCCGTCCAGAACACGGTGGTCGGTGTCGGCGTGTCTGTGGCGCGGGGCGTGGTCGTCAGCGGCGCCGTCCTGGGACGGCTTGCCGCGGCGCCGCTGCCGCAACGCCGGTCGGCGCACGCGCCCGCGCGTCGCGCCGGGCGGGCCGCGCGCCACGTCCAGGGCGGGATGCTCGCCGCGCGCCTGGTCGTTCCGCATTGAGCCGGGGTGCGGGCCATGCGTGCACGGCTGACGGGGCGGCTGCGGAACCCGGGTGCGACGTGTGCGCGTCCCGGCTGGTGCGTGGCACCGGCACCGGCCCGCCGAAGTGGCACAATCCGGCCGCGATCTCGCAGTGCCCGCCGGGGTTGTCGGTGCGTGCCGCTCCATGCGGCCGCGGCCCGGTCGGTAACCCCGAGTGAACGGAGCGAAGCCGCGGGTTCCCTGTCCCGCCGCAGGGCTGGGTCAGATTGCAGTTCAGGGAGGTGCTCTACCGTGAGCGAGGCAGCGATGCAAGACGAGCGGCACCCACGCTGGTTTCAGCGGATGACCTCCGCGACGCGTTTCCTGGTTGCCTGGCTGGCCGTGTACGCGCTGGCGACGCTGTTTGTGTCCAACCCGTACTGGAGCGAAGTCTCCGCCAGCGCGCCCATCGACTGGCGGCATGTGATGTACCTGCACGGCCTGCTGATCGGCTTAGTCGGCGTTGTCAGCCTCATCGTGGTCGATGCGTTCGCCTTCTCCTCGGCGCATGCCCGGTCGTTCATCGTGACGGGGGCGGTAGCCGCCACCATGTTGGCGGGGATCGGCGGGGTGTTCGATGCGGCTCCCACAGATACGCTGGCGTTGTGGACCCAGATCCTGGGCTTCTTTTGCCTTGATGAGATCCTGCTAGTCCTCATCTGGGCCTTCTGGCAGGAACGCCGGGCGCGGGCTCCGGCCAGCCGCTCGCTGTCGTTCGCCGTGGCCGGGCTCGGGTCCGTATCCCTGTTCGTGGCCGCGGTCATGGGCCATCTGGCGGGATGGCTGCTGGAATTCGGCGCGCACAGCCCGTTTGACTGGCCGGCGCGGTATGCCCGCTTCATCGGTGTCCCGTTCGCTGCCTGGGAGGGCAACCTGATCACGTCACACTCGCACGAAATGGTGATGGCGCTGATCGCCACGGTGATCGGCACAATGGCCTGGCACTACGGCCAACGCCGGCAGGCCGGTCGGCCAGTCCCGGCGGCTGCTCTGGTGGGACTGGCAATGGTGGCCTTCGGCGTGATCGCTATGACCATCGTCTACGTCGTGGCCGGATTTACGGCGGCGCAGCCCCCCACCCTCTTCAGCTTCGGCCCCGGGGGCGCGAGCGGGATCGCGGGTGACGACCTGGTCACCGGCGTGTTCATCCTCATTGGCGGGATGCTGGCCTGGCTCGGGTTCCTCATCGGCCAGGCCCACGACGCGGAGCGGCCCTCCCCGGCCTGGCAGGCCATCGTCGTCAGCCTGGTCCTCTCCGTGCTCACCGTCGTGGGGGGCGGCTACGCCATAGAGCTGCACGAGGCGTACTTCGGCGCGGGCAATCCCAAGGCCGCGGGGGCGGTGGCCGACGCCACCTTCACGCTCTGGCACCAGCAGTACGCCTTCTTTCTCATCCCGGCGACCATCGCCCTGGTCTATCTGGCCGATCGCATCCTCAGCCCGCGGCTCTCCGCCGCAGTCGCGCGTACAATGCTCCTTGGGATGGTTGTGGCGTTTCTCGGTGGTCTGTTCTATGTCTTTGTCGTCCCTGGCCTGATCACCTGGGGGTATGCGGTGATCGCGGTCGGATTCGCCATGGTGCTGTATGCGGTGGCCCGCATGTGGTGGGGCCTGCGGCAGGATGTCGCGGCCGACCGACCCGCGGCGCTGCACGCGGGGTCGGGTGGGCCCATGAGCGGGGTCGCCCCGTGAGGGGGGCGTGCCGCACGCTGCCTCTCGTTCCGGGGCCCAGTTCCGCGGCCAGGGTGGCGTGCGGGTTTGGCCGTCAGCGGAGGACGGCCGAGGGTCGTGAACAAGACGCTCATCGCCCGCGCTCCGGCCCGCCGCAGGGGCCCCCCGCCACTCACGGCAGGGGCCCCCCCTGCGGGGGCGCGTTGCCGGGGCCACCTGCGCGTGGTGCGATCCGCGATGCCCGCCCCGGCCGAACGCCCGGTGGTGCCGCCGCCCGACCCGCGGCCACCCCTTGGATGGCCGAGCCCTTTATCGCTCTTGCCCCTGTATATATTTCCGGCACACCGAGCAGCTGACGTTTTGCCCCCGGCACGGACAGGGCGCTGCGGGCCTGGCCGGTGCTCGCCTGCGGTCTGCCGCCGTCGATCCGGCGCGATCGGTTGTGCGCTCGCGCCGGAGGACCCGACCGTCCCGGCCCCGAAACCCCCCCCTCCGCACCGCCGAACCTGCGTCTCCCGGGGGTGTGTCTGTGCCCGCGCGACCGGTTGCGCCTGAAGAGCCCAATATTGTCCTGGTCGTCTGCCACGATCTGGGCCGCCACCTGCCCTGCTATGGTGTGCGCGGCTTGCGCACACCGAACATCGACCGTTTGGCGGCACAGGGCGCCGTTTTTGACCGCTATTTCGCCACGGCCCCGCTCTGCAGTCCCAGCCGCGGCAGCATCCTCACCGGCTGCTACCCCCATACGAACGGGTTGATGGGCCTGGTCAACCGGGGCTGGGACATGCCGGACCGGACCCCGACCCTGCCACAGCTCCTGCGCGAGGCCGGCTATGTCAGCTACCTCTTCGGCTTCCATCACGAGAAGAAGGATCCCCGCCGTATGGGGTACGACCACGTGCCCCCGGCCCGCATGCCCACCCACGCCGGCGCTGTGCTCCCTGGCATGGCGGAGTTCTTGCACGGGGCCCGCGAGGCGACGCGCGGCAACCCGTTCCTCGCCGTCGCCGGACTCTTGGAGGCGCACCGGCCGTTCAAAAACGTGCGCTACACGCCCGCCGACCCGGCGGCTGTCGACGTGCCCGGCTTCCTGCCGGACCACCCGGGGGTGCGGGAGGATCTGGCCGACCTGGCCGGCCTGGTCGAGGCCGTCGACAGGCATCTGGGCACGGTTCTGGACGCGCTGGCCGACACGGGACTCGACCGGCGGACGCTGGTGATCCTGACCACCGATCACGGCGTCGCCTTCCCGCGGGCCAAGTCCACCCTGTATGACGCCGGCATCGGCACCGCGCTGGTCGCGCGCTGGCCGGGCGTCATCCCCCCGGGCAGCCGTGTCGACGCACTGCTTTCGAACGTCGACCTGCTGCCCACCCTGCTCTCCGCCGCCGGGCGCGAAACCCCGGCGCACGTTCAGGGCCACTCCTTCCTGACGCTGCTGCGCGGGGAAGGGGGAGGCGGCGACGAGGCGGTCTTCGCCGAGCAGACCTATCACGACGCCTACGACCCCAAGCGGGCCGTGCGCACCGGGCGCTGGAAGTATATCCGCAACTTCGAGCCCGGCCCCGCGTTGCTGCTTCCGGCGGACATCGCCCCTAGCCCGTCCGCCGCCGCAGTGGCGGACGTCGCGACGTGCCCACGGCCTGCGGAGGAGCTCTACGATCTGGCCACCGACCCCTTCGAGCGCTGCAACCTCGCGGGCAAGCCCGAGCATAGCGCCGATCTTGCGGCGATGCGGGGCCGGTTGGCGAGGTGGATGGAGGAGACGGGGGATCCGCTGCTCCGGGGCGCGATCCCGGATGCAGGGGCGACCCGCGGCTAGGGCGGCGACGCGAGAGCCGGTTTCCATACCGGCTACGAGCGGTGGCCCCTTGGGGTACAAGGGCAGCGGAGCAGTGGACGCGTCAAGGCGGACTTTAGCCGCGGACGGCGCGGCGGGCGCTTCACAGCTCCGGCAGCGCGAAGCTGTCCCCGGTGTCCGCGATCCAGGCCGCCAGCCTGTTCTGCAGTTGTCGCCGCTTCTGCGCGTAACGCGTGTTGTGCGCGTGATTGGCAAGTTCGTACGGGTCCTCGTTGAGGTTGAACAGGAGCCATGGCTGGCCTTCGAGACAGGCGTACTTCCAGCCGTCGCGCGTGACGACGCCGCGCCACGGGCGGTCGACGCTGTTTCCGTGGCGCGTCGGCCGGCAGAGCTGCAGGTAGGCGGAGTCGGGCTCGACGGGCGGTGGCGTCCGCCCCTTGACGAAATGGGCAGAGTAGTCGGTCCCGGCCATCCAGGAGGGCGGCGTGACACCGCACAAACCGAGCGAGGTGGGCGCGATGTCGACGTGGTTGGCCGGGACTGGGAGGCGCCCGCGCTTGGAGGTGTAAGCGGAGCGAGCGCCGCCGATGATCAAGGGGATGCGGATGGCCTCCTCCCAGGGCGCCGTCTTGCGGAACTGGCCGTGAGAGCCGTGCATGTCGCCGTGGTCACTGAAGAAGACGATCAGCGTGTCGTCGGCCAGTCCGGCCGCTTCCAGCGCATCCCGCACGCGCCCAAGGTTCCAGTCGAGGTTCTCGATCATGGCGTAGTAGCCGGCGAGTTCGCGGCGCGCCTCGTCCACAATCGGCGCGATGTCGGGCACGTTGGGACGCAGGCGGATCGCGCCCGGGGTATGGCGCCCCATCCACTCGGCCGGCGCGACGTACGGGTCGTGCGGGGGCTGGACGGAGAGGACCGCGAAGAACGGGCGGGTGACGCCCTCCTGCTCCCGGCGCCCAGGTGTGCCGCCACGGGCCTGCGCCTCCCTGCGCTCGCTTCCCTGCGCGTGCAGGTAGCCGATGAACAGATCGGTCAGCGCGTCCGTCTCGTACGCGGGCAGCCGGCGATGGAAGGCGGAGGCGCCGGCGCCGCCGTGGACCCAGCAATCCCACTGGGCATTGTTGTTCTCGTAGCCGAGCCAGTCGTCGAAGCCGCCACGGCGCTCGGGCGGGACGATGTGCATCGCGGCGCGTCCCTCCCGCTCCCTGAAGCCGTCGACGTGCCATTTGCCGAAGTAGGCGGTGCGATAGCCGGCGTCGCGGAAGGCGGTGGCGACGGTGGGCAGCTCGGGCGGGAGGCGGTCCTCGTGTCCCGGGACGGCGTGGTGGGGGTAGCGCGAGGACAGCAGTGAGCCCCGGAAGGGGCAGCAGAGGGGCGTCCCAGCCACCGACGCGGTGAAGGTGACACCGGTGGCGGCCAGGCGGTCAATGTTGGGCGTGCGCACGTTGGGGTCGCCGGCATACCCGAGCGCTTGGGCGCGGTGCTGGTCGCCGAAGACCCAGATGAGGTTGGGGCGGGTGGCGGGCGAGGCGGCCGGAGCCGGCGGGGTGCTCAAGCGTTCATCCTCCGGGGGGCGACAGGGTGGGTATCGGCAGGGGCCTTCGGCTCCGTGGGTGCAATGCCCTCCCGGGAGCCTCACGGAGTCTGGGGATGCTCCTTGTCCCCGTTCGACTGGGGGAGGGTGGGGCGGGGCCCGGAGGAGGAAGGGGGGGCTGCGCTTGCCGCCGGGGGGCGGTGCGGGGCAGGGGCGCCACGCGAGATGTCCCCAGGTTGTGCGCCTCGCTGGACGCTCTGTTGCCGTAGGGCATGCCCGCGCGGCCTACGTTGCACCCATCGAGCGTGGCGGTGGGAACTGGGGCGGGGCTGACGTCCCTGGTGCGGCGCGCGCCGGCGGCCCCGTCGGTGTGCGCGTTGGCGTCGCCGGGGCCGGAGCCGGCCGCGCAGGCGATGAAGCCCAAGTCCTGGCTGAACAGGTCGACGTCGTTGCTGGGCGGCATGCGATGGCGATCTTGAACTTCCGGAGGGGGGCGGACGGTGCCGGCGTCAAGGCGCACGCGGCACGCATCCAGAACACGGGAACAGACCCGAACGGCGCCTTTGTTCGGTCCGTTCGGGTCCGGGGCCCTCGGGGAGCGCCGTCCAACAACAACATTGTATTCGCGTGCTGCTGCTCGTCGATGCCGAGGCCGCTGGTGCGGCCGAACCGGACGGCGTCGGGATGCCTCGGACCCGGATGTCGCGTGGCGCCCCGGATGACGGATTTTTGGGGGTGACGGGCGGCGTGGTCCCCTTTCATGTGATGGCCAAACCCATCGGTCCGGTGTGTAATCTCGACTGTGCTTACTGTTACTATCTGCGCAAGGAGGCGCTGTATGCTCCGGGCGAGGACTTCCGCATGTCGGACGAGGTGCTGCGACGATACATCCACGACTATCTCGCCGCCCAGCCCGGGCCGCACGTGGACTTTGCCTGGCAGGGCGGCGAGCCCACACTGATGGGCCTCGACTTCTTCCGGCAGATTGTGGCGCTGCAAAAGGAGTATCTGCCGCCGGGCTGGACCTGCGCCAATGCCCTGCAGACCAACGGCACCTTCCTCAATGAGGAGTGGTGCACCTTCTTGCGCGAGCAGCGGTTCCTCGTCGGCATCAGCATGGACGGACCACCCGAACTCCACGATCGCTACCGACTGGACAAGCGGGGCCGGCCGACGCACGCGGCGGTGCTGCGCGGCCTTCGCCTGTTGCAGGAGCACGGCGTCGAGCACAACGTGCTCTGCACCGTCCACCGCGCCAACGCCGGCCATCCCCTGGACGTGTACCGCTTCCTGCGGGGGGCCGGCGTAACCTGGCTGCAGTTCATCCCGATCGTCGAACGGACCGGCGCGGAGGCCGTGTCAGACCGCTCGGTCGTGCCTGAAGAATACGGGACCTTCCTGAGCGCCATCTTCGATGAGTGGATCCGCCACGACGTCGGCCGCGTCTTCGTACAGATCTTCGAGGAATGCGCCACCGTGTGGGCCGGGATGCCGGCGAGCCTCTGCGTGCTCCAGGAGACGTGCGGCCGCGGACTGGTCATGGAGCACAACGGGGACGTGTACGCCTGCGACCACTTCGTGCTGCCCGAGTACCGTCTGGGCAACGTGATGAGTGCCGAGTTGGGCGCCATGGTCGCATCTCCGGAACAGACGGCCTTCGGTCTGGCCAAGCGCGACGCCCTGCCGCAGGTGTGCCGGGAGTGTGATGTACGGTTCATCTGCAACGGCGGCTGCCCCAAAGAGCGATTCATGCGGAGCGCGGACGGGGAGCCGGGACTCAGCTACCTTTGCGCCGGCTACCACCACTTCTTCAAGCACGCCGATCCGTACCTGAGGCGGCTGGCCGACCTCTGGCGCAAGGGTGCTTCGCCCACGGCGATCATGACGGAGATCTGGCGGGAGGATGCAGAGCGGCGGCGCGAGATCGGGCGCAACGACCCCTGCCCGTGCGGCAGCGGCCTCAAGTACAAGCGGTGCTGCCTCGGCAAAGTCGGCATGTGAGGACGCTGACGGGCCGGGACGCGGGTGCATCTTGGCCTGCGCCGCGGCAGCGCGGTGGCCGACCGGCCGGGAGGGTGCGTGTTTTGGCGGGGGCAGCCGCGCGTCCCTGCCGGAAGGGGCGCAGTCTCCCCCAACACGCCCAAATGGACCTGGACCATGAGGATCGACCGGCCGCGCTGGGCCACCCGAGGGGCGCTGGACCGCCCGCGGTGGCCCGCGAGATGCTAAAGATGATGCCCCCCGGCGGCGTTGGCCGCGTTGCGGTCGTAGCCTTGTCCGCGGGTCGCCCGGACGCAGTGGTCCAGGCGGCGTCGGCGACGGTGCGGAGCGAGGACGCCGGGCGGCCGAGGGCGAGAGGATGGCGGGGACAAATGGAGGCGCGCGAACGGGTTGAACGGGTGCTGGCCGGAGAACCGGTTGATCGCCCGCCGTTGTGCCTGTGGCACCACTTCCGGCCGGAGGGCTCGCCGGGCACGCTGGCGGCGGCGACCGTGGCCTTCTTCGGCGACCTGGAGCTGGACCTGTTCAAGGTCATGCCCGATCTGCCCTATCCGGACCCGCCCGCATTGCCGCTGGAGGGCGCGGAGCAGTGGGACGCGCTGCCGACCCTGTCGGCCCGCACGGGTGGGGCGTTGGCGGGCATGCCCGAGGCCGTGTCCTTGGTCCGGCGGCGGCAGCCGCAGGCGGTGGTGGTGGCCACGGTCTTTTCTCCGCTGGCGCTCGCTCTGCGATGGACCCGCGGTCCGGATGCGCTGCTGCGGGCCGCCGGGCGCGATCCGGGTGCGGTGAGGCGCGGACTCGGCATAGTGGCCGACAATGTGGCCGCGCAGTGCGCCGAGTGTCTGGGAGCCGGGGCCGACGGGATCTATTTCGCGACCGGTGGCGTAGGCGACGGGCTCATGGACGACGACGCCTTCCGCACGCTGGGCCGGGCGTTTGATTTGCGGGCGCTGCAGGGGTGCGCCCGCGGCTGGTGCAACATCCTTCACCTGCATGCGCTATCGCGCCTCCGTTGGGAGCGGGTGGCGGACTATCCCGTTCCGGTGTTTTCGTGGAGCGACAGGAGGACGGGTGTGCCGCTGCGGGAGATTGCCGGGGCGCTGCCCGGCAAGGTGGTGATGGGCGGCATCGACGAAGCCGGTGCCGTGGTACGCGGGGATATGGCGGCCCTGTCGGCGGAGATCCATGATGCGGTGCGGCAGACCGGGGGCCGGCGCCTCATCCTGGCAGGGGGCTGCTCCGTGCCGGACGACGTGGCAGCGGCGCACCTCCGTGGCGCCAGGACGCTTGTAGCCGAATTGGCGAGCGGGTGAGGAGCGGGGCCGCGCCGGTGCGGGGGGCGGACATCGGCACCCCGGCGGCGTCCGGTTTTCGCGTCCATCCGACGGAGTACGGGGCCTGGTTTCTTGTCGGTGTGCCCTGGGCCGCCGGGATGGTCGCCGGCCGGGGACCGGCCGGCGGCTGGTTGCTGGGAGGGGCGCTCGCCTGCGGGGTGGCCGCCCGCGAGCCGCTGCTTTGGGCCCTGTGGCGGTGGCGGCGCCGCCTGCCCGCGGTGCCCACGTGGCGCGCCGGCGTGGTATTCGCCGTCGGCGCCCTTGTGGCCGGGGCCGCCTGGGCCCGCAGCGGTGTCGACGCGACCGGGCTGTTCTGTCTTGGCGCGGCCGGCCTCCTGGGCCTGGCGGATGTGGCTGCGAGGGTGCTGTGGTCGAAACCCACGCCGGCCGGCAGCCTCGGCGGGGCAGTGGCGGGTGGCCTCGTCTGTCCGGCCCTGCTGTCCGGGTCCGGTCCCCCGGCCCCGGAGGCGTGGCTGCTGGGTGCAGGCATGGCCTACATTTTCGGCGTGTCACTGTGCGCCATGCACCTCTTCCTCGCACGGGTGCCGCGGCACCCGTGCGGGGTGGCGGGCATGATGGCGCTGCTCTGGGGTTGGACCGTGGGTGCGGGGACCCTGCTGCTGGCGGCGGGGCTTTGGGTCGGCGCCGACCGGTCCGCGGCCATGGCTCTGGGCATCGGTGTTCTGCGCGCACAGCGGGCGAGGCGCCAGCCTCGCACCACGGCGTTCCGCCGCCTCGGCTGGCGGGAGGCGTGTTGGATCGCAACCATGGCCGCGCTCATCCTGGCCCCTGTCGCCCTTCCCGCGGCAGGGGCGCGGGCACCGTTGCCGTGACGCTGAGATCGCTGGAGTGGCCCGGTTGGAGGTGCGCGGCCGGGTCCAGGGCCTGTTTGCAGGCACTGACGGCCAGCGCCGCTTCGCTGAAGGCGGTGGCGATGAGTTTGAGCTTGCCGGGGTAGGTGGTCGCGTCCCCTGCGGCATAGATGCCGGGGGCAACGGCCATCGTGTTCGGCGCGACGACGATCCCGCGCCCGTCGAGGGGAAGCCCCCACGACCGGAGCAGGGAGAGGTCGGCCGCAAAGCCGAGCGCCAGGATCACCGTGGAACAGGGCAGGGTTTGCACCGACCCCGAGCGGAGATCGCGCACGCGTGCCGCCTCCGGCTTCGTATCTCCTTCGAGCGCTTCCAGGACGGAGGAGCGCAGGATGCGCACCCCGGCGGCCTCGGCACGGCTGAGCGCTGACTCGACCGCCCTGAACTGCTCGCGGCGGTGGACCAGGGTGACGCGCGCCCCGGCCTCCGCGAGTTCGCTGGCCCAGTCGAGGGCGGAGTCGCCGCCCCCCACCACCAGGCAGTCCCGCTGCGCGAAGTCCGCGGGATGCGGGACGGTGTGACGGACCCCCCGGCCGCTCCAGCGGTCCACCTCGGGTTCGCCGAGTGGCTTGGGCGCAAAGCGGCCCACACCGGCGCACAGGAGCACTGCACGGGCGGCGTACCGCCCCCGGGCGGTGTGGAGCAGGAACCCGTGTGGCAGCCGTTCCAACCCCGTCACCGCCTCCTCGAGGTGAACGGACGGAGAACCGCGCTGAGCCTGGGCTTCGAGGCGGGCGACAAGTTCGACGCCGCGGACCTCGGGAAAGCCGCCGACGTCGAAAATCTTTTTTTCCGGGTAGAGGGCCGCCACCTGACCGCCCAAGAACGGTAGCGCTTCGAAGAGGCGCACGCGCAGCGCGCGCAATCCCGCATAGAACGCGGCATACAGACCGGCCGGTCCGCCGCCGACGATCGCCAGGTCGGTGACATCCGTGGAAGTGGGACGCGTCTCCATGTCAGGACTCCCCGCGCGACAGCTCTCACCGGTACGGCACCCTCCGCCGGGGCGCAGGCACCGGTTTCCCATCAATACCATCCCGGCTCTGCCGGCGGGAAGGGCCGATCGGCCGGAGCAGCGTCGCCGGACGGGAGGATGGTGCGCGCGGCCGGATGCGCTGCACGCGGGCAGGTCGCCGCGGACCGCGCCGCGTGCCGGGTCCGTTGCCGGAGCATCGGCCGGCGCATGCCCTTGACGTCGCCACCAGCCGGCGGGCCCGCTGCCAGTTACGCCCTGCCCCTACCCGGCGCCCATCCCCTTGAGGCAGAATGGGCCGGAGCGGAGCGCACCACGGCGTGCCTTCGGAGGAGGTGGGCTGTTGCAGGCGGCACGTGACGACCGTTCTGAGGATGGCGGGCAGGCCCCTGGCGCGACCGGCGGGGGCGCTCGCCCGAAGGCGCTCCTGCGTGTCCTGGCCTTCTGGCCGCTCCTCATGGCCGGAGTTCTCGCGATTCTTGTGGTCAGCGTCTATCAGGGCTGGGTGCTGACGCACCCGCCGCGGGCGCCGGTGACCGGGAATCCCGGCACAGATGCGTCTCTGGAGTACCGCGATCTGCCCTGCCACCACCAGATCTTGTGCGGGCGGACGCTGTTTGTGCCCGGTGTGCACCTGGCGCTTGCCGGTTGGGTCATCCCCCTGAACCCGGGGAGCACCTATCCGGGCTCGTCCGGCAACTGGGCGCAGAACACGGTGATCTTCGTGGCCGACCACGGCCAGAGCCGGACCTCGGGTCCGTTCCCCCTGTGGGGCGTGGCTTCGGTGCTGAGCGAGATGGGCTACAACGTGGTACTCTACGATGCCGAAGGCACGGGGCTCTCCGGCGGGGCGGCCATCGCCTTCGGGACGCTGGAGGTCCGCGACCTGCTGACGGTGGTGTCCTGGCTGCAGCGGCAGGGGCCCGCCCAGGGGCATATCGCCGTCTGGGGGCTGGGTACCGGCGCGGACACGGCCATCCTGGCGGCGGCGCGGAACCCGGCCATCAGCGCCGTCATCGCCGACAGCCCGTACGCCCGGCCGGACGCCTTTCTCCGCCGGGCGATCCCGCGCTGGACGGGACTCCCGGCTTTTCCCTTCGCCCGGACCATCCTTTGGGCGATGCAGCAGGAAACCCGTGTCCGTTACGGTGCCTACGATCCCTTGACCGCCGTCCGGCGGCTCGGCGAAGGCCCCGCCGCCCCGGGCCGTCCCCTGCTGCTCGTATCCGGTGGCGCGGACACGCTGACGCCCCCGGCGGATGCCTCGGCCCTCTACGCGGCCAGCCACGACAACAACGCGCTGTCGCTGACCGTGGTGGGCGCCGGTCACCTGCAGGCCATGGCTGACAGCGGCCAGGGCGCTGTCCCCGGACTCAGCGTGTACATGTGCGACGCGCTGGACACCCTGGCCGCGATGCAAACGGGGAGTTCGCCTGCGCAGGAGCAGTTGAGTGCGCCCTGCGGCGGGGCTGCGCGCATTCTATCGGCGCCCGATCTGCCGCCGCTGCCGTCGAGCGTGGGGGGACGGGGTGCGACCGGGGCTGTCGGCTGAGTCGCGAATCCGGCCCGTTCCACTCTGGTGCGTCCGGCCCTTGCCCGCGTTCGGGCAAGGGGTGCGACTTCCGCTTCCGGAGGTGCACCCCAGCCCGGCGGTGACGGTCATTTGAGGGCTTCGTCGATCGCCGCCAGCGTGTCCGGGGTCAGCTGGACATCCGCCGCCGCTGCGTTCTCCCGGACCTGCTCGGCGCGCGTGGCCCCGACCAGGGCCGCGGAGACCTCCGGTCGGCGCAGGATCCAGGCCAGGGCCATGTGGCTGAGGGGTATCCCGGCCTGCGCGGCGATGGGCCGCAGCCGGTCGACCCTGACCAGGTTCTCCGGGCGGACCACACCCCGATTGCGGCTACCGCGGGAATCCTCCGGGGCCGGTTCCCCGGAACGGTACTTGCCGGTGAGCAGTCCCTGCGCCAGCGGGGAAAAGACGATGAGGCCGATGCCCTCGTCCCGGCAGGCGGGCAGTACCTCGGCCTCGATGTCCCTGGCCAGCATGTTGTACCGCGGCTGGGACGCGCCCAGGGCCCGGAGTCCGAGGCGCCTCTGGATGCCGCGCGCCTCACGGATGCGGTGCGCCGGCCACTCGCTGATGCCGCCGTATAGGACCTTGCCCTGCTGAACCAGGTCGTTCAGGGCGAACATGGTCTCCTCAGGGTCGGTCTCCTCGTCGAAACGGTGGCAGTAGAGGATGTCCACGTAGTCGGTGCCCAGCCGCCGCAGCGAGGCCTCCAGACTCTCGAAAAGGTGCTTGCGCGAGGTGCCGCGGTCGTTGGGGCCGGGGCCGATCGGCCAGAAGACCTTGGTCGCCAGGACGTAGGAGTGCCGCGGCACTCCTACCAGCGCGGCGCGGAGCGCGATGTCGGCCTTCCCGCCCTGGTAGGCGTCGGCCGTGTCGAAGTGATTGATCCCGGCTTCCAGCGCCGCGCGCACGCACTCCGCGGACCGGTCGTGCTCCACGGTGCCGCCGTAGGTCAGCCACGCCCCAAGGGAGATGGCGCTGATCTTGATGCCTGTGCGGCCGAGTCTGCGATACTGCATCGGATCTGTGTCCCCCCGTGCGGAGCGGAATGGAACTGTGGCTCGGCAGGCCCCGTGCAGTGACCGCCGGCCCCGCGATGCACCGGGGCCTGGTCCGTGGGGCGGGGTGGGAACTGCCGGCCAAGGGTCCGGGCGGCTTTCGCCGCGATGGCCCTGGGCTCGGCGGCGAAAGCCGCCCGCGTCGGTCGGGCGTGCCGCCGCCTGTCGGCATGGTCGCAAAACGGACATTTGCCGCCGCCGGTGTCCGTCCCTGCGCGTACGCCCCCCGTCGCCGCTCCCGGACGCAAACTCCGGCCGTTACGCCCGTTGCCGCGCCGGGTGCGCAGGGTTTGCGGGAGTCGTGCCGGGCGCGGCCCGGCACGAGGCGGGGCCGGGGCGAGGACCGATACCCGGGCGGCAGGGCGCCCGAGGGCGGCGGACCCGCGCCCGCGGATGGCCGCCGCCCCAACCTACAGGGTGGGGTCGCGCGGCTGCGCCACCCCGGCGGCCTCCAGCCGTTCCAACACACCCGCCTCCTCCCACGCGCGTACGCGTCGGCGTATGACGGCTGCCGAACCGTATCCCCGCGGCAGCTCGGACCACCGACCACCATGGCGACGCACATAGAGGAGTGCGGCGAGGACCTGCCGGGCGCCCAGGGGCGGGCGGCCGGTGCGCCGCCGCGGTTCCGGCGGCAAGAGGGGTTGCGCCAGCGCCCAAAGGGCGTCGGGTACCGGTTCGACCGGTTCGGGTCGCTCCGACGGCGGGGCCGTGACCGTCCGGTTACACACCGGCACGGCATCCGCCTCGGGCGGGGCCGGCCGCTGTTCGGCGGGCTCCGCCAGGACGATCACCTCAAAGGCGGAGTGCGTCTCCAGGGAAAGCAGACGCTGGCGGGTCACCGCCAGCGCCGGCGCGCCGCTGTCGCAGCCGAGCCAGCGACGTCCCAGGCGTTCGGCGACGGCGAGGGTCGTTCCCGAGCCGCAGAAGAAATCGGCGACCAGATCTCCCGGGTTGGACGACGCCGCGATGATGCGCCGCAAGACGCTCTCGTTCTTCTGGGTCTCGTACCCGGTCTTCTCCTTGGAGAAACTCTTGATCTGGATGGAGTCGAGCGATTCCGGTCCGGTGAGGGCGGCCTCCGCGGCGTTGGCGTTCCACACATCCTCGATGGGATGGCCCCGGCCCTCACCCCCGCCGCGCCGGCTGTAGCCGGGCAGGTGCGGCACGTATTCCTTGTTGAAGGTGAACGTCTTGGGGTCACGAGTGTAGAAAAGAATGGTGTCGTGGTTGCGCGCCCAGTTGCGCACCGCACTCTTGTAGCCGGAAACCCACCCGATGCGCCAGATGATCTCCCGTTGGAAGCACTCCCGCCCGAATATCTCGTCGAGCAGGACCTTCACATAATGTGCCGCCGTCGGGTCGAGGTGGATATAAAAGGAGGCGGTGGGCGACAGCAGGGCGCGCATCAGACTCAGCCGGGGCCGCAGCATGTCCAGGTATCCGGTCAGGCCGCCGCTCCAGTGGTCGCTGTAGGCGCGCGTCACGCTGTCCCCGCTGCGCAGAACATAGTCGCCGCCGGAGGCGAAGGGCGGGTCGATGTAGATGAGGTCGATCGCGCCCGCCAGCTCGGGTACCAGAGCGGCCATCAGGGCGAGGTTGTCGCCGTGGTAGAGGCGGTTGGGGGGGCCGACCTGGGCGGCCCCCGCGAGAAGCGGTGCGCCCCGGGCGGGGTGGTTCTCCGCCGGCGGGGGCAGGGGCGCCAACGCGTTCAGGGCGGGCTCTCGGCGGGGCCAGTCCAGGCGAGGCGAGGTATGGCCGGGGCGCGCCAAGGGTACATCCGTGGCAGACTTGTTCACGGGGAGACATTATTCGCGCTGCGTTGGGCCGAAACCTGGCGGAAGCGAAACCGGAGTCCGCGGCGACCTGGCTGGGGCGTGGCCACCGCGTGTCTGCGCAGAGTCCGCGCCACATGTCTTGGCACGTGACGCCGATTTCTTAGTGGTGCCATGGGACGCCGCCCGCCGCGCAGGTGGGCACGGTCGTGGGCAGCGCCGTCCCGCACCTGGCCTCGGCCGCCCGCCCGCGGCGCTGCCGCCGCTTTCGCTCATCGGCGCAGCCCCCCTCTTGTGGGTCAGGCTACGCGCAGCAAGGCGGATCAGTGACAAACCGGCCGCGACGACGCATTTCCGGACGCCGCGGGGCTGCCTGGCAGCCAGGGGCCGGCCAGACGGCGCGAAGCGTCGCGGTGGGCTTCCCGAGCACGAACTTCGCCGAACGGCCGCCCGGCATGCGCCTCTGAGGGCGGGTGCCTACAGGATCAGGATCGCCGAGCGCCGCAGGGTGGCCCCTCCCGACGTCTGCATCTCCGTTCCGGGCCAGTCCGGCGTTTGCGTCAGTATCTGCGGCAGCCCTTCGACCCGGCAGAGTACCGTATCCTCGCTCTTGGCCCCGGCGACCGAGGGGTTCCAGGCGAAGATCTGGCCGGCGCGGATGACCTGCGGTCCGTCGGGCATCGCCCGCCACTCCCGCGAGCCGTAGCCCGCAAGGCCCCCCTGGTGATGGTTTTTCCATTCCTCCTCGAAACCCGCCGCCGCATATGCCTGGCGTGCGGTGGCCAAGACCTGCCCCGCCGTGACCCCAGGCCGGGTGGCGGCGATCATCTCGGCGTCCACGCGCGCCGCTGCCCGCCAACGGCGGTCGAGATCCGCACCCACGGGGCCGAAATGCACCAGGCGTGTGCAGGAGAGCACGAGGCCGCCGCGCATGCCGCTCAGAACCACCATCGCGTACCTATCCACGACCCGGGTGGTGGGTAGGGGATGGCGCCGCGTATATATGCGCTCGTCCGCCGCCACCAGGTGGACGAGCGGCTCGATGCCGCGGGCGAAGCACTCAGCCGCCAGACGACCGGCGATGGCGAACTCGCTCTCCCCCCGGCGAACGGCACAGCCGCACGCCTCCAGTGCATCCGCCGCGTCCCGGCCCGCGGCTGCCGCCCGAGCCTGCTCTCCCGCGGTCAACTGCACGCGGAGGGCCACAATCTCCGGCCCGATGCCCGTGGCCCCGGTCACACCGGCGTCGCAGAGCAGGCGGGCACCCGCGCCGGCGGCCTGTCTCAGCCGCGCAGCCATGGCGGCCCCGTCCCACCAGTCGCAGGCAAGAACCTCCCAGTCCAGGCCGTCCAGTTCCTCTTCGCGGATCCGGAGTGCCTCGATATTGCTGGTGATGACCAAGACCCGTTCCCGGGTGACGACGGCCCATGCGGCGCCTTCCTCGGCCGCCGTGTTGATAAACGAACGACCACCGCACGATAGCCAGGCGAAGTTCGGGATGCGTGTCAGTACGACCGCGTCTCCTTGGTGCGCGTCCAGGAGGCCGCGCAGGCGGGAGGCCTTTTCGGCCGCTTCAGCGGCTCGAGTGGCCAGGGGCATGGTGGACAACTCCCTTCTCTTTGGACGGGCCGCCCGCCGCGGACGCCTCAGGTCCTTGCCGCAGCTGTGGGACGTGTCCGGTCCCGTCCCACAGCTGCGGCAAAGTCTGGAACCTCAACGCCGGGCGTAGTCGGCCAGCACGCGTTCCTCGTATTCCCGGGTGAGCCCCAGGGCCTCGAAGAAGGCGGTGTATACTCCGACCGCGTCGGCCTTGGCCTTGGCGGCGCCGAGCTTCTCGGAGTCGATGCGCAGCGCAACGTCGGTGAGGAATTCCCACTGCAGCACCGAGCGCCTTACCGCGGCCACCGTGTCCTCGGTGTATGGGTAAAGGTCGAAACCAATCCGGCCCCCGTAGCCGCCCTCGGCGAGCACGCGCGCCAAGTCGACGGTCTGTTCGATGAACGATGCTCCGGTCATGTTGTCGTCGTCGAACGAGCCCCATCCGGAATTGGCGTGCTGGTGGCCCATCTTGCCCTCTCGGAGTAGCAGGCTCGCGAATTCTCCCAGAGGTTCATTGTTCATGATCAGGTGCTGCCAATCCATGTTGATCAGCAAGCGGCTGGTATTGGTTCCCATGGACTGGAGTTTGTAGATGATGAACAACGCCATGCCGACGTTGCGCATCAGGATCTGCATCGCGGGCTCGGAGTTCTTGTGCTCCAAAAAGACGGTGACGCCCCTGCGGTTGGCGTGTTCCACCGCAGCCTGCAGGCCCTCCAGGAAGTGCCCCCACGTCGCCTGGTAGTCGCGCTGGAGGTTGTAGTTATACCCCTCGTTGCCCGGCCAGATGATGTAGTGGGCCCCGACGTCGGCGGCCATGTCGATCGCGGCCTGGTGATGGGTGACGGCAGAGGCTCGCAGCTTGGGGTCGGGGTTGGTCAACGCCCCGAGCTTGAAGCGGGGGTCGGGGACCAGGCCGTAGCAGATGCAGTAGATGTCGTGGTCCTTGCCCAGGGCTGCCCGGATGCGCGGCAGGTTGTCCTCGGTGATCTCAGCGCCGTAGTGGAATTCGTACCCGTGTACCAGGGGGCCGAGACCTTGTACCGCGCGCTGTACGCGATCTTCGACGGGTACGTCGACCATCTCCGGGTGATAGCCGCCGGGCACAAAGCGTGTGCCGGCGGGGCCGAAGGCCCAGATGCCGACGCTGGTCTTCCATCGGGGGTTGCTCAGGGCGTTCGCCATGGAAAGGCCTCCTCAAGGACCGGTCGGGTCCGGGGGCGGTCCGGGCGCGGGTGCGCAGGGGTACCGGGGATGCGAGGTCCGCGATCGCGACGCC
>JAJZMB010000039.1:0-49961 GCA_021803205.1 Bacillota bacterium | reverse complement strand
CCCCGGTACCCCTGCGCCAGCGGGAGGGGATGCGACATCGTGTGCGGCTGCGGTCTGCGGTACGGGAGCGGCCCGCACGCCGCACCGGAGGCGAAGCGTCACCGGGTGGCCGCTGCAGAAGTCCGCTCTTGCGAGGCCACCGCTCCGGTGTCCCTAATCCCCCAAGCGTCCACCATTCTCGGCCAGTGCGGAAACCGACATTCGCAGCGCCGTACTAGGCGTGGGCCTTGAGGTGGGCCAGGGCCTTGCGGATACCGGCCTGTTCCTTCTCCACCGTACCCCAGTACCGGGCGTCTTCGAGCTCGATGGAGATGGGGCCGTCGTAACCGGCCTGTTCCAGACGGTAGGCTACCCGTGCCCATTGGACGGTCCCGTCGCCGGGGACGCAGTAGCGCCACGGGCCTTCCGAAAAGCCGGGCGTCCGGTCGAGGACGGCGGGCATCCGGCCGTAAAGGTATTGACCATCGGACAGGATCTCGGTGTCCTTGCCGTGGCAGTGACGGACGCGGGGAGCGAATTCGTCGAGGAAGCGGAGGTGGTCGATCCCGAGGCGGACCAGATGCGACGGATCGTAGCAGAGGCCAAGCGCGGGGCTCGGACACTGCTTGAACATGGCCCGCAAGACCTCCGGCGTATATCCCACCGTCGGGTACACCGGGCCGCCGCCGGGCCAGCCCTCGATGGCGAAGGACACACCCTTGGACTCGGCGTACTCGGCGATGGGCGGAAACGCCTCCGCCCAGACGTTGAAGGCGTCCCGTCGACTCATCTGCTCGCCGGGGACGAGGCAGATGAAGATGGTGCGGCCCCCGTGGGCGGCGACATCGTCGATGCGCGTCCGGAGGGCCGCAGAGCCCTTCTGCCGACGCTCGGCGTCGCGGCTCAAGATGTCACCGGTTCCGGCGGCGTCCACCGTGCCAAGGCGCAGCCCGTGTTGATCCAGGCTGCCCTTGCTCGGCGCGTCGATGCGGGGCAGGTCGAGGGCCCCGAGCCCGGCCGACTGCGCCCAGGACGCCACTGCCTCCAAACCGAGTCCCCCGATCTTCGGCGGGATGCGCATGCCTACCGCGAGCGCCAACGAGGATTCCCCTTTCCACTTCAGCGCCTGCAGCGGGTGGGGAGCCGTTCCGCCCCCACCCGCGCGGAATCTATACGGATGCCCTACCGTTTGGCCGCAGCGTACCTTGCCGCGACCTCGCCCCAGCGCACCACGTTCCAGAAGGCCGCGATATAGTCCGGGCGCCGGTTCTGATACTTGAGGTAGTAAGCGTGCTCCCAGACATCCAGACCGAGGACCGGGGTCTGGCCGTCCATCAGCGGGCTGTCCTGATTCGGCGTGCTGGTGATCGCGAGTTTTCCATCCGCGCCGACAACCAGCCATGCCCAACCGCTGCCGAAGCGGCTGGCTGCGGCCTTGCCGAAGGCGTCCTTGAAACCGTCCAACGACCCCCAGTTGCCGTTGATCGCGGCGGCCAGATCGCCGGACGGCTGCCCGCCGCCGCCGGGGCCGATGACCTTCCAGAACAGCGAATGGTTGGCGTGGCCGCCGGCGTTGTTGCGCACCGCCGTACGGATCGCTTCGGGAACCGCGGTGATGTCGCGCAGCAGCCCTTCCACGCTCTTGGCCTGCAACTCCGCGTGGCCTTCCAGGGCGGCGTTGGCGTTGTTGACATAGGCCGCGTGGTGGCGGTCGTGATGGATCTCCATGGTACGAGCGTCGATGTGCGGTTCAAGGGCGTCGAAGCCATACGTCAGCGGCGGCACTTCGAACTTCGGCATGGCGCATCCCCTTTCCGGGACCGGAGCGGCGTCGCAGCGCGCGCCACAGACGGCCCCCGAGCCTGGGAGCACATCCCCGTCCCGCGCAGGGAAGCCCCTGCGCGGCTGCACCGCCGCCCGGCGCCGCCACGACCGCGGCCCGGGTTTTGAGAGCCGATGGTGGACATGCCCGCCGCACCCATGGTAGCGCAAGCCGTGTCGCGGCGGTAGGCCTACCCGCAGCAGGCCCTGGCCGTGCGGCGCGTCACCGGTCGTGTCCCCGGGTGCGCCCTGTCCGCGGCCTGCGCCGCGAGGAGGGGCCATCGGCTGAACATTTGGTCTCCGATCCAGGCGATGAGGTGGGCCATCGGTTGCCCCAGGCGCACCGGCGCAGCCGCGCCGGCGGTGGTCACCGCGACACGCTCGCCGGGCAGGAGGGCGACCGCAGCGGGAGCGGCGGCCGGCAGAATCAGATTGACAGACGCTGCCGAACCGCCGCGGATCCGCGCCTGGCCGGAGACCCGGTCAGGTGGCGACAGGGCGTGCTGCGGAAACTGGGAACATCATCCGTCCATGAGCAGAAGCGCATCGCGGTGCTTGCCCGCTCGGCCGCTGCCGAGCACTGTGGTCAGCAGACGCATGCTGTTGCGGGTGGCACTGACCACGTATGTCTGCCCCACCTGCGTGGTGTATCCGGTCCTGACGCCGCTTCCGGGCCTGCGCTGCGCAGCACCAAGCGTGCGCCGCCACCCCGTTGCAGGCCCACCGTCATTGTGGCGCCGGCGGCCAGCCCGGCCAAAAGGCGCTGGCGGGTCCGCGCATCTCGGAGCAGTGGCGCATCCTTCCGCAGTGCCCGCCTGTGGCGGTGATATCTATGCGGGGACGCACATCCACACGACTTTTCTCTATCATGTAGGGCGTGCGTGGCGTGGATCCGGACATCCGGCGGGAGAGCCGCGCCCGTGGAAACCGGCGACCGCTGCCGGTGGTATTCGGGGGCGGCGGTGTGGCCGCCGCCAGGCCCGTGTGCTCCCGCCCGGAACAGGTGACGGTCGACTGCGCTTCTGCCCGAAGTTAACGTCGGTGGACGATTGTTCCAATAGGATTCGTCGAATCCGCGGAGTAGAGTGGGCGCGTATCCTCGGACAGCCCGCGCCACTCACAAAGGTCGTCGTGGCGAGCGAATAGGTGGGGTGGAGGGGGCCGTCCAGCATCCAGTCCCCGGCGTGAAGGGCCTCGCATAGGTTGCGGCGGGGCTCGGACGGGAGTGGATGCGGCCGGTGCGGCAGGCGGTGCCGCTGCCCGTTCGTGTAGCGCCCGATGCGTGTCTTCCGGATAAGGGAGTTTTACGGGTGCGTGCTTGGCGAATCGGCGGCGAAGCGGCGCTAAAGGGCGACGTGCGCGTCGGCGGCAGCAAGTATTCGGCTCTCGCGGCTATTCCGGCCTGCGCGCTGGCCGACGGTCCGTGCGTGCTGCGCAACGTTCCGGACATCCTTGACGTGCGCGCCTACCTGGAGATGCTTTCGGTCTGCGGGGCGCACGTGCGACATGAGGGCACCGTGGTGGAGATCGACCCGCACGGGTTGGTGCGCCGGACCCTGCCGGCCTCCTGGAGCGCGGCCCTGCGGGCGTCGACGTATATGCTGGCCGTCCAACTCGTGCTCTGGGGCAACGCGGAGATCGGCTTGCCCGGGGGCGACCGCATCGGCTCGCGCCCGGTCGATCTGCACGTCAAGGCCCTGCGGGCGATGGGCGCCGAGGTGGGACCCTCCGCCGACGGCGGTGCGATCTGCGCCTCGGTCGCCCGGTTGCACGGAGCCCACGTCTACTTCGACCAGCCAAGCGTCGGAGCCACGGTGCAGGCCCTGTTGGCGGCGGTCCGCGCCGAGGGGGAGACCCGACTCGACAACGTCTACGTGGGGCCCTTCATTGTGGATTTGGTGAACATGCTGCGGGCGATGGGCGCAGACATCAGGGGTGGCGGGACCTCCACGGTGCGCGTGCGCGGGGTGCCGGCCCTGCATTCGGTTGATCACGCCCTGATCGGCGACCAGGCGGAGGCGTTCGTCTTTCTGGCGGCCGGCGCGGCCACCGGGGGGCAGGTGCGTGTCCGCGGCATCGAGGCGGCCGACGTCGGCTCTGGGATCTCCAAACTCACTGAGGCCGGTGCCGTGTGCCAAAGCGGCCCGGGTTGGATCGAGATCCTGGGCCCGGCGCGGCTCCGGGCTGTCGATGTGCAGACGGGACCCCTGCCGGCCTTCTACACGGACTACCATCCGCCGCTCGCTGCGGCGCTGGCGACCGCCAGTGGAGTCAGCCGCATTGTGGAGACCCAGTGGCGGGAGCGCTTCAGTTACGCGGGCGGGCTGCGGGCGATGGGTGCCGATGTGCGCGTCGAGGGCGCCTCCGCCCTGATCCCGGGTGGTCGGCTGCACGGTGCCCTCATCGAGGCTACAGAGAGCCGGGCGGCGGCGGCATATGCCATCGCCGGTCTTGCGGCCGCCGGGGAAACGCTGGTCACCGGCGTACAGCATGTGGAACGGGTGTGCGAGAATTTTGTGAGCAAGCTCCAGTCGGTCGGCGCCGACATCGCGGAAACCGTCCTGGAGGCGGCTGCCGCCGCGGACGGGCAGGTCTAGGTGCCCGCAGCCGAGATGCGCTCGATATTGCCACGAAAATCAACGTTTAGTGGGTTTAGTGGGTTTTCATCCTACCGTTGGGTGCTTCCGGGTGACGGACACCGGGCAACGCATCCGGCGACGGGCAGAGGTCCGATGCTGCAGCCCTCTATGCCCGTCGCCTGCGGTGGTCAGAGGCGGGGTCGATCACCGTCCGAACGAGTCCGGGGCGGAACCCGCGCACCGCGCCCGTCCACACAGGGGTCGGCGTACGCAGGACCGGTAGTCGCGTGGGCCTGCCGGCCGAGAGCCGGGGCGCGTGCAGGCGCATCCGGCGGGTCGGCGTACCCGGACTGCGCGGCCGGATGCGGGATGGCCGCATTTCCGCCGCGGCGCACCGTCGTTTCGAATTCGCGCGCGAATTCCACCCGCGCCAGTCCTCTGGCTCCATCGCCGAAGCGCTGCCGGCGCGAGTATCCCATGGCCGGGCGCCACCTCCCCCTTGTATCGCGGTCCCGCGCCATCCTGCGCGGTGCCGCCCACGCTAGCATTTCCCGGACGGTGGCGCGCCCGCGCCGCACACAATAGCCGTGGAGGTGGTCGGTGTGGGTAAGTACGCTTCCGGCTTGGACCGCCTGAAGATGGAGGTCGCGGACGAAATCGGCTATTTTCCGCAGAGGATCGGGCGGCCGACGCCGCAGAATCCGCAGGAGTACAACGCCGCGCTCGACGACTACAAGTACGAGGTGGCGCAGGAACTGGGCATTCCGCTGGCGCGCGGTTACAATGGCAACCTGACATCGCGGCAGGCGGGGGCGATCGGGGGTCACATCGGAGGCCGCCTGGGCGGCCAGATGGTCCGGCGGATGATTCAACTGGCGGAAGAGCATCTGGCGGCCAGCACGGACCTGCGCTGAACCCCGCGCCCGGAGCGTCGGCGGCAGGGGATGGCGCCGAGTGGCAGATGTGCGCGGCGTGCCGCGCACATCTGCATGCGCTGACAACGGTGCCGGGAGGGTGTGACGATGGACTATCGGGCGTTCGAGGCCGCGGCCGTGGAGGCGGCGGTGGCGGCCGGGCGTATGGCGCGGCCGTGGGCCGGGCGTCCGAGGGGTCTGGCACGGAAGGCATCGGTTGCGGACCTGGTGACCGATCTTGATCGGGAAGCCGAGGAACTGATCTTCCGACAGTTGCGCTCTCAATTCCCAGAACATGACATCTGCGGCGAGGAGACGGGCGGGTCGATCGCGGCGGATTTCGTGTGGCATGTGGACCCCATCGACGGCACCACCAATTTTGTGCACGGGTTGCCGGGATATTGCGTGTCGGTGGCCCTGGCGGAACGTGGCCGCCCCGTGGCCGGTGCGGTGTACGACCCCACGGCGGACGAACTCTTCTCCGGGCGCCTGGGCGGCGGTGCGCGGGCCAACGGACGGCCCCTGCGGGTGGAGGCCACGGCCGATGTGGGCGAGGCGCTGCTTGGTACCGGCATCCCTCCGGTGCAACCGGCGAAGGATTTCGCGATCCGCAGCCTTGTCGGCGTCGCCGCGCAGGCGCGGAATGTGCGGAATATCGGTTCGGCGGCACTGCACCTGGCCTATGTGGCGGCGGGGCGGCTCACGGGATTCTGGGAACCGGCTCTCCACGCGTGGGATTG
This sequence comes from Bacillota bacterium, assembly GCA_021803205.1. Classification (GTDB taxonomy): domain Bacteria; phylum Bacillota; class Sulfobacillia; order RBS10-35; family JAJYVN01; genus JAJZMB01. The sequence goes on along the minus strand of JAJZMB010000039.1, from coordinate 43,928 downwards.
CGCGGCTGGCGTCCTGCTGGTGCGGGAGGCCGGCGGTCGGGCTACCGACATCGCAGGTACGGAGTGGCACACGGGGTTGCGCGGGGTGGTCGGGACCAATGGGCCCGTTCATGAGCGCCTGCTCGCCATATTGGCTGCCGCAGGCGCCTGCTCGGGGTGAGGGCGTGGCCTGCGACGGCCGGCGTACCGCCCGCCCAGAGTCCCGGCAAAGTCCGGCTACCCGTCGATCCGACGCCGCCCCGGAGCCGGAATTCTTGCTTGCCGGCAGAGCTCCAACGGCGACGGGAGCGGCTTTGTCCAATCCCGTCGCGCCTGTCCCAGGCTCCCGGCAAAGTCACCTCAGGGCGGGTGCCCACCAGTAGCGCTTGTGGCTCACGACCGTCCGGGTCCCCGCCGCTTGGGCCCACTGGACGACTTTGCCGGGGCCCTGGCGCCTGCCCAGGCGCCCATTGACCGCAGGCCGGTGGGGCGGCTATACTCCAAACGCGGTCGCAGCGTTGTCGCTGCTGTCGTTCCGGGGTGTGGCCCAGCTTGGTTAGGGCGCCTGGTTCGGGACCAGGAGGACGGCGGTTCAAATCCGCCCACCCCGACCACCTGAAAGAATAGAGTCGCAAGGGTTACACAGGACCCCCCGCCAGAAGAGACGGCGGGGGGTCTTGCCTTTGCATACATGCTTGTAGACATGCGGACCATGGCACCGCCCGGCCGGTCGTTGCCACCCGGATCCATTGTCGCGGCAGGGTGGCGTACAGTCCCGGCACCGTCGTCATACACTCCGCGCTTGCCGTCCCGAACCAAGCGATCTTTGCCGGCACGTCCCCGAAGCGACGCATCTGCAGCCAGCCGTTCCGCTGGTGGCGCATCCATCAAGTTTTGTCTCGCTGCGCCGAGCGCCGGTAGCAGCATGCCGCTCAAGTCCTGGCGCCAATGGCGGATACCTCGCCCTCCACCTAGGCCGTGCGGGCCGCGCCCGCTGACCGCCACCCCGTGACGGTGTCGTTCCGTTGGCGACGGGCGGAACTTGATGGACGCAGCGCTAGCTCGCTTGGGTCCGGAACGGCGGGGGGGATCCGGTCCAACTCCCCACGCCCCGGCTCCCCCGGGGGCCGCTGCCAAGACACCACGCCGCGGCGGATAGATTCCAGCATATGGGGGAGAGGCCAAGTCATTGTCGCCCGGGCGGCGGCAGGGGGACCCGTCACCGGGTCATCCGGCTCCGCCGAATGGCCCGGCCATCCGGACGGTGCGCGCCCCATGCCCTCAGCCTAATCTGGATGCGCCAACCCTGTGGTCGGGGCGGTGCAGGGCAGGGGAACGCCGTTTTGCCGAACATCGGGAGCCGCGATCCCCCGGGCCCGGGTGGGCCAAGCCTTCGTTTGGCCGTTTCCCGCACAGGCGCGCCGGATCCCGAGATTCGCTGCGGCCGCCGTGGGGGAGGGGCTTGCGCTGGCCGGCGACGCTGGCTGGAGGACGGGGGCGGATTCCCCGTGCCGCGTGCGCGCGGCTGCGGTGCCTGGCTTGAGCGTGGCGCAGTGGGTGCGGCTGGCGCGCCCGTTCTCGTTGCCTGCCTCGGTGGTCCCGGTACTGGTCGGCGCGGCTGCCGCCGCAGAGCGGGGCCCCGTGTCCCCCGCACGGACCGCGCTCATGTTGGCGGTGGCGTTGCTGCTGCAGGCGGCTACAAACATGGCCAATGAGTATTGCGATCATCGCAGCGGGGTGGACGGTCCCAGTTCCATCGGGATCGCCGGCGTGCTCGTTACGGGAGAGGCCGCGCCGGCCGCCGTGCGGCGAGCCTTCCTGGTGACCTACGGGCTCGCGCTTTTGGCCGGGATCGCCTTGGCCGCCCTGCGCGGCTGGGTCCTGGTGCCCGTGGGACTCCTGATGATCGTGGTCAGTTACCTGTACAGTGGGGGCCCGCATCCCATCTCCAGGACGCCGTGGGGTGAGGTCTGTGTATTCTTGGCCATGGGTCCCCTGGAGGTCATGATCAGCGAGTTCGCCTCCGGGGCCGGCGTCACCCGGGCGGCGCTCGCTGCGGCGTTGCCCGTCGGCTGCACCGTGGCGGCGGTACTCCTCGGCAACAATCTCCGGGATCTCGCCAACGATGTGGAGCATGGCCGGCGTACGCTTGCCGCCGTGCTCGGTGCCGACCGGAGTGCCCGGCTCCTGCTTGTCCTGCTCGCCGCTGGGGTGGCCAGCGCCCCCGTACTGGCCGGAGTGGGTATCCTCCCCGCGCCGACCGCCTGGACGTTGCTCGTCGTTCCCGCGATGCTCCCGCTGTGGCGCCAGATCGGGCGCGCGCGCCGCGGCGCGTGGTCGGCCAATCTTGTGCCCGCTCTGGCGCGGCTGCATCTCTATGGCGGGGCCCTGCTCGCCGCCGGCCTGCTCGTGGGTCGGTGGGTGTGAGTCCGGCAGCCCGGGGGGCGGTCGCCTGGCGCGGCCGGTGCCCGCGCCGCGCCTTCACGGCACCCGGCGCTACAGTACCGCAGGGAGTGCCGCGCTCGCCTGGGCGTTTTCCGCTCCCCCCGGGGGCCGGAAGGTCCCGTCCGGGACGCCGTGCCGGATGCCGGCGGCAGAGGCGGCCCGGACTGCCAGGCGGGCCCAGAACACAGCAACCGCAGGTCCGCACCCGTGCGCGCCTGGGTCGGCAGCGCGTGCGGGACCGGGTGGCACGGGCGATCTCGCCACGGGCCTCCCCTGCGCTGCCTGACGTCCTCGGCGACCGCGCACACAAAGCGCTTGCCCCCGCGGCTGCCGGGCGCAGCCTTGGATTCCGCCGTTGCCGGTCAGGGGCCGGTTCAAGACGGGGGTCACCCCGCCTTGGTCCCGGAAGCGGTGCCGGCGGTCGAGGCTGCGCCGGTGGTCGAGGCTGCGCCGGTGGTCGAGGCTGCGCCGGTGGTCGAGGCTGCGCCGGTGGTCGAGGCTGCGCCGGTGGTCGAGGCTGCGCCGGCGGTCGAGGCTGCCGGTGCAGGTGCCGTCTCCGCCGCCACAAGTGGTGCCTCTGCCGCAGCGGCTTTGGAGAAGGCCGCCGACCAGGCGGCGGATCCCGCCGCAACGGTCGAGGAGATGGCCGCGGCGGAACCGGCGGTCGTGGTGGTGTTGCCGGCGGAGGACTTTCCGCACCCAGACAGGGCCAGCAACACGGCTAGGCCGATGCCGACGCTCAGGAGGCGGTGCACGGGCAAACCTCCTTAGATTCCCGTTGGGAAGACCCCCGGTATGGGTATCGGCATGCCGTGCCCGAGGTGAAAGTGGCGGCCGTGGCGCTCTCGGATGCACTGACCCCAGGCGACCGTTCCGGCCACCGCGCCGGTCCCCACGCACAGCGTGTCCCAGGGGCAATCGCGGGTAGAGCCCGAGACCGCGGCGCTCTGCCAGAGGGTATCCGGCTGTCTGGGGGGCTGGGCGGGCTTCGCGGCGGAAGCCCTCGCTACGCCAATGACGCCATCCTGGCCTTCGCGGGGCCAAGGCAGGATTTGCCCCCAGCCCAGGGAAACCACCGACCATTCTACGCGCCGCGGGTCTCGGGTGGGCCACTGGCGCAGATCCGTCCGCGGGCCTGAGGCCTCGCCCGTCGCCGGAGGTGCGTCCAAATCTCCTATCGCAGCCGATTCGCGGATGAGCGCCTCGACCGCCTCTTTGCTGCGATCCTCAGCCTGCGGAACAGCGAGGAGTGCTACCGTTTCTTCGAGGATCTCTGTACGGTGGGCGAACTGCAGGCCCTGGCGCAGCGGCTGCATGCCGCAGAGTTGTTGCGGGCGGGTGCCACGTACGAGGTGATTTCGGATAGTACGGGGATGAGTTCAGCTACCATCTCCCGGATCAAGCGGTTCCTCCTGTACGGCGCCGACGGCTATCGGCTTGTCCTCGACCGTCTGGCCGAGGACGGGCGGGAACCAGCAGGGCAGGGGGACGTGCCACCCGCCACCGGATAGCGCAGGCGTCCGCCAGGGGCCGTTTCGGCTATCGGTGCAGGGACCCGTGGAGAGAAACGGGCCCGGGAAGGCATTGCCAAACGCGGTTCCCACACTGGTCGGGGACTGTGGATCCCTGGGGGAGAAGGAGTACTGGGGTCGCGGCCTCGCCATGGCGGACTCTGGCCGCGGCACTGAGGGTGCCCAACGCGCGGATCACGGCGGCCGCGAGGAACGCGGCGGGCGGCAGCCACGGCAACTACCGCCGCCCCGAAGCTGCGGTTCTTCGGTGCCCGCAGATCGTCCAGCGGCGACAGGAGAGACTTTACCGAGTCCACGGCGCCCAGCGTTTGACGCTGATGCCTGGCGCGTGCTACACTTCGAACCGGTGACGAATTGCCCGAAATGGATATAGCGTAAGAAGAAGCCATTCGCTTCTCACCCACCGGCCGGTGCGCCTGGTGCGGTTCTTGGGCGGGATGCCGGGGTATCCCGGTCGGCGGATGGTTGTCTGCCGACCTTTTGCTTGTTAAGGGGGTAGCCGCATCAGTAGGGATCTGCGGGCGAACCATGAGATCCGGGCACGCGAAGTGCGTCTCATCGACGATGAGGGGCAGCAGTTGGGCGTGGTGGCCATACGGGACGCTCTGCGCCTGGCGGTAGAGCGGGGCCTCGATCTTGTGGAGGTGGCGCCGACAGCGTCTCCCGTGGTCTGCCGCATCATGGACTACGGCCGCTTCAAGTACGAACAGGACAAGCGGGACCGTGACGCGCGCAAGAAGCAGCATGTCGTGGAGGTCAAAGAACTCGTCGTCAAGACGATGAACATTGACGACCATGACTTGCAGATTTTGGCGCACAAGGCGGAGCGCATCCTGGTGGGCGGCGATAAGCTCAAGCTGACGATGCGTTTCCGTGGTCGGGAGATTGTGCATGCCGATCTCGGGCGTGAGGTCTTTCAACGCTTTGTCGCCATGATCGCCGGTGTCGGCCAAGTCGAGATGGAACCGCGCGTCGAGGGTCGCACCCTGAATATGGTGCTGGCGCCCCGTCCCGAGGTGTTGCATGCGCTGCGTCAGCAGGCTGCCATGCGTTCCGCCGCCGGAGAGGGTCCGGCGGCGACCGCAGCTCCGCGCTGAACTCTCTGCCGTGACGCGTCCGTCGGCCGCCGTGGGCGGTGACTGGATGGGTGCGACGGTTCAATCTGTCCGATGAGAGGGATCGGTCCAGTGCCGAAGATGAAGACCCATAGCGGCGCCAAGAAGCGCCTCAGCTTCACCGGGACCGGCAAGATCCGCCGCGCGCGCGCCTTTCACCAGCACAACTTCCGCCATAAGAGCACGCGCCAGAACCGGCAGCTGCGCAAAACTGGTCTGGTGGGTCCGACCGAGGAGCCGCGCATGAAGAGGCTCATGCCTTACGGGGAATAGGTCGGGCTGGGACGGTCGGGTCTGGCCGTCCCGTACCGTTCGGTCCTCCGGCGGTTTGGAAGGGGAATGACCGATGCCGCGTGTGAAGAGAGGTGTGACGGCGCGGCGCCGTCACAAGCGTGTTCTGCGTCTCACCCGGAGCTTCTGGGGCGGCCGCCATCGCCTGTACCGCACGGCCCACGAGGCCGTGATGCATTCTCTGTCCTACGCCTACCGGGACAGGCGTTCACGGAAGCGCGATTTCCGCAAGCTGTGGATCGCTCGGATCAATGCCGCAGCCCGTCTCGGCGGTTTGTCCTACAGTAGGTTCATGAACGGCCTCAAGCGCTCGGGCTTTGCCGTCAACCGCAAGATGCTGGCCGACATCGCGGTGCGGGACGCCGCCACGTTCTCGCAGTTGGTCGATCGGGCGAAGGCCCATCTCTCCTAGGACGGCGCCGGCACCGCCGCCTTGTGTGCAGCGGGCGGTGCCGCTGAACGCGGGTATGCCAAAATGAAGAAAAGGTCGCTCGAGACGACCGAAGGGGCAGACGGCGGGCAGCATCAGGCGCACGCTGGCGCACGGCCCGTCCCACCGGGCCGCAGCTTGATGCCGGAGATGGACATCCGCAGCCCGCGACATCCCCTCGTCGCCGTGATCGCCGACTATCGGCGACCGGGCTCCCGCCGGCTCGCCGGGGTGTGTATCGCCGAGGGACCGCACCTGGTCGATGAGGCGTTGGCCGCCGGGCTGCGGCCCGTGACGGCCGTCGTGACGGGCCGTTACGCCGCCAGTGCCGCAGGTGCCGCCCGGATGGCGCGTCTGTCGGTGCCGCCGGCCTCCTGGCGCGGCGGTGTCTGGACGGCCACGGATCGGGCCTTCGCGGCCATCTCGGCGGTGCCCGCGCCCCAGGGCATCCTCGCGGTGTTCCAAGTCGCGGCGGAGCCGCCGGCCGATCCGGGCATCGCGCCCTATACGCTGGCGCTGGACGCGGTTCAGGACCCGGGCAACGTCGGGGCTTTGGCCCGGGTCCTCCTGGCCTTCTGCGGTGCGGGCGCGTTGCTCCTCTGCGGTCCGGGGACCGCTGATCCGTTCGGGGAAAAGGCGCTGCGGGCTTCGGCCGGCGCCATGTTCCATCTGCGCACCCGCTTTGTGGAGGACCTTCCTGGGGGACTTCGGGCCATGGCGGTCGAAGGCACACGTTGGTGGGCCTTGTGCGCGCGGGGCGGAGTGTGTGTTCGGAGGGCGGACCTGTCCAGACCACTTGGTCTCGTTGTGGGCAACGAGGGCCGGGGCGTGTCGCGGGAAGTCCTCGCGGTGTGTGGGCCGGTCACGGTACCCATGCCGGGGCCGGCCGAATCCCTCAATGCCGCCGTGGCGGGAGGCGTCGTCCTGTACGAGGCGGCCATGTGCGGAATCGAGTCCGGTGCCGGGCGCGGGACGCCATTGGCTTGACCGAGCCCGGCGGAGAAGCCTACCCTGTGATCTGGGTCCGCGTGCGGACGGTTGCGCGCCGACGCGGCCGCGGGCGGTCAACCGGTTGCCGCCGACCTGCTGGGGATACTGGGTGGGGCGCAACGGGCGAAGTGCAATACGGGGGTCCGTCCCGGAGCGATGCTGCTGTGGGCGCACAGAGGTCACCAGGGCGGTCGCGGCGGCGCGCTCGGTTATGCGGTTATGGGGCGGCGATTCTGAGTCCGCCTGTCGCCTTCCGTCCCTCAAGGGACGAATCCAAGGCCGAAAGGGGCGGGAACCTGGCCGGGCGGATGGCGTGCGCACCACCGGGTCAGGGGTGTGTGCACGTTTTTGGGTAGCCAGGATACAGAGAAATGCCGACATCAAGCAGCGGAAAGCGCGGAACCGGTCGCCGCGAAACTAAGGCTGGCGACGCGGTGACTCCCCTGGGGGCGCCCGCGGAACGCCCCGGAGTTGGGGGCGCCCAGGCGTCGGTTCAGCCGACTCGCTCCGGACGCCGGCGCCGCGCCGGACCTGGTACGGTCGGGCAGCCCGCCGCGACCCGGGAGCCGCAACTTGTGCCCGGCCCCGTTGCCTTTGGCGGGCCCGGGAGCGATCCCCTGTGGGCTCCGGGCGGCAAGGACGCCATCGGTACCTGCCTCACTCCCCAAAGTCCGGTCTGGTTCACCCTCGCCCAGGGCGTGGTCACCGAGGTGTATTACCCCCGGGTCGATCTCGCCAACAGCCGCGACCTCCAATTCCTGCTGGTGGGTGATGCGCCGGAGGCCTTCTACGAGGAGCGCCGGGACACTGAGGTCACGCTCAGTCGGGCGGACCCGCACGCCCTGCTCTGGGATGTCACCACGGAGGAGCGCGGGGGACGGTTCCGCATTCAGAAGCGCGTGCTCACGGATCCGGCGCGGCCCGTCCTGGTTATGCGGGCGACGATCACCTCGGGTGACGGGCGGGGGGCTCCCCCCGGCCTCCGGCCATACGTCCTCTTTGCGCCCCACGTTGCGGACCGCGGCTCGGACAACACCGGATGCGTGATGCACGTCGACTCGCGCCGCGTGCTGGTGGCGCACCGCCACGACACCTACTGCGCCCTGGCGTGTTCGAACCCCTTCGGTCCGGCGTCGGCCGGATACGTCGGAGCCTCGGACGGCTGGACCGATCTCCGTCAGAACCACCGTCTGGCCTGGAACGCCAGCGTCGCCGAGCACGGTACCGTGGCCCTGACGGCCGAGCTGGGTGGGGATGTGTCCAAACCCTTTGTGCTGGCTCTCGGCTTCGGGCGGAGCGCGGCTGAAGCGGTGGCGAACGCCCTGGCGTCCGTCGACGCCGATTTTGACGCCTTGGAAGCCGGATATGTGGGGCCGTGGCACACATACTGCGATGGCCTGATCGATCTCTCCCGGGCCTCTCTGGACGGCGGCCGCCTCTACTACCTGTCGGCGATGGTCGTGGCGGCTCATGAGGATCGCGAGAACCCCGGAGCCCACATCGCCTCCCTGGCCATTCCCTGGGGCGAGGCTCAAACCGACCGCAACCGTGCCGGATACCATCTGGTATGGCCGCGAGACCTCTACCACGCGGCGACGGGGCGGCTGGCCGCGGGCGACGCCGCCGGCGCGCTGCGCACCCTGCACTACCTGCGGCGGACGCAGCGCGAGGACGGGTCGTGGCCTCAGAACTTTTGGGTATACGGCGAGCCTTACTGGCACGGCCTGCAACTGGACGAGATCGCCTTTCCGGTGCTGCTGGCCTGGCAACTGTGGCGCGCCGACGCCCTGGACTGGAATCCCTATCCGTCGCTGGTCGCCCCTGCGGCACAGCGCATCGCCCGGGTGGGTCCGGTGACGCAGCAGGAACGCTGGGAGGAAAACAGCGGCTATTCGCCGTCCACTCTGGCAGCCGCCATTGCCGCCCTGGTCTGCGCGGCCGAGTTCGCGCACGCCGACAAAGACCCCCAGGCGGAACGGTACTTCCTCGATGTGGCCGATTATTGGGCGCGGCATTTGGAAGACTGGACGTTCACCACCTGCGGGACCGCGGCGGGCCACACCGAATACTACGAGCGTATCGCCGGCGCCCTGTCAGATGCGCCCGCCCACCTCGGCCGAACGGTTCTCCATGTGGCTAATCTGCCTCCGGGTGCGGGGAGCATCCATGAATGCGCCGTGGTCGACGGCGGCTTCCTCGAACTGGTGCGCTACGGGGTGCGTGCGCCGCAGGATCCCCACGTACTCCAGACGCTGGCGGCGTACGACGACCTCTGTCGCGTGGAAACCCCGCGCGGCCCGAGTTGGCATCGGTATACCTATGACGGTTATGGTGAACAGGTTGACGGTCGGCCCTTCACCGGGACCGGGGTGGGTCGGGCCTGGCCCCTGCTCACCGGCGAAAGGGCCCACTACGAGTTGGCGGCCGGACGACCCGCGGCGGATTTGGTCAAGGCCATGGAGTCGTTCACCACATCCGGGGGCATGATTCCGGAACAGGTCTGGGACGGGCCCGACATCGCCGAGCGCGGGCTGTTTCTGGGCCGGCCGACGGGTTCGGCCGCTCCGCTGGTCTGGGCGCATGCGGAGTACATCAAACTGCTGCGCAGCATCAGCGACGGGGGTGTCTTCGACTGTCCCGCACCGGTGCGGCAGCGATACGCCGAAGCCGGGCGACGGCGTTCGGATATCGTGATCTGGAAGCACAACCACAAGATCCGCACCGCATCGGCCGGCGACGTCCTGCGCGTAGAGGTCTATGCGCCCGCGGCCCTGCACTGGACACGCGATTCCTGGCGGAACGCGCAACACGAGCCCATGCAGCCGTACGGCCACGGTGTGTGGGTCTACGACTTCCCCAAGGGCACCTTCCGCCGGGGTCATACTTTGGAGTTCACGTTCTACTGGAACGATCCCGGGTCATGGGAAGGGACCAACTACGTGGTGGCCGCGCACTGATATAGCGCAAAGCCCTCCGGCGCAGCCGGAGGGCTTTGCGCTACAACGGCGCCGCGCAGCTGACCGTGTGCTGGGGGATGCGACCGCACCGCGGGCGGGCGGTGTGTTGTTTCCCGGGATTGTCTGCTCAACTCCGCAGGGCGAGGCCCGGATGGCGGGATATGGCCGTGCGGATGCGCGTGTGGGCGGATTCCACCTCCGCGTCGGTCAGGGTGCGATCGGCCTGATAGGTGAGGGCGAAGGCCACGCTCCGCCAGCCCTCCGGAAGTTCGGGACCTGTGTAAACGTCGAAGGGGCGCGCTTCGGCGAGCAGTTCCCCTGCCGTCTCGCGGATGAGGGCCAGCACGTCCGCCGCGGGGAAGTCGCGGGCCATGAGCACGGCGAGGTCCCTGCGCGCCGCCGGGAAACGCGGGAGTGTGCGCCGTTTGGGCGTGCGGATCCGCAGTCCGGCGACAGCCCCAAGTTCGAGTTCCCCGAGTGCTGCCGGTCCCGGTAGGTCGAAGGCGGCGGTCACTTCGGGATGGGTTTCGCCCAGCCAGCCGAGGAGGGTGCCGCCGACCGTTGCTGCGGCGCAGCGGCCGGGATGCAGCAGGGGCCACCGGTCGGCGGCCCGCTCCCAGCGGATGGTGTCCGGCCCGATCCCGAGCCGGGCGAGGATTTCTTCGAACAGGCCCTTGATGGCGAAGAAATCGCAGGGATCCGCCGGCTGGTTCCAGGTCCCCGGCTGCAGCGCGCCGTACCCGGCCACGCCCAGCCGGCGGGGTTCCTGCGGACGACCTCCGTCCGGCGACCGCAAAAAGACCCGACCGATCTCGAAGACGGCTGCGTCGACTCTGCTGCGCCGCGCGTTGAGCGCCAGTGTCTGCAGCAGCCCGGGCAGGAGGCTGGTCCGCAGCAGCGCCTGATCCCGGCTCATCGGGTTGGTCACGGCCACGGCCTGGCGCCAGGGGTGGGCGGGGGACAGGCGCAGCCGGTCCCAGACTTCAACCCCGTGGTAACTGTATGGCTGCACTTCGGTGTACCCCGCGCCGAGTGTCACGGAGCGGGCGGTGTCCTGTGCCGTTTTGACCGGGTCGGGCAGTTCCACTCCGGGATCCCCGGAAGGCAGATCCAGCGGCAGGTTGTCGTAGCCCACAGAGCGCCCGATTTCCTCGATGAGGTCGACCTCCTCGGCCACGTCGGGGCGCCATCCCGGGACCGTGACGCGCAGCCGGTCGGCTCCGTCTGCCTGGATGCGGAAGCCCAGGCGTGCCAGGTGCCGGCCGCAGTCAGCGGTGGAGAGCCGGATGCCGAGCAGGCCGCGCGCCCGCCGGCCGCGCAGGGTGATGAAGCGTGAAGCTACACCGGGGCCGACGTGGATGGCGCCGGCCAGGACGGTGGCCCCGCACGTTTCCTGCAACAACTGCGCGGCGCGGTCAGCTGCCGGGCGTGCCATGCCGGGATCGACTCCGCGCGCGAAGCGCGCCGCCGCCTCGGACGGGAGGTTCAGGCGTCGTGCCGTCTGCGCCACCGACGGGGCGTCAAAGATCGCGGACTCCAGAAGAATGGCGGTGGTTTCAGGCGTGACCCGCGCGCGTTCGCCGCCCATGACACCGGCGATGGCCACCGGCCCCCGCCCATCGGCGATTACCAGGTCTGAGGCTTGCAACGTACGGTCGTGCCCGTCGAACGTGACGATCTTCTCCCCCGCGCCAGCGCGGCGCGCCATCACCAACCCGTCCACCAGGCGGTGCAGATCGAAGGCGTGCAGGGGATGCCCGAGTTCCAGCATGACGTAGTTGGTGACGTCCACCACGCCCCCAATGGGGCGCATGCCGCATTGGGCGAGCCGGTGGGCGATGCGCAGCGGGGCCGGACCGTGCCGGAGACCCTCCATGATCCGTGCAACATAGAGCGGACAGAGGCCGGGGACCTCGATGTGCACGGCGGCCGCCGCCGCACTCGTCCGCTGCCCGTCTTCAGCGGGCTCCGCACCTGGCCGGTGGGCCGTCCCCCGCGTCCAGGCCGCGACCTCCCGGGCCACGCCGAGGATCGATTGGCAGTGCGCCGCGTAGTTGGGAGTCAGTTCGAGCACCAGGACGGGGTCATCCAGGCAGAGTGCCCCGACCAGGTCGTCTCCGTCCGAGGCACCCTCGCCCGGGAGTTCCAGCAGGCCTCCGCGGCCTCCTGGCAGGCCGAGTTCTTCCGGCGAGCAGAGCATCCCTTCGGAGGGGATCTCCGAAAACTCCCGGATGCCCAGGGTTTTGCCGCCTGGGAGAACGGCACCAGGCGGAGCCCACGCGGCCAGCATGCCGGGCGCGGCGTTCGGTGCACCGCAGACGACGCGACCGGTCCGTGTTCCCGCCCGGACTCGGCAGATGCGCAGTCGACCCGCCACCGGGTGTGTCTCCACCGACTCGATCCTTGCCGCCACAATGCCGGCCGCGCCGACCCCCGGTCTGTCGATCGATTCCACTGCCACGCCCCGTGCGGTGAGGGCTGAGGCCAGCTCCTCCGCTCCTTCGTCCCAAGCCACGAATTCCCTGAGCCACGACAGCGGTACGCGCAACGCGGGACCCTCCCCTGGACGGCGAGATTGCCCGATGGGACGCCGCGGCCGACCCCGGCCTCGGGCCGGTGCAGGCTCGGCGCGCGCGCCAGTCGCATCTTCCGCGGTACGGTGGACCGGCCGGTGCGCCCTCCTCTGCAGCCGGGGGCGCTGAGGCTAAAACTGCTCGCAGAAACGCAGGTCGCCTTCAAAGAGCAGCCGGATGTCGTGGATGCGATAGCGGAGCATCGCCACCCGGTCGATCCCCATGCCGAAGGCGAAGCCGGACACCTCTTCGGGATCGTACCCACCGAACTCAAGGACGCGGGGATGCACCATACCGCAGCCCAGGATCTCGATCCAGCCGCTGCCTTTGCAGGTGGCACAGCCGGTGCCGCGGCAGAAGACGCACGAAGCGTCCGCTTCGGCGGAGGGCTCCGTGAACGGGAAGTAACTCGGACGGAGGCGGAGACCGGTCTCCGGTCCGAAGAGCCGGCGCGCGACCTCGGCGAGAACGCCCTTGAGATGCGCGAAGGTTACGTCCCGGTCGACCAGCAGGCCTTCGATCTGGTGGAACATGGGGGAATGCGTCGCATCATCGTCCCGCCGGTAAATCCGACCGGGCGCGACGATGCGCACCGGCAGGGCACCGGCGCGTGCCCGCATGTAACGGATCTGCACCGGCGAGGTGTGCGTCCTCAGTAACATGCGTCCCGCAGGCTCGTCCGGGCCGGGTCGCGCATCAACGTAGAAACTGTCGTGCATGTCGCGGGCCGGGTGTCCCACCGGCATATTCAGGGCCTCAAAATTGTACCAGTCACTCTCCACCTCCGGGCCGTCGGCCACGGCGAAGCCCATGGAGGTGAAGATACGCTCGATGTCCCGCCGGGCGGTGCTCAGTGGGTGGGAGTGCCCGACCGCCGGGCGGCGCCCGGGCAGGGTTACGTCCACCGTCTCGTTCTGCAGCCGCCGGACCAATTCACGGTCGGCGATCTCCATCAGGCGTCCGGCGAGGGCGGTCTCGATGGCCTCGCGGACCCGGTTGCCCGCCTCCCCGGCCGCCGGGCGCTCCGCGGGCGTGAGACGCCCGACCTCCCGGAGCGCCGCTGTGAGTTCACCCCGGCGACCCAGGTAGGCAACGCGCACCTGCTCGATCTCGGCCGCCGTCGTGGATCGGCGGCACGCCTCCAGCGCGGCGTCCCGGATCCGTTCCCAGAGGGCTCCCGTGCCGAGGTCCATCCCAAATATCCCCCATCCCACCCGACCATCGTCCCGTCACGGCTGTGGTACATGGCAACGCCCCCTGCCCACAAGGACAGGGGGCGTGAACGCGGTACCACCCCAGCGCACCCCGGCTGGTGCCGGGGTCTTCGTGCCGGCAGCGTCGGTTCTGCCGGCGGCCGGCCGTCCCAGGTAACGCCGGGAACGCGGCGGCAAACCCTACTGCCCACTCCAATAGCGGGGTTCAGGCGGCAGCTATGGAGCGAAGGCCGCTTGTAACGGGATGTGGACGGGATTCACACCTGGCGGAATACGCCGCCGTCCCCGCTCTCTGGCCCACATCCCGAAACCGGCAGTGACTCCGTCATCGCCGCAGTCATTGTCCGCGAAGGCGACGCCGGAAGTCAAGGCGCCTGGTCACCTGGCAGCCAAAGCGCGCGCGGGGCGGCGGGGGAGGGCTGGGCACGGGAGGACCACTGCGGCCCTCAGGCGAAGCAATGGCCGGGCGGGCCGACGGCTCCGCCGGGGAACGGGGAATGCGCATGACGGTTTCGGCCCTGGTGGCCATCGATCTCAGTCCGGCGTGGCGGGAGCGGCTCCGTGCCCAGTTCCCGGAAGTGCGGTTTCGATTCGCCACCGATGCGACCGAGGTCGCCGCCGCCGCAGCCGAAGCGGAGGTGATCCTGGTCCACAGTCTGACGCGCGACGCGGTCGTCGCGGCGAACGGGCTGCGCTGGCTGCAGGCCGGTACGGCCGGCGTCTCCCACCTGCTGTATTCAGAGCTGCGCGAACGCGGTGTTATCCTGACCAATGCCCGGGCGCAGGGCGTGCCCATGGCTGAAATGGTCCTGGCGATGATGTTTGCCTTTGCCGTGCGCCTGCCGCTGTTCGTGGAGGCGCGCGGACGGCGCGCGCCGGTCGCGATGCGCGCCGTCCGGGAGAAGTTCGAACTGCAGGGACAGACTCTGGTGATCCTCGGGATGGGCGATGTCGGCGGAACGCTCTGCCGCAAAGCGGCTGGCATCGGGATGCGTGTTCTGGGGGTCCGGCGGCGACCCGAGCTCCCCTGCGAGGGGGCAGACCGCGTCGTCGGGGTGGACCGTCTCCGGGAGGTACTGCCGCAGGCCGATCACCTGGTGGTTACGCTGCCGCTGACGCAGGGCACACGCGACTTTATCGCGCGGCCTGAAGTGGCGTTGCTGCGGCCGGGCACCTATTTATACAATGTCGGGGGAGGAGCCACGGTACAGCGGCAGGCCCTGCTGGAAGGCTTGCACAGCGGCCGCATCGCCGCCGCGGGCCTCGATGTGACCGACCCTGATCCGCTTCCGCCCGATGATCCCCTCTGGGACATGCCGAACGTACTCCTCACCCAGCACACCTCCGGGTCCAGCGCCGCCAACCACGACCGGATCGCTCAGCTCTTCGCCGCGAACTTGCGGAACTATCTGGACGGCAGGCCGTTGCTCAACGTCGTCGACCAGTCCTTGGGCTACTGATGGCCGCTGCCCGGCGGCGGAACAGGGGGGATGGACGTATGAAGATCACCGGGATCCATCATCACTCCGTGATTGTCAGCGATCTGACGCGGGCGCGTGCCTTCTACCGAGATGTGCTCGGACTGGAGGAGGTGCCGGTGCCCCCCACCTTCGCCTTCCCGGTGGCCTGGTTCGCCCTGGGGAGCGAACAGATCCACCTCCTGCCGGCGAAGTCGCCGGATGCGCCCAGCGGGCGGCACATTGCACTGCATGTCGAGGACATCGCCGCCGCGCGGCAGCGCTTGCGGTCGCTGGGGAGGCCGATTTCCGAGACCACGCCGATCCCCGGTGCCGAGCGCTTCTTCACCGCCGACCCCGATGGCAATCGGATCGAGATCATCCACTGGAGTCAACCCTGGGCGGAGACCGTACGGGCACTGGGCTTGCAGGTGCCGCGTCACCCCTGAGCGGCAAAGACCCCGGGCGGCAGTGCCAAAGCCGGCTTCCGCGCAGGGCGCGAGCCGGGGGCCTCTGGGGATCAAGGGGGGCCGGCCCGCCGGCTACGCCGGGCCGGACTGCTGCGCCGGCCGCGTCGGCGGGGTTGGGGCAAGCCCCACCCGCGCAGCACGGTCGGGTCCCGTTCCGTCCGCTCAGGCCGCCGGTGGTGCGCCGCCGGGCACCGTGTCCGCCTGGACGGCCGCCCGCCGTTCCGCCGCGGCCACGGCGACGGCAGCCTGCGGGAACCCGTGGCTTACGGTGAGTGTGTGGCCCTGGCCGAAGATTTGCTGCCAGAACGGTTGCAGGACGGCGAGCGCCGTCGTCTGGTAGTGGAAGAGCTGCGGCGGGTAGGCATAGTCGTGCTGCAGGGCTGTGCTGAAGATCTCCACGGGTTGTTGCGCCAGCGGGGGTGCTGCGCGCCGGACGGCCGCGAGATAGGCCGGCCAAAGTGCCGTGCGGGCGGGGCAGACCAGGGATGTGGTGATCGCGGCCGATTCCCACCGGGATGATGTGAGGTACGCCAAAAGCAGCCATGCCGCGCGAGGATGGCCGGTCGTGGCGGAGATGGCATAGTAGTCGACATCCGCGAAGGTGGCCGGACGGGCTGGCCACACCGGGAACGGCGCGAGGCGCCAGGCCAGGTTCCGATAGGCGCTGGCGGCGCTGGGGAGGCCCGCGCACGACAGCACCCTCATCGCCAAAGTGCCGCGGAGGAAACTGGCTCCGGCATTCTGGCCCTGCTGACCACGGGCCGAACCGTCCACCCAGAACCGGTTCCACATCCATTGCCCGCAGGAGATCGCCGCGGTTGACGCCAGGCCCGAGCGCAGGTAATTGGCGGGATCGACCAGGTATGCCCCCCATCCGGTGAAGTAGAACGAGGAGGTCGGGGACCAGCGGAGTTCGCCGCCGACCCGCCCCCGACCGGTGAGGCGCGCCCACGCCGCGGCCATGGCCTCTGCCGTGTAGTCGCCGCTCGGGATGTTGAGGCCCGCCGCGGCGAACAGGTCCGTCCGGATCGCGTATGCGCCTGGGGAGGCGCTGCGCGGCAGCAGGCGCAGGGCGGTTCCCTGGCGGCAGGATGCCAGCAGCGGCCCGCTGAATGCGCCAAAGTCGAACTGCGCGTGTGCGGCCAGCGCCGACAGGTCGAGGAGCAGGGGTTGTGCGAGGTAGGGCGCGGGATCGGGGACCCAGAATACATCCGGCCCGTGCCCGCCGATCAGCGAGGTCGGAAGGGATGTCTGCCGGGTTGTCTGGGACAGGGTCAAGCGGACCCGGATGCCGGGATGCGCTGCCTCGAAGCGCGGCAACATCTGCTGGTACAGGGCGCCGTCCCCGGTGCCAAGTAGCAGCAACTCGACACCGCCCCCCTGGGTGGCCGGCGATGTGCCGGCGCACGCGGCGAGCATGGACCCCGCAGCGAGTGCGCCGGCAGCGGCGATGAGCCCCCTGCGGGTCCATTTTCCGACCGGCTCGGGAATCCGTACCGCCTCCCGCGCCTCCGGCCGGGGCGCGTCACCAATCTACCACACGCACCGGTGCCCGGGACCGAGCACGGGCCAGACGTTGCCGCCCAGGTGTGCCGCCTGTAGACTGCCTGCCGGGGCGTCGTCCGGGGGAGGTCGAGTCGTGTCTGTCGTTGTGGCCGCGGGGTTGGAGAAGTCTTTCGGCCACCACACCGTCTTTCGCCATGTCAGCTTTACCCTGGGTTGGGGAGAGCGCGCCGGCTTGGTGGGGCCCAACGGTGTGGGGAAGACCACGCTCCTCGACGTGATTGCCGGCCGCCAGGTTCCGGACTCCGGGCGCGTCTCCCTGGCCCGTGCCGCTCGCGTCGGCTACCTCACGCAGGAGCCCGAATTGCCCGCGGGCCAGACTGTACGCGACGCGGCCCTGGCGGCCTTCACCCATCTGGCGGCTATGGAGGCGAGGCTCGCGTCCATGGGCGCCGAAATGGCCGGCGGGGATGTGTCTGCCGGCAAGCTCGCGGTGTATGGGGATTTGCAATCGCGCTTCGAGCAGGCGGGCGGGTATGCGCGCGAGCACACGGCGGAGGCCACGCTGGCAGGGCTGGGCCTGTCCGAAGCGGTCTGGGGTGTGCCGGTGGATCGCCTCTCCGGCGGGCAGAGAGTGCGGCTGGCTCTCTGCCGCCTGCTCCTGGCCGAGCCCGATCTCCTGTTGTGCGACGAGCCGACCAACCATCTCGACGCGGATGCCGTCGAATGGCTGGAGGCCCGACTGCTGCGCTGGACCGGGGCCCTGCTCTGCGTCTCGCACGATCGCTATTTCCTCGATCGTGTGGCCGGTCGCATCATCGAACTCCGCAGCGAAGGGGTGGACCTGTACAGCGGCAATTACAGCAGCTACGCCCGCCAGCGGGCCGAGCGCGCGGAGGCGGCGGCGGCCGCCGCCTCCGCCTCCGCGGTGGAGGAGGAGCGGCTGAAGGCTTTCATCGAGCGTTACCGCGCCGGCAATCGCGCCCGGCAAGCCAGGAGCCGGGCCAAACGTCTGCAGCGCCTGCAGGCTTCGGCGCCCGTGCCCGCGCCGGCGGAAGCCCGTGGCCCGGGGCTCCACTTTCAGCCCCGGGGTGGCAGCGGGCGCGAGGTGCTCTCCGTCGAGGGGCTGGCGAAGTCGGCCGGTCCGGTGCGGCTGTTCGGCCCGTGGGACGCTCAGGTGGGGCGGGGCGAGCGCGTGGGCATCGTCGGTCCCAATGGTGCGGGCAAGACCACGCTGCTGCGCATCCTGGCCGGAGAGGAGCTTCCGGACGCCGGTGGCGCCTACTGGGGGCGCGGGGTCGAGGTGTCCTGGTTCCGGCAGGACATGTCAGGCCTCGACGACGGCGCCACCGTTCTGGAGAACGTCCTGGAGGCGAATCCGGAGCAGGGCGCCGGCGAGGCGCGGAACCTCTTGGCCCGTTTCCTGTTTCGGGGCGACACCGTCTTCCGCCGGGCCGGCGATCTCTCCGGCGGGGAGCGCAACCGCCTGTTGCTCTGCCTCCTCGCCCAGGAACAGGCGAACGTTCTTTTGTGCGACGAGCCGACCAACCACCTGGACATCTCCGGGCGAGAAGCACTGGAGGAGGCTCTTGCCGCGTTCCCCGGCACTCTGTTTCTCGTCAGCCACGACCGCTTCTTGCTTGCCCGCCTGTGCAGCCGCATCTGGTGGCTGGAGGGAGGGCAGGTGCGTGATGTCCGCGAGGGGTACGCGGCGTATCAGGCGCTGCGGACGGCAGCGGCGGCGGAGTCGGCGGCGGGGCGGGTAAGCCGGGCTGAATCTCTCCGCCCCGCCGCTGCCGGCTCAAGACCGCTTCGGAGCGAAAGGCGGCGGCGGGACAGGCTGGCGGAGCTCGAAACTGCGATCGCCGAACTAGAAGACGAGTTGCGCCGGCTGGAGGGGCGCCTAGGGGACGCCGCACTGTACCGGGATGGCCGCGCGGCGGCCGATACAGTGACGGCGTACGACCGTGGGCGTACCCGGCTGCAATCCCTCTACGCCGAGTGGGAGGCGCTGGCCGAAACCTTCACTTAGGTGCGCAGTGCCCCGGGTGAGCAGGAATCCTGGCGCTCCGACCGAAGCTGACCGAGGAGTTGCCCGGATGGCAGGAGGGGGGGGCATCGCGGTGGCCGACCAGTTGCCGCCGCGTCCCGAGGGCGGTGACGCCGATCGCAGCAGGGGCAACCGCGTTGTGATCCGCATCTACGGCGAGGAGCACCGTCTGTGCGGCGATGCGCCGACTTCGTATCTGCAGGATCTGGCGACGCGGGTGGACGCGCGGATGCGCGAGATCGCCAAGGCCAATCCGCGTCTGGGCACCTCCCAGGTGGCGGTGCTGGCGGCCTTGAACACGATGGACGATCTGGCCCGTCTCGAGGCCCAACACCAGCGTGTGCTGGCCCTCTGGGAGCGTGAGTGGCGCAAGTTGGAGGCGGCGCAGTCTACGGGCGGAACGAGCGGCGACCCCGCGCCGGTCCGCCCGCGCCTGGGGTAGTGCGGAGCCCATGCGCGGATCCGCTTCTCCGCTCCAGGCAGTTTTCGGATCCCTGATTCCCGAACTATGCGCGGATGCGACCAGCCGTGGCCACAACCGGAGCGGTCCCGTCCGCGGCTGATGCGGTTGCGCATCGTGGGCAGGGCGGGTGCCAGGGGAGGTAGGCCTGCGCGGCGCATGGTCGGCCGCCCGGTTCGTCGCCCGTGCGACAGAGCCTTCCGCTGGCAGCGACCGCATTCCCGGCGTAGGCGTCGGCCGCGACCTACCGCGGCGGCGGCAGAAGCGGAGCATCGCGTCTGGCGTCATGTTTCGCCCAAGCGCCGGGTATTCGGTTGCCCACTTTCGGCCGGAGCGGTGTTCCCGATCCCCGGCCCGTGTTGTGTCCTGCCCGTCCTTGTCTTACCCCCGCGCGCGCTGCCGAGCGCCCTCCGCACTGGACCTCGGTGTGCCCACCTGTTAGCCTGGGAAGTGGACGGACCACAGGCCGTCCGGCCGGAGGGATCAGCCGTGTTCTGCCTCTTGTGCTGGTTATTGAGGCTCCTGGGCCTGCGCGTGGATGGTGCCCGCGGGGCGTGCGACATCGATCCGGCGGCCCGCGCCCGATGGGCGGAACGCCGTCGGCAATTCCGGCGGAAGATGCGCGAGGCTTTCGACGTGTGGCGCGAGGACGACGCACCGGCCCAGACCGCCCCGGCAGCTGCTGAGTCCGGAATGCCGGCGCGACCGGCCGACCCTCTGGAGGACTGAAACCTGAACGCGGCATCCGCTCCCCGCGCCGGTTGGCCCCGCGCCGCCCGGGTCATGTGGCTCTGCCTGGCCGTGGCCGGAGACTTCCTCTGGCAGGCCGTGGTGCGCCGCATGTTGGGCGAGGCGGCGGCCAAGCGGCGCGAAGCGGCGTTGTACGCCCGCCAGGGTGCGCGCATCCGGCGTGCCGCGCTTGGCCTCCAGGGTCTGATCATCAAGGTGGGCCAATTCCTCAGTACGCGCGCGGACCTGCTCCCGGACGCCTTCACGCGGGAATTGGCGGGCCTGCAGGATGTTGTCCCGCCCGTGCCCTGGCCGGCGGTGGAGGCCCGGTTGCGAGAGGCGTACGCGTGCCCGGTGGCGGATGTCTTCTCGTCTTTCGACCCCAAGCCGCTGGCGGCGGCTTCGCTCGCCCAGGTGCACACCGCGCGCCTCCGCGACGGTCGCGAGATGGCTGTCAAGGTGCTGCGGCCGGGCATCGACCGGTTGGTGGAGACGGACCTCGGTACGTTGGCCGTCGCCGCCCGACTGACCCAGCGGCATACCTCCTGGGGCCGCCGCTTCGACTTGCTGGCCGTGCATGCCGAGTTCGCCGCGGTCAGTCGTCAGGAACTGGACCTGGTCGGCGAGGCGAGGCGCTCCGTGCGGTTCGGGGAGAACTTCTCCGGCACCCGCTGGGTGTCGGCACCGGCCGTGGACATGCAGTTGACCCGTCCCACGGTGCTGGTGATGGAGCGCGTGGGCGGACTGCGTATCGACGATGTGCCGGCCCTGGCGGCAGAGGGCCTGGACCCGGTCGCCCTCGCGCGCCGCCTACTGCGGAGCTACATGCAGCAACTCTTGCGGGACGGCTTCTATCATGCGGATCCGCATCCGGGCAACCTGTTCGTGCGGTCCGACGGCGGCATCACCTACGTCGACTTCGGCATGATGGGGGAGCTTGGGGACTCGGATCGCGAGGCCCTGGGCCGCTTCTTCGTCGGAGTGCTGCAGCACGACGTGGACATTGTCACCCAGGCGACGATCGATCTTGGCTTCGTCCAGCCGCACACAGACCGCGTACTGCTGCGCCGGGCCCTGTCCTTCGTTGTCGACCAACTCTTGGGGATGGATATGCGGCGGCCGGGCACCCCCGCCTTCTACGCCTTCGTCGAGGAAATGCGCGACTTTCTCTATGCGCACCCGTTCCAACTGCAGGCCCGCTATACCATGCTCGGCAGGGCGCTCGGTATCCTCGCCGGCATGGTGGAGCGCCTGGCGCCCGGGGAGAGCTTCTTCCTAATGCTGGTGGAAGCCGCGTTGCGCTATCTGGACGGCGGGCCCGTATCCGGCATCCTCACGCGACTGGTAGGCGCTCCGCCCGTGGTGGCCCGGGGTGCCGAACCGGCCGTCGTGGCACGGCCCCAGGCGGGGGCGGCGTTCGAGGTGGAGTCCCTGGCGCGCCGCTTGCTGGGAGGCATGGGGCCGGAAGTGGTCCGTGCCCTGCAGGATACGGTCACGGCCCCGGCCCGCGCCGAACGAGCGCTGCAGGCGCTGGCTCGCGGCGACTGGCGCCTGCCCCTGGATTGGTCCCCGCTCACTCGGGAGATCGCTCGCCAGGGGCGACGCGCCCGGTCGCTCGGCTGGGCGGTCTGGGGCGGGGCCGCGCTGCTTGGCGGGGCGTGGTTGCGCGCCGGCGCCCGGTACACCGCCGCGGACCTCCTGTGGATACTTGCCGCAGTGCTGTTTGGATGGTTTTTGCGCGCGTCGTGGTAGGCGAGGGTTTCCGGCGATGTCTCTCGAATCCGCTCACGGTGCCGTCGGTGTCCGATCCGGTTTCGCCAGGACGCCAGGGCATGCGCCACAGGCGTTCCGGGGCTTTGGCGATGCAACCCGGTCGCACGCTCCGCTGCCGCCCCGGTGCGTAGCCCCGCACGCGGGCGCCGGATGTCCGCGTGATCCTTTTCCCATTCATGCGCAGCCCTGGCATGTACCGTTCGGGGGTATGGAATATGGCCCACGAGCACGATCATCCTGCCGCCGCGCCGGCCGGCAGCCGCTATCGTCGCGACAACGCCGACCTGCTGCAGCGGCTGCGCCGCATCGAGGGGCAGGTGCGCGGTGTGCAGCGCATGGTGGAGGAAGATCGTTACTGTGTGGATATCCTGGTGCAACTGGCCGCCGTCCGTTCCGCCCTCGGTGCGGTGGGGCGGTCGCTCCTGGAAGACCACGTCCGCGGCTGCGTCGTCGATGCCGTGCGCCATGGCGACGGCGAGCGAGCCGTCACCGAAGTGCTGGACGTCATAGCACAGTTCTCGCGCCAGTGATGGCGCCGCGGCCCGGGCGGTGAGGGGCGTGGGGCCGCATCGGTCTGGACGCGGGGAATGTTCGCCCGTGGGACCGGGTGTTTGCGCCGCCCGAGGAGGATGCGCGTTCGGTCGAGAAGGGGCGGGATGGCGGTGGTCCGGTTCGCCGGGACTCTGGCGGCAGTGGTGGACATCCTGCTGACCCTGGCTGCGGGGTCGGCCGTCGTCCGGCGGCGGGGGCTGCTGCCTGTGGTGGTGCTGCTGTTGGCCGCGGACCCGCTCTGGTCCTTCGGGCTGCATGCAGCGGCGCCGCGTGTGGCGCTGCATGCGACGCCGGCGCTCCGGGTTGTGGCCGCGGTGCTGTCCGGTGCCCCACTGTGGGCGGCGTTCATACTGGGCCTGGCCCACGTCCTCGGTCCCGAACCGCGTTCCGCCCGTTCCCCTGCGAGGGTGCCGGACAGATGAACGCATTATCGTTCGTTTTTCGGCCCGTCTCGGCCGCCGTCCTGAATTTTGCTCACCTCATGGCCCTGCTGCTCGCGGTCGGAGGGGTTTTTGCGGCGACGAGGCCGAAGCGCCGCCTTGCCGCCGTCATGCTGTTGGCTGCGCTCGGTTGGCTGGCCAACGTCGGCATCTCGGTGACCCTTGCCGCCGGGGCGCTCCCGGCAGGGGCCTTCGCCTGGGCGCAGTTCGCGGGCGACCTGCCGGTCTGGGCGGCCGTCGTCGTGGGCTTGGCGGGAGTCTGGCGATAGGATCGAGCATGCGCCTGTCGCAGGAAGTCGGCGTGCTTGCTGCGGATCTCCATGACCCGTTGCGGGCGGGACACCCCACACCGCGGTGCTTTTACGCCACGGGGGCCGCTCGGGCCGTCAGCGCAGCGCCACGGCAAGGCGCCGTATCGGAGGTGGGTTCGACTGCGATTCGGACGGCATCTCTGCGCCTTCGCGGTGACCGCAGTAGCTCTTCTGGCCGGCGTCTGGCTGATGATGGCGCCCTGGGTGCTTTGGTACCCGCGACCCGCGGGCGGGTGGGGCGCGCCCACGCTGATCGACTTCTGGACGGGAGTCGCCGTCGTGACGCTCTCCGGCGTCACCGCGCTACTGTATGCCGTCGCCCTGCGCGATGCCCTACGGTGCGCCTGCCTGGTCCCCGGCCATACGCGCGGCAGCCGCCGGCAGCGCCGGGCGGGTCGGCGGTCCCTGCGGGTGGCGGATGTGCCCTCGCCGCCGCCCGATGCGCCAAATGCCGGGTCTGACCTGATCTCTGAGATCCGGGAGGCTTCGGGATCCGGGCGGGTGTCACCCCCCGCCGTGGCCGGGCGCAACGAGGACGCCGTTCTGCCGGTCCGTGTCGACGATGTGCTGGTCCCCTTGGCCACCGCTCTGCTTGCCGATCTGGCGCGGAGGCGCATGGCCGATGCGGGCGATGGTGCGGGGACGGCTGAGGAGAGGTCCAGATGACACCGCGTCTGTTGTCTGCGGGCGTGTGGGGAACGGTGGCCCTCTCTCTGGCCGGGGTGTGGCTGCTGGTGGCGCGGCCGCTATGCGAGGGCCGTCCGGTCGCCGGAGCGGTCTGGACCGCTGCGGCGCGCAATGATGCGGTGGTGGGGGCGGTGCTGCTGGTGGCGGGTGTCGCGGGTATACTCGGCCAACTGGCCTTCGCGCTGCGGGAGGTCGGCACGGATCCGATCCAGGGGGCGGGCGTCGTGCCCGAACGGCGGGAACGGTGACGGGACCGACGGCCAGGGCATCCGCCCCACCACTGCTCCAAGGGCAAACCTGTGGCCGCCGCGCCGCCGGGTCGGCGGACACAGGTTTGCAGAGACATGCGGCTGCCGATAGGAAATGCCTCCTTGGCCCGGAAGTAGCGCCCGCTGCATGCCTGTCGCTGGTCGGAAGGGGCAAAGATGAGGATGGCAGATTCGGTCCGGATCGGCATCATCGGCAGTGGGGGTATCGCGGGGGCGCACGTCAAGGCGTATAAGCAGATGCCTGATGTGGAGATTGTCGCGGTCGCCGACGTCGTTGCGGGCAAGGCGGCGGACTTCATCGAGCGGACGGGCCTCACCGGGGCTCAAGCCTTTGAGGACCACCGCCGGCTGCTGGAACTCGACCTGGATGGTGTCAGCGTCTGCACGCCGAATGTCGCCCACCACCGGACCTCGGTTGATGCCCTGGAGGCCGGTAAGCACGTCCTGACGGAGAAGCCGATGGCGGTGACCCTGGAGCAGGCACTGGAGATGGCTCGGGCCGGAAAGCGCGCCGGCAGGATCCTGACGGTGGGCTTTCAACCGAGATACGACCCCAATATGAAGATGGTCAAGCAGATTGTACAGTCCGGCCGCCTTGGGAAGATCTACTACGTGGAGACAGGGGGAGGCCGCCGCCGCGGCATGCCGGGGGGGACCTTCATCCGCAAGGACCTGGCCGGGGCCGGTGCTCTCGCCGACATCGGCTGCTACTCCCTGGACATGGCGCTCCATTCCCTGGACTACCCCAAGCCGTTGACGGTCTCCGCGTATGCTTCCAACTACTTCGGGACGTCGCCGACTTACCACCGTGAAGCGGACAGGTTTGACGTGGAGGATTTCGGTGTGGCCCTGGTCCGGCTGGAAGGCGGCATTGCCCTCAACTTCAAGATTTCCTGGGCGATGCACATGGACACCCTCGGGGCGACGATGTTCCTCGGCACCGATGCCGGCCTGAAGGTCACGCCTGCCGGGAGCGGTCCCAGTAGCGGAGTGTGGGACGGCGGCGTCGGTTCGGTGACGCTCTACCACGACCTCCTCGGTATGCACACCGAGACCGCGATTCCCGTGCAGCGGCACAATGTGCAGATCTTCTACGCCAAGGTGCGCGACTTCGTCGAAGCCATCAAGGAGGGGCGCCCGGCACCCATTCCCGGCGAACAGATTGTGCGCAACCAAGCGGTTATCGACGGCATCCTGCGTTCGGCGGCGGCGGAGCGTGAGGTCACCATCGAGATTCCGGAGATTTGAGCGGGAATGGGATGCGCCACCGATCCGGTGGCGCATCCCATTCCCCCCGGGCGGGCTGCGGTGGAACGCGGGCGGCGTGGTGGGCCTACTGTCCGGCGGACTTGGCCGCCGCCGGATCGACGCCGGCCGCCTCGAAGCCGATCGAACGGTGGGTGCCGTCGCACAAGGGCTTGCTGCTGGATCTCCCGCACCGGCAGAGGGCGATGGAGTCCTTGTGTTCCACCTCTTTACCGTCTGCGCCGAGCAGTCGGACCGGACCTTGGACAAGATTGGGCCCGTTCTTCAGCGGTGTGATCGTGACCCGGGCGTCGCTCAAATGCGATCCCTCCCCTGCCGCGGCAAGTCGGTCCGCATCGCCGCTCCCGCAGCGCTCTCCGCCAGGACCGCCACTTCCAATTGCCCATGGGAGGTCGCGCAGCGGCAGCCGCAGGCCCCAGACCTCCTGCCTGCACCGTGCGGCGAAACCACCCTTGCCGCGTCTTTCCAGTGTACCATTTCCTGCGCGCCCTCAGCCGGCCGGCTGCCGAGACGCGGGGCCGGGGCCTCGGAGTCACGGACGGTCGCTGGGCGCCGCCACATGCGACGTGTCGGGGAACGTTCCTCGGCGGTTGGCCCGCCCGCTCCGTGCCCATTGACCGAGGATTCGCCGGATTGGCCGCGAGGTCCGTCACTCAGGCGGTGGACGCGGTCGGGACCGTGGGTGGCGGGGGCGTTGGTGGAGGCCCAGTTCCAGGGCCGGTGTCGGGGCGCGTCCCGGGTTGCCGCACGAACCGGCAGGTGCGGACGAAGGCAGGGCGCATGCCCCGCCGCCGTCCGCACGCCTGTCGCCACTGGCGTGCGGCGCAGGCCGCCGCACGGTCCACACCCGCGACCGGTGCTCACCTCTTGGCTTGCAGTGCCTGGGCCTGTCGCGCCCCACCGATGTGCATCGTGTCATAGGCCTGCTGGGAGGTCTGGAAGGGCCCTCCGCCGTGCCCGTGCCAATTGAGGTTGGTGTACATGGGATTGGTTCGGCCCGTCTCCTTCTCCCGGCGGGCGATCCACGCCTGCATGCGCGCCTCAAGCATGGCCACCACACCCGGCTCCTGCTCGGCCACGTTGTGCAGTTCCAGGGGGTCCTTGATCAGGTTGTAGAGCTCCACCTCGGGCTTGAAATGGAAATCTGGCTCCAGGGCGTGGATCAGCTTCCACTCCGGGGTGCGCCAGCCATGCTTGCGCATCCAGGTGGCCTCGGTGATGTAGAACTCTGTGATACGTGGCTGTTCCCTGCCCCTGAGCCAGGGGCCGAGATTCCGCCCCGTGAACGGGATCTTCGTCCGCCGGATGCCGACCAGATCGAGCACCGTCGGCATGATGTCCGAGATGAGCGTCATATCCGCGATCCGGCGGTCGGTGGGCACCCGCCCCGGGAAGCGCAGGATCAGGGGTACCACCAGGGTGCACTCGTACAGGCCGTGGTGGTCGAAATAACAGTCATGTTCATAGAGCGTCTCGCCGTGGTCGGCGGTGATCACCACGAGGGTGTCCTCCTCCAGACCGAGGGCGGCAAGGGCGGTGAGGAGGTTGCCGATGCACGCGTCCATGTACGCGACGGCTCCGTCGTATTGGGCCTCCACATATTCGTGGTCGGTGCATCCCTCGGGGATCCAGGACCGGAGATAGTCCGCGAACGGCTTGAAGGCGTACACCGGCTCCATCGTCTTCTTGGCGGGATCGAACTCGTCGCCGCCGTAGAAGGCCCGCTCGAACGGCGGGGGTGGCAGGTAGGGGGAATGGGGGTCCATGTGGCGCAGGAACAGTAGAAACGGTTGGTCCTCGGCTGCCAGGCGTCGCAACTCCGGGATCGCCACGGCGTTGAGATTCTCGGCCTTGGGGCTGCGACCGGTCGCATTGGCCCCCCACCCGGAGTAATCCAGATACTTCTGGAACCCTCGGGACGAGGGGTTGCCGGTGAAGCCGACGCATGTGGTGTTGTACCCGTGCTCGCCCAGTACCTCCGCCAGTGTTTGGACGTGGCCGCCGAGGCCGCCCTGGTGGCGCAGCGCCACAACGTCGGTCCCGAAGCAGTCCATGCCGGTGAGCATGGAGGCGTAGGCGGGCGTGGTCGGGATGCTGGGGCTGAAGTGATTCAGAAACAGGGTTCCATCCCTGGCGCAGCGGTCGATCTGCGGCGAGGTCAGACGCCGGTAACCGTAACCGCTCAAGTGGTCGCGGCGGAGGCTGTCCACTCCGAAGAACAGGATGTTGGGCGGCTTCTTGGGCATGGCGCTTGCTTCACCTCGCGTGTAGTTGCTTCAAGCAGGCGTTCAGGTAACCGTACGACTCCGCCGCCACGATGGAGACCTGCGCCAGCGAGTGTTCCGGCTTCGCGCCGATGACCTCCAGGCAGACGGGGCCGTCGTAGCCGCCCAGGACCATTGCCCGGCAATAGGCGAAGAGGTCGATGTCGCCCCGGCCGCAGGCCTGGAGTTCAACGGGCCCCGGTCCCTGCGTCCTTCCGCGGCAGTCGCGGATGTGGATATGCCGTACGCGGGGGAGGACCTGCGGCAGGGCCTCCTCGGGATTTTCGCCGGCGCGGTATACGTGGCTCGGGTCCATGTCGATGCCGAATGCCGGGGAGGAGATGGCCCGCATGGTGTGCAGGGTTGTCGGCGTGTCGTGGACGGCGTTGCCGAAGTGGGCCTTGACACAGAGGGTGACGCCGTAAGCTTCGGCCTTGGCCGCGAGGCGTGCCAGTGTGTCGATCGAGCGCCGCAGGTCGTCCGGGTTCCCGGATTTTCCGCCCGGACCGACGTTAACGACCGGGATGCCGAGTTCGGCGCCCGCCTCGAAGGCCTGGAGCAACCGCCCCTCGTCGCCGATGCCCGCCACTTCCATGGAGAGCAAGTGCAGGCCGGTCGCCTCCAGGACGGCCTTCAACTCTGGCGCCTGCTCTCGCCAACGGTCGAGCGCCAGGTGCTCGCACATGCCCTTGATGGCGGCGATCTCGACTCCGTCGTAACCGCAGGCGGCGATGTGGCGCGCGGCCGTGGCGAAGTCGAATTCCCGGAAGAGCACCGAATTGACACCGAGCCTAATCACGGGCGGACCCCCCATCGGGTGAGGATGGCGCCGGACGGCCCCGCTTCGCCAGCGCGGACGGAACCGCAACGGTGCGGGTGCCACAGCACCACGGGCTACTGCGCGGCACCCGCGCAATCCTGCGCCTGTCCGGGTCGGATTCCGCCGGGTGGTGCGGTCCCGACTTGGTCGGCCTGCAACGCGCGGCGCCGCGGTGCTTGCCGCGGCGGGCAGCGGCCGGGGCCCTCCCCCGACAGCTGCCGCGTGGTCCGGACATCTCCGGTCGGGACCATCCCGGCGCTCCGGTACGGTGTGCGTTGCCCCGTTGGCGGCGGACCGCGGGCGCACCCACCCGTCCCCTGAGCCTCACCCACCGCCGAGCGGGCCGCCGGGGTGCAGGCTGACGCCCCACCTCGCGTCCGCCGCGTTGTCGAGGGGATAGACGGGCCGCGTGACACGCCGATAGTCGAAGGCGCGCGGATCAAGGCTCGTTGCGCCGGGGGTCAGCAGAAGCAGCGTCCGGGCCCCGGGGGTCTCCCGGACCAGATCGGCATATGCGGGGAACAGGTAGCCGATCTTCAACACCAGGATCTGGCCGGGGGCGACCGGGTCGATGCCGAGGTCCCGCAGGAAGCCGGGGTCGGTCATGCCGCGCCGGCGTTCCCCGACCACGACGGCCACCCCGCGTTGCCGCAGTACGACCACGGTTCCCGCGGCGGTGCCGCTGCGCACCAGGTCGACGGTGGCGCGCATCCGTAACGTCGGGCTGTCTTCGGGAGCCAGGTGGCCGCCGACCTCGATGGAGATTTCGGCACCCGTTCCCGCCGCAACGGCGGCCGCCGCCGCGCGCGGATCGACCAGCAGCGCCACTACCGCATTGCGGACATCGGCGGCGAGCAGGGCCGCCACAATGTCCGCCCGGTCCTGGGGCGCCCCGGCGGTGGGGTTGTCGCCGCTGTCGGAGAGGATGACGGGCGCCCCGGCGGCGGCCCAGCGCCGGGCCTCCACCAGGCCCGCGTCCACGGGCAGGGCGGGCACCGAGCGGTAGAAATCCGCACGCACCGCCCAGATGGCGCCCGCTAAGGCGCGCGCCCACCGTTCCGTCTCACCGGGCGACGCATCGGCGACCACCACGACGCTCGCCTCGTTGTGGGGGATGTCTGCCCAGGGGAAGCCGTCCAGGAGTGAGACGCACCACACGGCGGGATGGCGCTCCAGGGCCTTTGCCATGCGCCAGAGCGATGCGGTGGGTTCGGTAGCCGTCTGCGCGAATTCGCCGGGCAAAAGCAACGGCACCCGCACCTGCGCCAGCGAGGGCCGCCGCCGTTGACGCAGCATGCGCGCCAAAAGTTCCGCGGCCCTGACGCCGGTCTCCCACTGGTCCCGGTGTGGCGCGGTGCGATAGCCGACGAAGGCGTCCGCCGCGGCCACCATCGAGGGTGTGACACAGGCGTGCAGGTCCAATGTGCAGACGACCGGGACGGCCGGCCCCACCAGGGCGCGCACTGCTTGCAACAGTGCGCCCTGGGCATCGTCCAGACCCTCGACGCTGAGAGATCCGTGGAGGTCGAGCAGCACCCCGGCGACTCCGCCGCCTTCGGGGACGTCGTCCTCAGTGCGCACCGCCGCCGCCAGGTGGTGCAGCAGTTCCGCGGAGAGCGCGTCCCACGCCGCCGCTTCCACCAGTCCGGATACGCCGGCCCATGCGGACAGGCCAGGGACCGGCTCCAGGCCTGAGGCCCGCAGGACGTGGAGGATCCCCCCGGCCACCGAGCGCGTCCCCGCCGCACCCTCCAGCCATGCCGCGCCGCGCGCGACTCCGAACTGTGCAAGTCCGGTGCGCAGCGGGGTGAAGGTGCAGGATTCATGCCCGATGCCGCCGAGGAAGATGCGGTGCGGTACAGGTGTGGTCGCGGCCGACATTCCGGGCTTCCCCCTCTCTGCCGGGCGGCCCGGGGCCGGCGCAGCAGCCTCGGGCCGCTCCCTCCCTGATCCGTTGCGCCTCCGCCCTGGTCGACCAGTGCGGCGGAAAGGGGCGCCGGCTTGGCGGCGCGACCGGGTCCCGGGCATACTCAAGCGCCGCGCTGCCTGGGGCCTGCCCCTCTGGCCAGCCGAGCGGCAGGGCGGCGGTCGGATCCGGCGGCGACGTGTACGCTTCGTCCTTACCGGGGCCACCCCCTTCGGCGAGAGTCAATGTTCAAGTAAATACCGCGATAACGTTCACAGGTTGAGCGGGAGTCCCACGGACGGCGCGGTAACCCCCGCCGCCAGCGATGCCTCATGTTCGGAAGCGCTGAGGGACAATGGGCCGGAGCCTGGCGGCGCTGCGAAGGCGGACCTGCGCAGCACCCTCCTCGGGCCGCTGGGCGCTGCGGCGGCCGCCAGCGGAGGTGCCGGATTCCGCGGGCGTGGCGCACCGATGTCCCCGATCCGGCGGCGACCCTCGACGCCTTCGAGAGGCGCGGGCCGATCCGCCGGCCGGTGGTGCCCCGGGGATCCAAGCAGAGAGAGAGGAAGCCTGGATGGATCGGTCCGGAGCGATCTTCCCGCTGCTGCCTTCGACCATGCAAGGGGTGCTCCTCGCCACACTGCTGATCGGCGTGTGGGAGTGGGAAGCGGTGGTCATCCGCCCCTGGCGGCCCGACTGGAGCGTGGCCGCGCTTGCCCTGGGAGCCCCCGCCGTGCTGTCGCTGGTGGCTTTCTGGGGGGGCATGGGCGTGCCGGATGCCATCCTGGCCGCCACCCTGGTCGGCACCTGGTTTTTGGTCCCATCCGGGTATTGGCGCTATATCGGCAGCCTGGCCGTGCTGGCCGCCCTGGAGGCGGGCTCCCTGCGACATCACGGTTCGTCTTCCCGGTCGGACGCCGCGGCTCTGCTGGTTATGCTTGCCCTGGCGGTGACCCTGGCCGTGCTGACACGGCGCCGGCTGTGGCTGGAACACGGCGCGGCCGTCTACGTGGCCGTGGTCGGCGCCTCGATGGTGGAGATGGGCTGTGTCCGGGCCTCGCTGGGAGAGCTGGCGGTCGCGGCGGTCGGCTCCGCACTGCTGGGCGGCTATATCCTGGGGCGGGTGCGTCGGGAGCAGCGCTGGCGGCGAGACGTCTACCGAGCCGAGCACGACGCGCTGACCGACGCCCTGACGCGCCATGGACTGGAGAGTTGGTCGGCGCGCCTGCCGCCGGGGGCCCGGGGTGTGGTCGTCGCCTGCGACCTTGATGACTTCAAGCGGCTGAACGACACCTGGGGACACGACGCCGGCGACCGGATTCTGCGGACGTTTGCCCGCCGGCTGCGTGGCGAGGCGCGCCCCGAAGACGCCGTGGTACGGCCGGGCGGCGACGAGTTCGTGCTCTGGCTCCCCGGTGTGCCGGCGCATGCGGCGCCAGCGTTGGTGGCACACCTACACCAAGCCGTGACAGGGCAGAGCTACAACCTGGGGGCGGGACAGGTGCACGTCGGGGTATCCATGGGGTGGGCGGCGGGTCCGCTCACCGACGACACCGCGCGCGCCGCGGACCAGGATCTGCTTGACGTCAAGCGGCGCGGCAAGAGGCGCGCCGTGCGCACTGCCGCCGATATGGCCGTGCCCGTCCCCGATCTGGTCACCGACGGCCGGTTGCGCCGGTTGGCTGACGCCGCGCGGGCGCTGTGGGAGCATTGGCCCACGGCGGCCGTACTGACCAATGCTGACGGCCGGATCCTCGCCGTCAATCCAGCGTACGAACACCTCACCGGACGGGCGTGGGCCGACCTCGTCGGGCAAAAGCCGGGGATCCAGGGCTCCGCGGGGGTGTGCGTGGATCTGTGGCCCACCATCCCCGCAGGTTGGGTCTGCGCGGGACGGCTGCACCAGCGGCGGCCGGACGGGACAGGGTGGCAGGCCAAGGAGCGCATGGTGCCGGTGGCGGTGGGGGGCCGCGTGGTGGGGTACTGGGGAGTGTTCGTGCCGCACTCGGAGGCCAGTGGCCGGGCGTCCGCGCAGGGGGGCGCACGTGACGGCGGCGCGCCGACGGAACGGCAGCCGTCCTAGACCACGTGTGGTCCCAGGATCATGAGTTTTGAGTCAAATTCCGGCCGGAGAGCAAACAGAATCAGACGCGGGGTGCGGGCCGTAAGCGGAGGCAGGTGCAGGGCCGGAGCGGGTACGCCGTCGGTCAACAAGTAGCGGCGATTGCCGTACGGCCAAGCCAGGGCAAGCCTGGCGATCCTGAAACTTGATCAGGGCCAGGATGGTTTTGGCACCCCAGCGCGTCAGGCGGTAACGGTGGCTCTTGGGCACGCGTGCGAGCAGGCCCTTGAGCCGGAGGCGGCGGAGGTCGTAGGTGGCCTGGGACGCGGTGTAGGGAGATCCGCCGCACAGGTCTGGGAGGACAGCGCAGGTCGGCGCGGCGCGGAAGCCGAGCGGGGCGAGGGGGCCAACGGCGAAGCGGCAGAGGGCGACCTCCAGCGCGAAGGCACGGGAGTCGCCAAAGCGGAGCGTTTGGCCCACTCATGACCGTTGACGTAGACGCGGGCGGTGAAGGGCACGTGGGTGCAGACCTTGATGAAGCACGGGCCGACCTCGGCGTCCAGGATGTACAAGCACAACCGGGTGACGAAGACCTCGCAGGGCTGGAACGTGAACCGCGGCTGGTGGGCGGCCTTGCCCGCGGCGGTACGACCGGGCCTTCTCCCGCGCCCGGCCGATGAAGACGACGCCGGTGTTGCGCGTCACGGATGGAACCCGGTCGGTGTCGCGGCGCTGCATGGTTAGTCATGCAGTATTACATGCGGGCCCGTTATGGCGGAAGAAGATAATTCTTATGGGGTACGCACGCGGCAGGAGGCGTAGCCCATCTCTCGAAGTCTTCACCAGTCGTCTCAAATCAAGAAGACATGTGTCCCAGCCATGAGACGTATTCCGATCTGTACCCGGAGGCAGGGGTTGGAGGATGCCGGCAGCCGGGGCCGCGGGTCCGCGCGGGTTGCGCGCGATGACCCTTGTGGAACGCCTGGCCAGGGCCGGTGCGGTGGGGGAGGCCACGCTCACGGTGGCGGACTGCATCGCGGCAGCCAGCATCCCGCGCGCCTCCTGTCATCGCCTGCTGCGTGCGCTGGTGGCCTCCGGATACGCCCAGAGGGTGGGCCGCGGCCGATACGCGCCCGGTTGGCGCTTGCTTGCCCTGGGTCGCGATATCGGCACCGGGATCATGGCGCTGGCGGGCGCACCACTGCGGCGCTTGGTCGAGGTCACCGGACAGACGGCGCACGTGGGCGTGCTCGACGGGGTGGAGGCGGTGTACGTGGACTGCGTGGACAGTCCCGACAGTTTGCGCCTGGCCGCGCGGCCGGGCTCGCGCATCCAGTTGAACGCATCTGCCATCGGCATGGCCATTGCGGCCTTCCTGCCGCGGGCCGAGTTGGAATGCCTTGTGCACAGCACGCCTTGGGCACGTCGCACAACCCGCACCCTGACCGAGCCCGGCCGTATCCTTGCCGCCCTCGATGCGGTGCGCCGGCGGGGATTCGCGGTCGATGACGGGGGATACGCGGAGCATGTGCGCTGCATCGCCGCTCCCGTGCGCGCCCGGGACGGGCGGGTGGTCGCCGCAGTCGGCGTTACCGGTCTGGCCGCGGACTTCGATCCGCTGGCCGCGGCCGTGGTTGCCGCCATCGTCGAGGCGGGTGCGGACATTTCCCGCCGGCTCGGCGGATGGGGGGAGCGGACGGACGCCATTCCGCTCGCCGGGGGGCGGCCCCCGCCCGCTCCCGCAGGGGCGGACACGGCAACGTTCCGGGGCTCCGGCAGGGGGTCGCAATTTGGCAGAGGCGGGAGGGGCAGAGAGAGTATGGGGTACACCGATGCCGAGCTTGAGGTGAGCGTCGGGTCCGAAGAGGATGCCCGCGGCGGACCGGGCGACCAAACCGGCCAAGTGGATTCGGCCCACCACGTGTCCCGGCGCCGGGCGATCGCCCTGGGTGGGGTGGCCGCGATCACCGGCGCTCTGGGAACCGTCCTTGCCGGGTGCGGCCCGGGCGCCGCGCGGAGCAGTACGCCGAGCACGGCCAACGGGGGCGCACCGGTGACCACTTCGTCCACAGGAGGTGCCTCGGAGGCCGCGCCAGCTGCGGTCGTCCCGAACCTGGGCCTCTACTCCGGTCCCACGGTGCCGTCGACGTACTCGGCCACCCTGGGGGTGACTGTCGCAGGGTCGATCGGTACACCCCCGACGGTCGGTCCGGCCACTTGGATCAAGAGCGGCCAGATCGACCTGAGCGCGCTGTTCAATGCATCCAGTGTAGGTAATCTGCAGCCCGCGCTGGCCTTGGCGGCGTGGAACCAAAAGCACCCGAAGGTGACCTTCAAGACCTATCCGGCCCTGTGGAGCGGGGCGGACGGCGGTATGGCTCCGTTGCTGACCCAATTGGCCGGCGGCACCGCTCCGGACGTCTTTCCGGCCTACGGCGACAATCCGGGGCCCTATGTCGCCCAGAACGCCCTGGCCGACCTCACGCCATATGTGGACCGGTGGCCGGAGTGGTCGGGTGCCCCCGCATCCCTCAGGGGGACCGCCACGGTGGGTGGGAAGATCTACGCGATTCCGACCAACGCCCCGTCCGGATACGTGGTCGTGTACCGCCGGGACCTGTTCAAGGCGGCCGGGGTTCCGGAGCCGACCGCGGACTGGACCACCGACGATTACCTGAGCATCGCGACGAAGATGAGCAATCCGTCCAAGAAGCAGTGGGGGACCAATTTGCTCTGGCAGTATACCAACTGGTACTTCGGTGAGATCTGCCAGTGCCTTGGCGTGCCGGCGGCCGGCTACTTCTTCCTGGTTCCGGACGCGACCGGGACGAAGTTCGACATCGCCCCCATACCCGAGGCGGCGCGCGCCCTGGGCTACTACCAGGCCTTCGTGAAGAACAAAGCCGCGTTGTACGGCAGCAGCGAGACGTATGGCGTGACGTCCAACAATGACCTGATCGCGGGGCGGGCGGCGATGATCATACGCCAGACCAAGTCGCTCAACGGTCTGCTCAGCAGCGTCGGTCAACCGGGCGCCCTGAGCCTGAGCCAGATGGGCATCGTGCCCATGCCGCAGGGACCGGAGGGGACGCGCAACTACGACATCGGCGCCAACTTCTATTCCGTCAACGGTACCAACACCGGCGACAAGCTGACGCTGGCATGGGAGTTCCTCAAGGACATGATCGGTCCGCGCGGGACGGAGTTGGAGTACGCGGTGAACGGACTTTCCGGAACCCTGCCCCAGTTGCCACCCGCATACCCGGGAACGGCCCTGCCGGTGGCCATCTCGGCCCTGTTCCCCCAGTCGTGGCTCCAAACGATCACCGGCGCAGACGTCCTCGGCGTTCCGCTTCCGCCCAACCCGTCCGATTACAAGATCCCGAATCCCCCGCCGTACACTGCGCGCGGGTGGGATGCGTACATCCAAGAGGCGATGCTCAATCCGACCAAGGACCCGACGACGATCGCCCAGGCGCTGAAGAACCACATGGATACGGCCGTCAACAACACCCCGGTGCAGGGGCTGAACAAATCCGTCTGGCACGGGTATTACCGGGCGTTGGGCAAGTACTTCCAGACGAAGTATCCCAAGTACTACGCCGGTACGTATACGAAGTACTACAAGCGGTTCGAGACCTTCTGAACGAACCGGGCCCTGTGCGGAGGGGCGGGCCCCGCCCGCGCCCTCCGCACAGGGCCCGGCAAGTTCTCGGCGACAGAGGGGTGGAACGATGGCGACAGGGACCATCCGGGCGACAACCCGCACGGCCGCGGCGGCCGTGGACCCGCAGCGTCCAGCGCTGCAGCGGGGACGGCAGCAGCGCTGGCTGAGGCACGCCGCATGGGCCCTGTCGCTCCCCGCCATCCTGGCCTTCGGCCTCTTCGGTTGGTATCCGATGGTCATGGCCTTCGTCGTTGCCTTCCAGCATTACACCATCATCGCCGCGCCCCGATGGGTCGGCTTGCAGAACTTCAAGATACTGGTGCACGACAGCACGGTGCTCGTTGCCCTACGCAATTCCTTCTATTTCGCCTTCCTCACGCTGCTGCTCACGTTCTGGATCCCCATCATTGTGGCGGTTCTGCTCATGGAAGTGAGCGAGCGGGCGCGCCGTTGGATGATGATTTTGTGGTTCATTCCGGTGCCGGGCATCGCCTCCACTGTCATCTGGAAGTATTTCTACGATCCGAACTACGGACTGCTGGCCAGCCTGTGGAAGGTGCTCCACCTTCCGCATTTCCTGTGGTTGGACAGTACGCACTGGGCGATGTTTTTGATCGTGCTGCCCGGTCTCATCATGTACGGGCCGGGGCTGGTATACATCTCCACGCTGCAGTCGGTGCCGCAGGATCTGTATGAGGCGGCGGAGCTCGACGGCGCCTCCTTTCTGCGCAAGGTTGTGGCGATCACCCTGCCGACCCTGAGACCGATCATCACCGTCATGCTGTTGATCTCCGTGATCGCCGGCGTGCAGGTCTTCAATCAGCCATACATCATGACCAGCGGCGGTCCGGTGTTCGCAACCCTGACGGCGGTGCTCTATATTTTCGACCAAGCGTTCAATGCGCTGAATTTTGGATATGCCGACGCGCTGGCCATCATGTTATTCGTCATTCTCATGGTGCTGGTGTACATTCAGCGGCGCATCATCCGCGAGGAGGGCTGAGCGCCGATGGCACTGCTGCCGGCGGTGGGTCGCAAGCGCGGCGGAAGGACGCGCCGTGCCCTGTATCTGATTTTCGGGATTCTCTGGCTGGGAGTCGTCCTGCACCTCTTCCCTGTCTACTGGATGCTCATTTCCTCAATCGAGGGCAATGTGCAGAATTTTTCCCATCCCGTCTCGTTCTGGCCGCATCCGGCCCTGCCGCAGGTGTACGGGGTCCTGCTCAGAGGGGCCAGCGAACTCCTGCCCCTGCCGATGCTGGTCTATCTCCGCAACAGCGCCGTGCTGGCCGTGGGCGTGATGTGCACGCAGATCCCCATCAGTATTTTCGGCGCGTATGCCATCTCGCGGCTGCACAGTCGACGCTGGGCCAGACTGCTTTTTCTGTTCATCATCGGAACGATGATGATTCCGTCTGAAGTGACGCTTATTCCGAGCTACCTGATCCTCAAAAACTTCCCATTCCCTGCGAACACCCATCTGCCGCACGTCGATTTCCTCAATACGCTGTGGGCGGTCATCCTGCCCTCGATGGCGTGGGCGTGGGCAGTCCTCATTTTCAAGGGGTGGTTCGACTCCATCCCCAGGGAGACCATGGAGGCGGCCCGGGTGGACGGGGCCGGCGAGGGGCGCATTCTCTGGAACATCGTCCTTCCGCTGTCCCTGCCGGTGATCGCCTTCATTGCCTACCAGACCTTCTCCAGCGTCTGGGACTCCTTCACCTGGCCGCTGATCGTGCTCCAGAACGTGCACACCTGGCCGCTGAGCGTGGCCCTCAACAACGCGCAGAGTTCACTGGTCGCCTCCCCCTCGGGTCCGCAGCCGCTTTCGTCGGGGATTCTGGGTTGGAACGGTGTCATGGCGATGGCGGTCCTTCAGTCCATCCCTGTCTTTGTCATGTTCATCCTTTTCCGTGAGCAGATTGTCCGGGGGGTCAAGATTACAGGGCTCAACGCCTGAGGGCCCCGCCGTGCTCCCCACTTCGGGACGGCCGGCGGCGCAGGGGGCACGCCAGTACGCTGGGGTCCCGCCCCGCTTGGGGAAACTTCCAGGATGCCGGGGGCCGGTGCGGCGAGGGCGGCCCAGCCGGGCACAGAGGCCGAGTCCGGCAAGACGGATGGATCGGCCGGTGGTCTGCGGTGTGGCGCGGCGGGTTGCCCGCCGAATCCGCGACATGGAGCATCGGAGGGCGACCACGGTGGCGGCTCCGGCCGGGGGCGGCGGGCACTCGGGGACCGGACCGCCGGACGTCGGGCTCAGAGTGAGGGATGCACCCACCGGGAGCGCGCCGGAAGCAACGCTTACGGCCACGGTGCCGTCGCGGGTGTCGCGGTCCGTGTTCTGACCGCTCGCCACCCCTCACCCCGCCACCGGATTGCTCCGCCCTGGCGTGCCGTTGCTTGCCAGCAGCGTATCGAGTGTGACGAGCTTCAACCCCTTCGCCCGCACCCCCTGGATCATCCCCGCCAGGGCCTGCTCGGTCGGCGCGGTGGGGTGCATCAGCACGATGTCGCCCGCCCTGGCCCGGCTCACGATGCGCTCCCGCATCTCCGCCGCCGGCGGGTTCTTCCAATCGATGGTGTCGAGTGACCAGAGCACCAGGTCATGTCCGGTTCTGCGCGAGGCGGCCAGGACGGCGGGATTGAACTCGCCCCGGTGCGGAGAGAAATAGAGAGGGGAGGCGCCGGTCAGGCCCGAGATGACCCGGTCTGCGGCGGTGATCGACGCGTAGGCCTGCGCCTGGGACAGCAGGGCCCAGCCGTGGTCGCGGTACCCGTGGTTACAGAAGGCATAGGGAGTGCCGGCGTGCTGGCCGGCGGTTACCATCGCGCGCACCAGGTCGGGGTGGGCCTCCGCCCAACGCCCGACCAGGCAGAAGGTCACCGGGGCGCGCTCGGCCGCGAGGGTCCTGAGCATGCCTGGGATGTACGGCTCACCCCAGGCGACATTGATGACAAAGGCCACTTCCGGGCGGGTGGGAGAGCCGTTGTAGATCGGGGCGGGGGGCAGGTCCGACAGGTTGACCGCCGGTGTCAGGGACTCGGTGATCGGGCTCAGGTCAGCATCGCGCCGAGCCGCGAGCACCTCGCGCAGCGTGGCCGCCACGTTCAGCCGGACGCCGGCCACCCCCGGTACCAGGCCGTGGGTGTTTGGGTCGACGTAGGCGTCGCGCGGCATCCGATCGGCATCTGCGGCCAGGCCCCGGATGACCGCTGCCGCATCGGAGGCCGTCATGCCTCCGACGGACTGCCCGCCGACGCGCACTCCGGTGGCCACATGCCCCTGCGCCGGCCGTGGGGCCGGCGCAGGGGCCCCCGTGTGACGGCCGCAGCCGCCAGAGACCAGCACGATCACGGCCATCGCCAGAACCGCCACCCAGGACGCCGGTCCACCGCGCATTTTGCACCAGCCCCCACCGCTCGGACTCGGCGATGTGTATGCGGACCGGCGTTGGACTCTGCGGGTGGTGCGCGCCCGCCAGCGGGGTCGGCTGCGCAGGCGCGCGCCGGTTCTCTTTGGCGGGCGCGGTTGGTCGCGTCCCAAGCGCTGTGCCCGCGCGCTGGGCAACGGCGGTGCGACGGGAGGTCGCACCACCCATTGCGTCGCCGCAACCGCGTGCTCGGCGCGGCTGCCGGGGGAAAGACAATGCCCGCAGGGGTTCCGGTTCATCCGTTGGGCCGCAATCGCTATGCCATTGGCATGGACTGCGGGGGTCCCGGATATCCGAACCGGATGCTGCGGGCACCGCTAGTTATGGCCCCGGAACCCGGGAACGATGCGTGGCAATGACAGCCAACGGGTCTTCACCGCCCGGCAGTCGCGCGCGCGAGGCTTTGCACGCCCCTCACGGCCATGCGGCAGAGGGCCATTCGGGCCCCCGCCGCCCGAATCCGTTCCGGCGCGCACGGCAAACCGTTCCCGCCCCTGGTCGGGCCGGCGCGGCCCGACCAGGGTATCCGGACCGGAGCCGGCGAGTGGGGGCGAAGCCGCGGGCCCGCTCTCACCTGCCTATGCCACCGGCAGTCCGCCCGCATGCCTCGCCTCGTAGGCCGTGATGGCCTCCTCCTGCTGCAGGGTGCGGTCGATGTCGTCAAGCCCGAGTAGCAGCGACTCCCGGCGGTAGGGGTCGATGTTGAAGCCGACCGTGAAGCCGGAGGCGTCGCGCACCTCGCGCTTCTCCAAATCGACCGTCAACTCGTATCCGGCCGCCCCGGCACCCTCGGCCCGCGCGAAGAGCGCGTGGACGGACTCCGCGGGCAGCCGCACCGGCAGAATGCCGTTCTGCAAGCAGTTATTGTAGAAGATGTCCGCGAACGAGGGAGCGATCAGTGCCCGGAAGCCATAGTCCAGCAGGGCCCACGGCGCGTGCTCGCGCGAACTGCCGCAACCGAAGTTGGGTCCGCCGAGCAGGATGGTCGCGCCTGCGCACTCCGGGCGGTTCAGTTCGAAGTCGGCGCGCGGTGTCTTGCCGTCCGCCTCATAGCGCCAGTCGTAAAAGAGGGCCGGTCCGAAGCCGGTGCGTTCGATGCGTTTCAGGAACTGCTTGGGGATGATCTGGTCGGTGTCGACGTTCACGCGGTCCAGCGGAGCCACCCGGCCGGTGTGCACGCGAAACGGCGTCATCGGGCTCCACGCTCCAATCGCGCCGCGGATCCGCGCGGGACCGCAGGCCGCGGCGCCTCTATTGCGGATCAAGGGCGGTGCCAGACGGCGATGCCCAGAGACAGGTGCAGCCTCCCGCCGGAGACCGTGAAGATGTCGTCGCTTCCGGGGGGCGCAGCGGCCAGCAGGTCCTCGATCACCGCCCGATTGGCCGCGCCGCCGGACCCCCGGGTCAGCCACTCCTCGAAGTCCAGATCGAACGGTACGACCTGCCGGTTCACCAGCCGCAGGCCGCAGGACTCGCCCAACCCGAAGAAGACCTCCGGGCCGAGCGATAGCCAGTGTGAGGGATCGCGCAACCGTTCGATGTCGTGATGCCAGCCAGCGGCTGCCGACCCGTCCGCGGTGAGATGGTCGGCGGCCGCCACGCAGCCGCCCGGCCGCACGACACGCGCCATCTCACGCAGGACTCGGGCCGGGCCCGGGATGTGATGGAGGGAAAAACGCGTGAGTGCGCCATCGAAGGTGGCGTCGTCAAAGGGCAGAGCCGTCGCATCCCCCGGCACGAAGACCGCATTGTGCACACCTGCCCTCGCCGCGGCGTCCCGGGCCTTTTCCAGCATGGCCGGCGTGAGGTCCACGCCAGCGGCCTCGCGCACGTGGCCGGCCAGGGCGCACGTCACGATGCCGGGGCCGCAGGCTACATCCAACCAGCGCCGGTCGGGCGCCAGGGGGAGGGCGGAGAGCAGGACCTCCAGGGTTGCCGCCAGGTGGTAGACGGCCGCCCGAGCGAAGGTGTCCGCCTGACGGGTGAATTCCGAGACGATCGCGCCCTCCTGCCCGGCGGCCTCCATGCAGCACATCACCCCTCACGCCCGTTTCCGGCAGGGCGCCTTCTCGCCCCCGCTCCCGCCCACGCGGCCGTCCTGTCCAATCGTCCTGGCATCCCCGCCCTGCCGGGCCTGCGCGGGTAAACCGTTTTTCGCGGGGGGGGCCGGGGGCCGATCGCCGCGGCCCGTCCCCCGCAGCCGCGACAGCCGCAGGCCACGGGGTTTTGGGGGCTCGCCGGCACGTCGCGCCCTACTCCCGGATGTCCACGAAGTGGCCCGCGATCGCCGTTGCGGCCGCCAGCGCCGGGGAGACGAGATGCGTGCGCCCGCCCCGGCCCTGCCGACCCTCGAAGTTACGGTTGCTTGTGGAGGCGCAGCGCTCGCCCGGCAGGAGGATGTCGGGGTTCATGCCGAGGCACATGCTGCAGCCGGACTCGCGCCACTGAAAGCCCGCCTCGCGGAAGATCCGGTCGAGGCCTTCGGCCTCCGCCTGCGCCTTGACGGCCTGGCTGCCGGGCACCACCATGCCGCGCACCGTCTTGGCCACGTGCCGTCCGCGTACCACGCCGGCCGCCGCCCGGAGGTCCTCGATGCGCCCGTTGGTGCAGGAGCCGATGAAGACGCGGTCCACCGGGATGTCGCAGATCGCGGTTCCGGGCCTCAGGTCCATGTAGACCAGGGCGCGCTCCGCCGCACGCCGCTGGTCGGGATCGGCGAAGTCCGCCGGGTCCGGCACGCGGCCGTCCACGCCCACCACCATGCCGGGGCTCGTGCCCCATGTCACCTGCGGGGCGATCTGCTCTGCCGCCAGTGAGATGCTGTGGTCGAAGGCGGCGCCGTCGTCGGTCGGCAGGTCCTCCCACTGCATGACCGCGCGTTCCCAGTCGCGTCCTCTGGGCGCGAACGGGCGGCCCTCCAGGTAGGCGAAGGTCTGCTCGTCGGGGGCGATCATGCCGGCGCGGGCCCCCGCCTCGATCGACATGTTGCAGATCGTCATGCGGTTCTCCATGGACAGACCGGCCAGGGCGGAGCCACGGTACTCGACCGCGTGGCCGGTGGCGCCGGCAGTGCCGATCCGGCCGATGATCGCCAGGATCACGTCCTTGGCGGTGACGCCGGGCGGCAACTCCCCGTCGACCCGGATCTCCATGGTCTTGGGCTTGGCCTGCCAGAGACACTGCGTCGCCAGCACGTGCTCGACCTCGCTGGTGCCGATGCCGAAGGCCAGCGCGCCGAAGGCGCCGTGCGTGCTGGTGTGGCTATCGCCGCAGACGATCGTCTTGCCCGGTTGCGTCAGACCCTGTTCCGGGCCGATGACGTGCACAATTCCCTGCGCGGGGCTCCGCAGACCGAAGAGCGTGATGCCGAAGTCGCGGCAGTTCTCTTCCAAGGCGGCGATCTGCCTGGCGGAGATCGGGTCGGCGATCGGCAGGCCGCGCCCCTCGGTTGGAACGTTGTGGTCCATCGTGGCGAAGGTGCGGTCGGCGCGGCGTACGCGGCGGCCGGCGAGGCGCAGCCCCTCGAAGGCCTGGGGCGATGTCACCTCGTGCACCAGGTGCAGGTCGATGTACAGCAGTGCCGGCGCACCCGGTGGCGCCGCCACCACGTGGCGGTCCCAGATCTTTTCAAACAGCGTCTGCGGCACAGACATCGCGGTCCCTCCCTAGAGCGGCGGCCCTCGCCGGAGTCCCCTCCGGCGAGGGCCGCCCGGTTGCCTGCTCTCGCCTGGCGGCTTGGGGAATATGCCGCCGCCAGGAATGGTAGCGGAAGGGGAGAAAAAGGGGAATTCCGAAATTCGGGGCATCCCGATCGAGGTTTCCGATCGTGGCGCGCGTCGGCAGGGACGGGGCTCGGCGGCGCGTCCCCACCGCCCATGCAGTTTCGGGAGGGTTCCGCCTTGGATCTGCGTCACCTGCGGACCTTCGTCGCTGTGGCGGAACAGTGCCACTTCCGGCGGGCGGCCGAGCGACTCTTTCTCTCTCAGCCGACCGTGACCGCGCACATCCAGGCCCTGGAGCGGGATGCCGGGGCCGAGCTCCTGCAGCGGGGCGGCGGTCGGGTGCGACTGACCCCCGCCGGCGAACGGTTGCTGCCCTATGCGCGACGGATCCTGGCGCTGGAAACCGAGGCTGTCGGCGAGATCCGCGCCTGGCGGCAGCGCTTCGACGAACGGCTGCGGA
Source organism: Bacillota bacterium (assembly GCA_021803205.1). GTDB lineage: Bacteria > Bacillota > Sulfobacillia > RBS10-35 > JAJYVN01 > JAJZMB01. The sequence continues at coordinate 103 of JAJZMB010000039.1, read as the reverse complement.
TCGCGGCCTCCATCTTCGTGGCCGGCTCGGTGCTGCCGCCCGCTCTTCGGCGCCTTGTGGCGGAGCGGCCCCGGCTGGATGTCGCGCTGCGCACCGCCTTCTC
>JAJZMB010000059.1 GCA_021803205.1 Bacillota bacterium | reverse complement strand
CGTCCCGGGCCGGATGCCGGGAGCGCAGGACGCGCAGCGTCCGCAGCGACCTGGGGGCCGGATGCCGGGAGCGCAGGACGCGCAGCGTCCGCAGCGACCTGGGGGCCGGATGCCGGGAGCGCAGGACGCGCAGCGTCCGCAGCGACCTGGGGCCGCAGGCGCCGGGATGGAGCGAGCCGAAGGCCGCAGGCGCCGGGATGGAGCCGAGAAACGGGAGTTCTGCGGCACCTCTACGGGTGCCGGCCCGCCGCGGGGAGCGTTGGCACCGGCACACCGCGCAGCACGCCGGTGATGATCGCCTCCGCGGTCTGCTCCCGCCAGCGGGCGGCGGGAGCAAGTACAATCCGGTGCGACAGGCACCAGGGCGCCAACGTCTTGATGTCGTCGGGCAGGACGTAGTCCCGGCCGTCAAGGGCCGCGTGCGCCTGTGCCAGCGCGGTCAACGCCAGGGTCGCCCGCGGGCTGGCCCCCAGCGTCACCTCGGCGTGGCGGCGCGTGGCGGCGCAGATGTCGACGGCATACTGTTTGACCGAGATGTCAACGTGGATGCCGCGACATTCCTGCTGCGCCGCCACCACATCATCGATGGTGCAGACCGGGGAGACTTCGGCGAGAGGGTCCGCCGCGAGGAACCGATCGAGCAGGGCGACCTCCTCGTCCCGGTCGGGGTATCCGAGGGCCACCCTAACGCCGAAACGGTCCAACTGCGCCTCCGGCAGCGGGAAGGTCCCTTCGTATTCGACCGGATTCTGCGTGGCGAGGACAAGAAAGGGATCCGGAAGCACGTAGGTAACCCCGTCCACACTGACCTGCCGTTCTTCCATGCATTCGAGTAGGGCGGCCTGAGTTTTGGGCGAGGCGCGGTTGATCTCGTCCACCAGCAGAAACTGGCTGAAGACCGGGCCCTCGCGGAAACGAAACTCGCCGCTGCGCGGATCATATGCGTTGAAGCCGGTGACGTCGGTCGGCAGGAGGTCGGGAGTGAACTGCATCCGGGCAAAGCTCCCGCCGATGGCGCGGGCCAGCGATTTGACAAGCGTCGTCTTGCCCGTGCCAGGCGCATCCTCCAGCAGTACGTGCCGCCGGGCGAACAGAGCGCACAGGAGGAGACCGACGCGGGCCTCCTTGCCGACCAGGACGGTGGACACCGCCTGCAGCAAAGACTTCCCGACTCCGGCGACCCGACTGACGGTCAAGCTGCGACCTCCAGTGGCGAGGGCCCGCCGCCTCGGCGCTTCCGCACGCACAAACCATCCGCGACCGGTTCCGGCGCGCACGAACGTGGGCGCGGTGCGGACGGAGCGGCATACGACTTCTCTCCGTTCCACCCGGCCAACAGTAACCACCATCAATCATCAATTCCGCACCCGCGGCCGGAGCCCCTGCCGAATAGACAGCGGCGCTGTGGCGTCCGTTCGGCGCCGCCGTCGGTCGATTGTCGCCGCCGGGCGCGCGAACGCTACAATATGCGGGGGCGGTCACTGCACCGCCCCGAAGGAGTGCCAGATCGGATGCCGCCACCCACACGCGCGGGCTCCGCCGCCCATGCCCGGATGACGGCGGCACGTCCCGGGCCGATGCGAGGTACCACTCAGACGGATGCGCGGTCAGGGGAAGTCAGCACCCTCGCCGGGCGACGCGTAGCCGTGGTCGGGCTGCAGCGCAGCAATGCCGCCGTGGTGCGCTATTTGCGGCGGCAGGGTGCGCAGGTCGAGGCATACGACCGGAAGGTATCCGAGGAACTCGGCCCTTATGCGGCCGACCTCCCGCCCGGGGCGCCGCTTTTTGCCGGACCGGATTACCTGGAGCGTCTGCACGAACGTCTGGACGGTCTTGCCGCCATATTCGTCACGCCGGGCATGCGCAAGGACCTCCCGGTGCTCGCGGCGGGGGCCGCCGCGGGCGCGGAGTTGTGGACGGAGGCCGCCTACGTCCTGCAGATCGCCGCCTGTCCCGTGGTCGGCATCACGGGCAGTGCCGGGAAGACGACCACGACCACGCTGGTCGGCGAGGCCGTGCGGCGTTGGCGTCCTGGCAGCCTGGTGGGCGGGAATATCGGAGTGCCGCTGATCGACCGGCTGGACGAGGTGCCGCCGGGTGCCTGGCTGGTGATGGAATTGTCGAGTTTTCAACTTGAACTGGCGCGGCGGGCGCCCAACGTCGCCGCGCTGCTCAACGTGCGCGAAAACCACCTCGATGTCCACGGCTCGTACGCGGCCTATGTCGACGCGAAGCGTAACATTTACCGCCGGCAGGTCACCGGGGACTGGGCGGTCTTCGGCGTGGACGATCCGGAGGCGGCGGCGCTGGGGCGGGAGGCGCCGGCTGGGCGGCTCTGCTTCTCCGGGAAGGGGCCTGTCGAGGTGGGCGTGGGGGTGGAGGACGGCCTTTTGCGCTGGTATCCGCCGCATGCCTGGCGGGTGCACTCCGAGGGCGGGGGTTCGGGGGGGCCGCACCCATATCCGCGGGCCGCGCGGCTCCTGCCGGTGCGCAGGATGCCCGTGCCTGGCGCGCACAACCTGCAAAACGCCGCCGCCGCCGCCGCCGTGGCGATGGCGGCCGGTGTGCCGCCTGCCATCGTTGCCGGGACGATCGCCTCGTTCCGTGGGGTCGAGCACCGCCTCGAAGTTGTGCGGGAATGGCGCGGGGCGCGTTTTGTCAACGACTCGATCGCGACGACGCCAGACCGCACGCTCGCGGCGTTGGAGACATTTGCCGGCAGCCCCGTGGTGCTGCTTGCCGGCGGTTATGACAAGGGCATCCCGTTCGATGAACTCGGTGCGCGGCTCGCCCAGGCCGCCGAGCGCGTCATCCTCTTCGGGTCCACCGCGGACCTCCTGGCGCGAGCCGTTGCGGCCGGCGCCGGGGGGGGCACGCCCCGGGTGGAGCGGGTGCGGGACCTCGCGGCCGCTGTGGCCGCAGCGCTGGACGGGCTGCAGCCCGGAGCCGTCGTGTTGCTCTCGCCCGCCTGCGCGTCTTATGACCAGTTCCGGGACTTCGAGGAGCGGGGTCGCTGCTTCAAGGCCTTGGTGGCCTCCCTGCCCGAATGAGCGGCCGGGTTGAGCCGGTCCGATCGCAGGGGGCCCCGCCGCAGGGGGCCCCACCGCGGGAGGCGAATGCACAGCCTCGCCCGCGTGCTGGTCCATGCCCGGACCGGTCGCGGACGGGGAGGCCTGCGCACGATGGAGGCACCGGAGCCACAACGCCTGCCTGAGGACCTGTTGTCCTTTCAGCGTCACTACTGGGCCGTGTGGGACGGCGCCGACCTGTCGGCCGTGGGCGCGTGCCTGGACGACTCCTTCAGCGGAACCTTCTCCGGGCCGGAGGGATTCGAGACGCTGCGCGTCGATCGGGCCGGCGTCCTGGCCCTGATGGAGGCCTCCTTCGGTCGTGCGCGCGGGGTGCGGGCGCGCTGGCGGCGCAGCGGGATCATCTGGTTGCGGCGTGGGCCGGGTGAGGCGGTTGCGGCCATGCGGGTGGACGTGCTCTTCCCCGACCGTCCGGAATGGAACAATGCGGAAGTCACCGTCGAGGTCTACCGCCGGGCGCCGGACGGCCGTTGGCGAATTCTGAGGGCGCACAGCGAGCGCATGCGCTGACTGGCATCCAGCGCAGCGTGCGCGGCGATGGGGCAGGTGGCCCGGACCGTCGTCGCGTATTGAGGCGCCGTGGCCGGCGCCGACCGTCCGACGCTGCCGGTTGATGTCGCGCTGCGTGTTGTGTGCGGCGGAGCGGTCACAAGTTCGAGGAGGTTTTCACAGATGATGGCACAGGCCCACGGTGATGGCGCTCGCGTCTGGATCATCCCCGACGGATACCTGCCTCGGGGCGGGCAGGGCATCGACAGCCATGAGGCGATCTGCGTCTTGAACACCGGCGCCGAGGCGGCGCGGCTGGTCGTCACCGCCTATTACTCCGACCGCCCGCCGCAGCGCGGCAATCCCGTCACCGTGCCGGGAGAGCGGGATGTGCACCTCCGTCTGGACATGCCCGGGGAGATCGGCCTGAGCATTCCGCAAGAGACACCCTACGGCCTGCGGGTGGAGAGTGACCGCCCTGTGGTAGTGCAGCACAGCCGAATGGACACCCGTCTCGGCGGCATGGCGCTGTTCACCACCATGGGCTTCATCGCGGGTTGAGGTGAAGGGCGGGGTGTCCCTAG
>JAJZMB010000037.1 GCA_021803205.1 Bacillota bacterium | reverse complement strand
CCCGCGCACAAGGTTGTCGGCGCGCCGTTGTCGAAGTCCGCGCAAACGGGCGTCGGGCGGTGCTGCGGGCGTCGTTTCCGAGCCCGGGGCGCGAACGGCGGGTTGGGCCGTTGATTGCATCTATAAACTGCAATCCACGTCTCGGCCGGGCCGCTGTCCAGGGTGGACGGGTGGAGGGACGCGCCGCTGCCGGAGCCCGGGCTCCAGTGCTGGGGGGCGGCCCCTCGCTTCGCTCACTGTCCGGCTCCGTCTGGTGGTTCACGCCGGCCGGGGTCTGCCACCTTCGGCCGCAGCGCAGAGAGGAGTTCCGAGTGGCGCAGCGCAGGTCCCCGAAGGCATACAGCGTCCCGGCCGGTCAGGCGGCGCGCCGTTCAGGAGCGACGCGGCAGGTCGCCGCCGGGCGCCTGTCCGCGGACACCGCGCTCGCCGGCGCACTGGCCCTGCTGGTGGGGCTGGCGTGCGGGTTTCGCGGTCTCTACTTTCCGCCGCAGCAGTTGATCGCCACCGTCCTGGCGGCGGCGATCTCCATCGGTGTCTGGTGGTATCGCGGCTCCCCGGACCGGCGCCTAGCGCGCACGCCCCTGGATTGGGCGGCCTTGGCCGTGGTCGGGGCGTACTTCATCAGCATCTTCGTCGCGGTGAACGGAAACGCCGCCATCCAGTCCTGGCTGCTCCGTGTCCTGTATTTCCTGGCCTTCTGGTCGGCCGCCGAACTGGCACTGCCGTCCGAGCGCGCGCGCACCGTTGTGCTGCATGGCCTGATCCTCGGCGGGTTGGTCGTGGCCGTCACCGGGCTGATCGGCGCGGCGGGCGGATTGCCCGCGCATGCGTGGTTTGTCGGGCGCCGCATCTATACAGCCATCCAGTACCCGGACGCGGCGGCCGCCTATCTCGCGGCGATCGCCCTGCTCGCGTTCGGGCTGGCGGCGTCCACCGCGGTCCCCTGGCGCCGCACGGCGTACGTGGCCGTGGCCACCCTCTGCCTGCTCACCTTCCTCTTCGCCCTCTCGCGGGGCGCGACGTTGGTCTTCGCGCCGGTGCTGATCCTCTTCCTCGCCGCCCACGGGCGCCGGGTCGGGGACACGCTGGCGGCCGCCGTCGTGGCCACGGTGGGCGTGGGGGCCGGGGCCGTGCCTCTGGCCCACGGGATGAACGCGGCCGCCGCGCGCCTGCATGCGGCCTCCACCTCGCCTCCTGGCGCCGCCGCGACCCTCGTCGCGGTGGGGCTGGCCCTGGTGGTCGCCGCAGCCCTGGACCAGGTCTGGCAACGGGCGCGACGCCTCCCGGCGGCGCGCTACCACGCGCTGATGGGAGGGGCCGGGGCCTTGGCGGTCCTGGCTGGCGGCGCCGCCGCGTTGAAGCTGCATCTGGCGCATTCCGTCCTCAGCCGTCTGGGGCGGAACAGCCTGTCCGGGTACAATGCCTGGTCGCGCATCGCCTGGTGGCGCGACGGCCTGCGGATGGCCCTGCAGCGTCCGGTCCTCGGCTGGGGCGGCGGGGGCTGGGCCGCCGCCTACCGCGCCTTCCAGAGCTACGGGTATTCCTCGACGCAGGTCCACAACGGCTGGGTCCAGACCTTCATCGCCACCGGGGCTGTCGGGCTGGCGTGCTGGGTGGCCTTCTGGGCGCTGCTGCTCTGGACCGGGCGGGCCGCCTGGCGCCGGGCGCAGCCCGCGGACCGCCCGGTGGTCCTCGGGCTGCTCGCGGCGTGCGTCATGCTGGGCGGGCACGGTTTCATCGACTTCACCCTGTCGCTGGGCGGCATCAGCCTGGGGCTGTGGGTGGCCGCGGGCCTGTTGCGTGCGGCGGCGCTGCCCCGGCCCGCGGTGATCCCGCCCCGCGGATACCGGTCGAGGCACGTGCCGTCGCCGGGGCGATTCTGGGCAGGGATCGCCTTCGGCAGCGGCTGCCTGGCGGTCGGCATCTTCGCGCTGGTGCAGTGGGTGGGGGTGCACACCCTCGGGACGGCCGACCGGCTCGGGCTGCAGAATGCGGCGTCCCCCGCGCTGTTCGCGCGCGCCATCTCCGACGATCCGTGGTCCGCCGACGCTTACTACAACCTCGGCCTGACCGATTGGAACGCTGCCGCCAAGCAGCCCGCGCAGCAGCAGGGGCAGACGTTGGCGCAGGCCGGGGCCGATCTGCGACAGGCGGTGCGCCTGAACCCCTTCAATCCGCAACTGCGCGATGGCTACGCCCAGTTTCTCCAGGTCACCGGCCAGAGCGCTGCGGCAGTGACCCAGCTCCAGACGGCGGTCCGCGACGCGCCGTACGAGCCGAACCAGTACGAGAGTCTGAGCGTCGCCCTGGTCAGCGCGGCCATCGGCGCCGCCACCAACAAGACCCATCCCGATCCGGCCGCGGCCAGGTCCTATCTCGCCCGGATCGCGACGCTGGCCTCCGAGATCGCGGCGCGCGCCGCCGCGATGCCGGCCCCGGCCGTGCGGGAGATGCAGGTGGCGGCTTCACCGATCCCGCCTTTCCCACCGACGCAACCGGGGGTGCAGCTCTCCGCCGGTGAAGCGGCGGCCATCGAAGGGCAGTGGGCCACGGCGGTCCACATCCTGTACGCGCTGGTCACGCAACCGGGGTCGATCGGTGGCGAGGCCAATCTTTGGCTGGCGTTGGTGCAGCAGCACCAGCATCAGGCCGGGGCGTCCAAACTCCTGGCTCGGGCAACGGCACTGCTGGGTGCCGCAAGCTATCAGCAGCAGCGTGGCATCGTCGGTTCGGCCATCGGGTCCGCAGCCGGGTAAGGGGCAAGGACCTCCGGGAGGGAGAGGCCGTGCCAGGCGGCGCGCCCTGCGGGTCTGTCTCGCTCTCCGGCCGGGTCGGCGAGGCCTGCACGCTCATGTCCGGCCGCCGAACTCCAGGCAGGCCTGCAGGATTCGCCGCATGCCCGCACTGCCGTACCGCCCGTCGCAGGGCAGGGTGAGTACAGTCCCCGCCAGGAGCCGCTCCTGCCGGGAGAGGGCAGTGCGCGCATCCGGAGCGATCGGCCAGTGCTGCACCGCTTCGATGCCGCGGTCGAGCAGGAAGCGGGCAAGCCGGGTGCGGTCGGGGGAGCGGATGGCAAAGCCGGCGGGGCAAACGCCCGGGGGCAGCTCCGTGAACACCGGGCGGCAGGCCGTGCCGTGCAATCCTTCGCGCAGTTCCGTCCAATTGGCGCGGCAGCGCGCCCGCCAGGCCGCGGCGTCTGCGGCGGGCCGGGCGTGCAGGCGTTGCAGGGCCAGGCGGGTATCCGGCGCGGCCCTCGCCAGGCGCGCCGCGGCATCGAGTCTGCCTTCGGCGCGCGACAGCGCCCGGTGGCGCGCCGGACCCGGCGGGAGGGCAAAGGCTTCCGCCCGTGCCGAGGCGAAGGGCTCCGCGCCGTCTGGCGGCCCGCCTCCTTCCGGATCGCCCTCCTGCTCGGTGTCGGGCACGCCCCATAGGCGCCACAGCCCACCGCTCGGTACGGGAAGCACCTTGCGCAGGCTGGCGACGTACCCGTCCGTGGTGCCTGCGCCCAGGCAGCAGCAGCCAGCGGAGTTGGCCAGCGCGTGCGAGGCGTCTTCCACAAGCAGCAGGCGGCACACGGAGGCGATGCGCCGCGCTTCGGAGCCGTCCTGCAGCATGCCGAGGGGATGGACGAGCAGCAGCGTGTCCGCCCCGGATCTACGGGCGAACCCGGGCAGGATGGACCACTGCGGGCGCATCTGCGCATCGCCCGGATAGTACACCGGTTCGGCGCCCGCCATGGCCACACCCTGGCCGAGCGCCGGGCAGCCGTACGCGGGCGCCAGCACCGTGCGCGCCCGGAGGCGGCGCAGGCAGAGGGCAAGGGCTGCGCGCCCGCTGGCGGTGAGCTGGCCTGTGGTGCGCGCGCCGGACCAACCGGGGGCCGGGTCGCCGGGGGCGGTGTCCGAGAGGACCCACTCCCCGCCGACCCAGGGTTGTGCGGTAACGGGGGCTTCCGGCATGGGCACCATCCTCAGGAGGGGGCGGCGCAGGCCGGCCCGATCCGCGCCCGCGGGCTTGTGTCTGCCCCTTGTCCCCTGATGCGTGGGGGGCCGGGGTCCTCACTGGCAGCGCGTGTGGCGTCGGCCTCCTGGAGGTGCGCCGCGCGGCGGGTCCGCGGGCCGGTCCCATCTCCGGAGGCTTGCGGAGACCATACGCCGGCACCGGAGGGA
>JAJZMB010000140.1 GCA_021803205.1 Bacillota bacterium | reverse complement strand
CACCTGCAAGCAACGATCCGGGAGTATGCGCATCAGCTCTTTGGTCAGCACAGCGAGCGCGGTGCGGTAGCAGGGAGCGATGTCCCCGAAGAACTGTCTCCTGCGACGGCCACCGAGTCCGAAGCTTCTCCGTTGCCGTCGGTACCACCGCCAACGCCTCCAACCCAATCCACACCGAAGCGGCGGGGTGCCCGGCCGGGGCATCCGGGACACACCCGGAGCACCAAGGCAGAGTTGCCCTGCATCGACGAAGTCAGGACGTTGCCGGAAGACCAGCGGCGCTGCCCCAAGTGCGGCCAATTGTACGAGCCGATGCCGGGGATGTTCGCCATCTCGTTGGTGGCCGAGTGGGTTACCGTGCTCTTCTACCGGCGGTATCTGCGACAGAAGTACCATAAGGCCTGCAACTGCCCGGGGGGCAAGCCGATCAAGGTGGCCCCGCCCCCCGCCAAGGTCATTGCCAAGGGTCTGCTCTCGCCGCAATTCCTCGCCCGCGTCTGCGTGGAGAAGTTTTGGCTGGGCCATCCACTGCACCGGATCTTGCAGGGGATCGGCCTGCACTCACCGGCTCAACCCGTCAGCCGCGGCGGGATCACCGGGATGCTGAAGCACCTGGGGCCCCTGTTGGAGCCGCTGTACGCCGCGATCTGCGAGCAGGTGCGGCAAGCCGCGCTGGTCGGAGCAGACGAGACGACGGCCACCGTGCACACCCCGGAAGGCGAACCCCAGCGTGCTCCCGATCACCGGTCCCGCTGGTGGCTTTGGTGCTTCCGCAGCAGGCAAGCGATCGCCTTCCTGCTCCGACAGGGCCGCGACGGGGGCGTCCCCGCCAAGTTCTTCGGCTGGGACACCGACAAGACCCCGCCCGAGCATCCGCTGCTGATCCTGGTCAGTGACTGCTACGCCGTCTACAAGGGCCTGGCCGGCTGGGTGCTCAATGCCTGGTGCTGGGCGCATCAGCGCCGACTGTTCCTCAAGGTGGCACGAAAGCAGGCCACGCCGACAACCGCACACTGGGCCGAGCAGTGGCGGCGGCGGATCCATACCCTCTACACACTGGCCACCCAGCGCCGCCAGGCCGGGGCGGACCAGTGGGATGCCGCAGACAAGCGGTTGCGCGCTCATGTGGACCGCATGCGTGCCACCGCCAAGCGAGAGTTGCTCGACGCCACCCTGTCGCCGCCGCAGCACCAGGTGCTCAAGAGCATGCTGGACCGTTGGGCCGGCTTGACCCTATTCCTGGATCACCCCGAGGTCCCCCTGGACAACAATGAACTCAAGCGCACCCTGCGCGGCCCCGTGGTCGGCCGCAAGAATTTCCTCCTGTTCGGCAACCTCTGGTCGGCCCACTTGGCGGAAATGCTCTGGTCCATCCTGGCGACGGCCATCCTGCACGGCCTGAACCCCCTCACCTATCTGACCGCCTACCTCCAGGCCTGTGCCGAAAACGGTGGTCAACCCCTGACCGGCGCATCTCTGCAGCGTTTCCTGCCCTGGGCCGTCTCTGCCGAGGACCGCGCCACCTGGTCTGCGCCACCGCCTGCGGTCACCCTCCTGGCCGTTCACCCCCGTACCCCTGTGGACCGCCGCCGCCGCCAGCCCTGTCGCCGACCCCTGCGCATCCAAACACCTGTGGGGGTGGATAGCTCGTGACTCAGGGTCGCTACGGGAATCGCATGTTCTCCGCAGACGAACTGGCCATGGTCGCCGCGATGGCCGCCGACCGCAGCCAATACCCCACCCGCACCGCAATCGCACGCGCGCTCTGCGCGCGTCTCCTTTGGTTTCAGAAAGACGGCAGCCTCAAGCTGACCACTTGCAACATCGCCCTGCGGGCCATGGAAGCAGACGGCCTGCTCACCCTGCCCGCGCCCGCCTATCGCGCTGGCCCATACACTCCGAAGGTTGCTTTTACCCCCGCATCCGACCCGCACCCCCGCATCACCGGCTCCCGTCGTGACCTGGGCCCGATCACCCTGCGCCCGGTCTCCTCCCGTGCCGAGATCGACCTCTGGCGCGAACTCGTTGCCCGCTGGCACTACCTCGGCCTCCGTCGCCACAGCGGAGCCCAACTCCGCTACCTGGCATGGGATACCTCTGGCCTTCCCCTAGCCGCCATGGAGTTCTCCGCTTCCGCCTGGAAGGTCGCACCCCGTGATCGCTTCCTCCGCTGGTCCGACCAGCAGCGCGCCGCTCGCCTCTATCTGATCGTCGACCAGTCCACCTTCCTCATCCTGCCCTGGGTCAGGGTCCGCTTCCTCGCTTCCAGCCTCCTGGGCCAACTCGCTCGTCGCCTCGCCGCCGACTGGCTCACCCGCTATGCCTACGAACCCGTCGCCATCGAGACCTTCGTCGACTCCCATCGCTTCTTCGGCACCAGCTACCGCGCTGCCGGTTGGCTCTGTCTCGGTGAAACTACCGGCCGCGGCAGAAACGACCGCCACCACCGCCGCACTCATCGCCTCCCCGAGCGCTTCATCTTCCTCAAGCCACTCCGACCGGACTTCCGATCCATCCTCCGCGCCCCTCTATCCCCGCAAGGTACTCTTGACCACGCACCTCACTGAACACGTACCTTTGGGCGACTGCATCACGCCAACCGATCACCTGCGCGCCGCGCCCGCCCACACGGCAACGGAGACAGACGGCATATGCTTGCCGGCGGGGGCCCCGTAGGAGTGCCGCGTGTAGCCACCGGGTGGCCCTGCCCGCCTCGACTGGGGCTGCTTCGGTCGAGGCGTGTCCGCCGGGCTGTCGGCGTGCGCGGCGTCCTCAGGCGCGCAGGTGTGCCGTGGCCTCATCTCGGTCGTGGAAGAGGTGGCGCACCGCCAACACTCGATAGCCCGCTTCAAGGCGGCGGCGGGCGCGCGCCACAATGTTCAGCGGGTCGCCGCCGAAGAACTTGATCGTGAAGATCCCGTGGGCACCGGAGGTCAGAAGGGGGCGGAAGCGCAAGGCGCACTCGACGGCCCGCAGGGGATCCCAACTCAAGTCCGCGGTGAGAAGGTCAAAGGGTCCCACGGGAAGGGGGATGCCGTGGGCCGGCCCGCGCAGGAAGGTCAGTCCGGGTTTTCCCACCAGGCCCGACGAGAGTTGCCCGGTGTCGACTGCGACCACCTGCAGGCCCCTGGCCAGCAAGAATGCAGTGTAGCCGCCGGGGGCCGCGCCCAGGTCCACCGCGCGCCCGCCAGGGGGGGCCTCCACTCGGAACAGGATCATGGCCTCTTCCAATTTACGCGCGGCCCGGGAGATCTCCGCCGGATCCCGGCGCAGGCGCGCCTCGCCGCCGGGCCAGGGGGAGAGATTTTGTTTTACTGGTGAACAACCGAGAAAGGCCAAATTGTCGGTGATCACAAGGGAAAGGGCCAGATCCGCAGGACCGCCGACGGCGTGCACTCCCGCACCGTTGAGCGCCGCGCGCAGGTGTGCCGCGAGCGGGCCGGGCGATAGGGTACGGGAGGCGGGCAGGATCCGCACCTGCACCTGAACACAGCAGACGCCGCGCAGGCAGCCCAGGGCCGCCGGCAGCAGTTCGGCTGCGAGGGTTGCCGGCGAATCAGCCGCAAACGGGACCTCGGCGGAAACCGGGCAGCAATGCCGGACGAAGACCGTGCGCGACAATTCTGCGGTGCGGTCCGCGAAGCTACCCCGTGTCGACAGCAGCCATACGCCGGCAGACAATTCCTCCAGGCTCGATCCGATGGGCAGCACCGTGTCCAGCTCGCGGCGGGCCAGGGCGGCGTACACAGGCGCAGCGGACACGACGGCGCGCAAGATCCTGCTCCTCCCGGATACCGCAAGCCGTGCAGGATCGGGACAGGCGGTATCGCGGCGCTCGGCCGGTTCCCGGGCGCCGCCGCGATGTTCGTCGCCGTTCGGCTGCTTCCTCGCGGGGAACGCCTGCCGGGCCGCGGGGCAGGATTCTGTTTGAACAAAGGCCAAGTATTCCCCCCCGTGATTTGGTCGGCACGCCGCGCCCACCCGATCCGCCCGGGCGGGCAGAGGGAGCAGCGGGCCCCGAGAGTGGGAGGAACCCGTGATGCAATTGGCCCTATACGGAAAGAGTCTGGAACTCACTCCATCATTGCGTGGCCATGTGCAACAGCGCCTGGACAAGCTCGACCGCCTATTCGCGGGAACGGTCCCGACGGCACAGGTGGTGCTCAGTGTTCAGCGCGACCTGCAGTCGGTCGAGGTGACCATCCCCTTCGAGGGGTTCCTGGTCCGTGCGGAGGATTCGGAGGCGTCGATGTACGCTGCCGTGGATCTGGTTCTTGAAAAGCTGGAGCGACAGATCGAGAAATACAGAACACGCTTGAACCGCAAGCACCGGCACGGCGGGCTGAGGCGGGCCGACACCGGAGCGGTGCCCGACGCGGTGGCTGATGGCCCCGACGACGCGGCGGAGGAGGGGGAGGTCCTGGTGCGGACAAAGCTCTTCCCTCTGAAGCCGATGACCCTGGAGGAGGCGGTGCTCCAGATGAACCTGCTGGGGCACGATTTCTTCGTGTTCCGGGAGTCGGCGAGCGAAGAGGTCCAGGTTGTCTACCGCCGGCGCCACGGAGGCTATGGATTGATCGTGGGTCAATAGTTGCGCATGTCCGCGGCGGCTCGCACCTTCGGCTCAAGGAGGCGCCATGCCATACCGGCCCGCCCCCGGTACCCCGGCCACCGGCCCCGCCGTCGCCTTCGTATTTGAGGGCGGCGGCCAACCGCAGAGCGTCTTGGAGCTGGACCTGCGCCGTATCCGCGATGCCATCGCCCTGGACACCCTTTCGGTGCTGGCCACGCTCCTTGGTGAGGGTGCCCTGGATCGCGTGGTGCTGATCACGGACCGGTCGGAACTTGCCGCCGCAGTTCCACCCGGAGTCGAAGTGGAGGACTCTGCGGCGGAGTATCCGTTTCATTTCGGTCACAGCCTCGCCAGACTGATCAACCGTTACGGGGCGGCTTTGGCGCTGGTCATGGGCGGTGCGGCGGCCCCGCTGTATGCGGTCGAGGATGTGCGCCGCTTCCTGGTGCTTGCGCGAAGCCATCCCGGTGCCTCGGTGCAGAATAATCCCCAGTCCCCGGACGTCCTGGCGTTTTCGCCCGCGGCGGTTGCGCTCTCTGTCGAGTTGCCGGATTCTGACAACGCCCTTGGACACGCCCTGGTGTCGGCGGGCCTGCGGCGTGTGCTGGTCGAAAACAGCGCTCGGGTCAACTTCGACGTGGACACTCCGGCCGATGCGGCGCTTCTGGCCGGGGAGGCGGGAGCCGGGGTGCGCACGCGCGCGCTGTTGGACTCCGGAGGCATGCCCTGGGTCGATCGGTTGCGGCAGCGACTTGCGGCTGTGGAGACGGTCCTCGCCGCGGACGGGGCTGAACTGGCCTTGTTCGGCCGCGTGGGCTCGCCCGTGACCGGTTACCTCAACATGCATCTGCGCTGCCGACTGCGGGTCTTCTCTGAAGAGCGGGGAATGCGTGCCCTCGGCCGGGTGAGTGCGGGTGCCGTGGTTTCGTTTGTCGGCCGGCTATGCGACGCGTTAGGGCCGGAGGCCTTCTTCACGCACCTGCAGGGTTGCGCCGACGCCTGTGTCTTCGACACCCGCGTCCTGATGGCGCACTGGCGGCAGCCGCTGTCCGACTGCGACCGCTTCCATGCCGACGTCGGCGCGGCGGACGAAGTCGGCGATGCGCGGCTCCGTGCCTTTACGGCAGCTGCTTGGTCCTCCCCCGTTCCGGTGGTGACCGGAGGGCACACCCTGGTGTACGGGGGCCTGTGGCTGCTGGCCGACCGGATCCTGCGCCGGCTGCAGCCCGCGGCGGGTTGAGCCGGGCGCCGGCGGGCGACCGGAGTGGCGAGGCATCGGTTTTGTAGGGGGGGCGTATATGCGCCGCAACGGCTACCGATTGCGTCCAAAGGTTTCGCCAGCGATCCGGCCGGCGGACGCCGCCGGTGCGCCCGCCTCACCCGAAGAGGAATTCGCCAGCAGCCACGCGCAGCCGTTTGTGGAAGCCGCTGCACTCGAATCCGCCGCCCTGGAGGTCGTCGGAGTACAGCGCTGCCGAATCCTGCGCCGGGCGGACGACCCGCTGCCATACCGCGTCCGAGTGGTGGTTGAGGGATCTCGGCGGCTCGCGGTGGCCAAGGATATCCAGAGCGCATGGTTTGCCCTGTGGGGCCTCTATGTGGCGCGGAGCGCCTTTGTCGTGACGGCGCTCCGCAACGTGTCCGACCTGAAGGAAGAAGGCCGGAGCCTTCAATTCGTGCAATGCATCGCGACGCGCAGTGGTGCAACCGCCCAGGCCAGCGTGACGCTGTCTGCGGCTGGGCGTGCGTTCGAAGGGCATGCGCGGCAGCCGGCCTCCGATGCGGATGCGATGAAGCTGGCGGCGCACGCTGCGCTGGAGGCTGTGCGTGCCGCCGATCCCCGCCGGTGTCCGGGGGATGTGGTGGAGATGCGGCGGCTGCGGGTGGCCGGATCCCTGGCCATACTCTGCGCTATGGACGACGGCCGCGGCCGCTTGCTCTTCGGGGTGTCCCTCGTCCAGGATGACGAGCGGGCAGCGGCGGTGCGCGCGGTTCTTGACGCAGCGCAGCGCATCGTCCCTGAGCGGTAGGGAGACACCGGTCCCCTCCGGTTCCGGCGAGAGGGGTGCCGCCAGGCAAGCGGAGTCCGGGCCAAGGACTTAATGGATAGGCGTTCCATGTCGCCCATTGCCGCCCCTGCCGTCCAAATGTTACACTTCTGAAATGTCTCTGCCTGGCGTCCGCGGCCCGGCCCGCGTTGACGCGGTGCCGCGCTGGCGGGCGCCCGCTGCTTCAGGGGGTGGGCCGACCGTGCTCGGCATGCTGCGACGAATGTTCAATGCCAATGAGCGGGAGATTCGGCGCCTCCAGGGTACTGTGGCGGTCATCAGTGATCTGGAGCCGGAGATCGCCGCCCTGGACGACGGTGCGCTGCAGGGCAAAACTACGGAGTTCCGGCAGCGCCTGGCCAACGGCGCCACGGTGGACAGCCTGTTGCCAGAGGCCTTCGCCGTCGCCCGCGAAGGCGCCACGCGTGCCCTGGGCCTCCGGCCCTTCGACGTTCAACTCATGGGGGGCGTCGTCCTCCACGAGGGGCGCGTGGCCGAGATGCGCACCGGTGAGGGCAAGACCCTGGTGGCGACGCTGCCGGCGTACCTCAACGCGCTAGAGGGCAAGGGCGTCCACGTGGTCACCGTCAACGACTACCTGGCCAGACGCGACAGTCAGTGGATGGGGCAGATTTACCGCTTCCTCGGCATGTCGGTTGGGGTGATCATCCATGATTGGGACAGTCCGACGCGCCGTCACAACTACGCCGCCGACATCACCTATGGCACCAATCATGAGTTCGGCTTTGATTACCTGCGAGACAACATGACGTTGGATGTCTCGGAACTCACCCAGCGGGACCTGCATTTTGCCATCGTCGACGAGGTTGACTCCATCCTGATCGATGAGGCGCGCACGCCGCTGATCATTTCCGGCCCGACGGAGAAGCCGGCCGATCTGTATTATCGCTTCGCCGCGATTGTCGAAGACCTGGTCCCGGAAGAGGATTATAACGCCGACGAGAAGATGCAGACGGTCGCCCCTACTGAGGCCGGGATCCACAAGGTCGAGCGAGCGATGGGCGTCGAGAACCTGTATGATGTCGAGCACATGAATTTATCCCATTACTTGGAAAACGCCCTGAGGGCCAAGGCGCTGATGTTGCGCGATCAGAAATACATCGTTAAGGACGGCGAGATCGTCCTCGTTGACGAATTCACGGGGCGCCTGATGTTCGGGCGCCGGTACGGGCACGGGCTGCATGAGGCGATCGAGGCCAAAGAGGGCTGCAAGATCGCTCAGGGGACGCAGACCATGGCGACGATCACCTATCAGAACTACTTCCGCCTCTATAAGAAGTTGGCTGGCATGACCGGCACGGCCGCCACCGAAGAAGACGAATTCCACAAGATCTACAAGCTAGACGTCGTCCAGATCCCGACCAACCTACCGATGATTCGCAAGGACAATCCGGACTTGGTGTACAAGTCCGAGGCCGCCAAGCTCCGCGCCGTGGTGCGTGAGATCAAGCAACTGCACGCCAGCGGGCAGCCAGTTCTGGTCGGCACAGTCGATATTGACAAGAACGAGCGGCTCTCCCGCATGTTGGACCGCGAAGGTGTGCCGCATCAGTTGCTCAATGCCAAACACCACGACAAGGAGGCCGCGATCATCGCCCAGGCCGGGCGTGTCGGTGCGGTGACCATCGCCACCAATATGGCTGGGCGCGGTACGGACATCCTCCTTGGCGGCAATCCCGAGTATCTGGCCCGGCAGCGCCTGCTGCAGGAGGGTGTCCCCCCCGAACTGGTCGACCTCGCTGCGGAAAGGATATCGCCTGTGCTTCCCGGGCAGGACAGCCCATCCGGCATAGCTGCGGCGCACACTGCCGTCGGGGCGGGTGCCGCCGACGGTCCGCCCCTGGGCGGCACGCTCCCGGCGGGCGCGACGGGAGAGCAGTTGGCCGCATTACGCGTCCGATACCAGGATCTGATGTCCAAGTTCAAGCTGGAGACCGATCTCGAACACGAGCGCGTGGTCGCTGCCGGCGGGTTGCACGTACTGGGAACGGAACGACACGAGTCGCGCCGCATCGACAATCAGCTGCGGGGCCGCAGTGGACGGCAGGGCGACCCCGGAAGCTCGCGATTCTATCTGTCCCTGGAGGACAGCCTGATGCGCCTCTTTGGCACCGACAACCTTCGGGGGATCATGGATCGGCTGGGGGTGGAAGAGGACGAGCCCATCGAGTCCCCGCTGGTGACGCGCGCGATCGAGTCCGCCCAGCGTAAGGTCGAGTCGAGGAACTTCGAAGCCAGGAAGAACGTCCTGGACTACGACGACGTCATGAACCAGCAGCGCGAGGTTATCTATGCCCAACGGCATCGCATCTTGACGGAGGGTGACTGCCATCCGATTGTGGAGCAGATGGCCGTTGATCTGATCAAGGGCTTGGTCGGAACCCACTGCCCAGACAACGCCGACGCCGAGGAGTGGAACCGTGCCGCCCTGCTGCAGGCTGCGGAGCAGTTCTTCCTGCCCGCCGGGCGCCTGACGGCGGATGCGTTGGCGGAGGTGGAGGAGCCTGCGGAGGTGCAGCGGCTGCTGCTGCAGGAGGCGGCCGCCGCCTTCGCCGAGCGGGAGAAGCTTGTCGGACCGGAGGGAATGCGGCAATTCGAGCGCGACGTCCTGCTCAGGGTGGTCAACGCCCAGTGGGTGGAGCACCTGGATGCGATGGACGATCTGCGTGAGGGGGTCGGTCTGCGGGCGTACGGCCAACTGGACCCGCTCACGCAGTACAAGATCGAGGCCTATGAGATGTTCGAGGAACTGGTGCAGCGCATTCGCGAGGACGCGGTGCGCTACGTGTATACCGCGGCCTTTGTGCAGTTGACCCCGGAGCAGGTGGCGGAGTGGCAACGTCAGCAGCAGATCGGGCTGCAGCAGGCACTTGCGGTGGGGCCGGGAGGCGGCGCTCCGGCGCCTGCCGGCCCGGAATCCGCCGCTCCGCCGTCCGCCGGAGCTGAACCCACAGCGGCTGAATCTGGCGCCAGCGTCACGTCGGCTTCCGCTCCGCTAGGGGAAGTCCGCGCTGCCGCCGCTCCATTCCCCCGGCCGGATCCGGCGCCCAGGGTACCGTCCGGTCCTCGGATTTCCCCACCACCTAGCACGGCTGGCCGAGCACGGAAGAAGGTCGCCCGCAATGACCCCTGTCCCTGCGGCAGCGGGAAGAAATACAAGCACTGCCACGGGCGTTAGGCTGCTGGCCCGGTTCGGTCGCATGCCCGTCGCAGCAGTCGGAAAAGAGGAGTGTGCGCGTGCATTGGGAGGAGTTTCGGGATCAGGTGGTCGCTCTGCGTTCCAAGGTGAACGATATGCGGAGGTCTCTTTGACACCCCCGCGTTGCGGCGCCAGATTGCCACGTTAGAACAGGAGAGCGCTGCTCCAGGCTTCTGGGAGGCGGCGGGAACGGCTCAAAAAAAGATGGCCCGCCTCCAGTCGCTGCGCGATCCCGCACTGGCGCTCGGTCGGGTGGAGGCGGCTGTCGCCGACCTGGAGGCCCTCAGCGAACTCGCCGCACTGGAACCGGGGGATGTCGACCTGGTGGCCGAGGCCGAGCGGGTGCTGCCCGAGGTCGAGGCGCAGGTGGCCGAATTGCAGATGCAGGTGCTGCTGGATGGTCCCTATGATCGTGGCGATGCGATTGTGGCCATCCATCCCGGTGCCGGCGGCACGGAGTCGCAGGACTGGGCCGAGATGCTGCTGCGCATGTATCGCCGCTGGGTGGAGGGCAAGGGGTTCGCGTACACGCTGCTCGATCTGATCGAGGGCGAGGAGGCGGGGATTAAGAGTGCCACCTTCTCGGTGCGGGGTCCGTGTGTGTACGGGCTGCTGCATGCGGAAAAGGGTGTGCATCGCCTGGTGCGCATGTCGCCGTTCGACGCCTCTGGCCGGCGGCATACTTCGTTTGCATCCGTCGACGTACTTCCCGACCTGCCCGAGGATGCCGGGGTGGAGATCCGGCCGGAGGACCTGCAGGTCGACACCTTCCGCAGCAGCGGCGCGGGGGGGCAGCACGTCAACAAGACGGAGTCGGCGATCCGCATCACGCACATACCGACCGGCATCGTTGTCTCCTGTCAGAACGAGCGCAGTCAGCACAGCAATCGAGCGACGGCAATGACCATCCTGCGGGCCAAACTGGCGGAGCGGAAGCAGGAGGAGCGCGAGCGGGAGCTGGCGGCGGTGCGCGGGCCGCAGGGTGACATC
Organism: Bacillota bacterium; assembly: GCA_021803205.1. GTDB lineage: Bacteria > Bacillota > Sulfobacillia > RBS10-35 > JAJYVN01 > JAJZMB01. Next base: position 13,894 of record JAJZMB010000140.1, on the reverse strand, counting down.
GCCTTCGGCAACCAGATCCGCTCATACGTCTTCGCCCCGTACCAGATGGTGAAGGACCACCGCACCGACGTGGAGGTGGGCAACGTACAATCCGTTATGGACGGGGGCATCGATCCCTTCATCAGCGCCTTTCTGGTGGGCAGGCGCCGCGACGGAGCGGAGACGCCCGCGCCGACGTAAGATTGCGGACTGCGCGGTCGTATGCCCGTCGCGAGGGGGGGTGGTCCCGTGGCTTCTGCGGTCGATACGGCGGGGGTGGATCGGGACACCGCAGGCGGTGCTGGGGCATCCGCCCCCCGACGCTCCCGGTTACACATCTTCGGTGTGCCGGTCGATGCCGTGACGGCTGATGAGGCGCGGCTTCGCGCCGCGGCGCTTTTGGCCGACAGGCGCTCCGACGCGTCGGCCGTGATCCTCACTCCGAATCCCGAATTGATCATGCGGGCCCGTCAGGATGCGGAATTGCTCGCGGCCGCTCGATCGGCTGCGCTGGCGCTTCCGGATGGCGTCGGGGTGGTCTGGGCGGCACGACGCCTGGGGCACCCTTGCCCGACTCGGCTTCCGGGCATCGAGTTCATGGATACCCTCCTCGCGCTGGCCGCAGCCTCCAGTCGTCCCGTCTTCTTCCTGGGGGCGCGACCACAGGTCGTCACGCGCGCTGCGGAGCAGGCGCGGCTCCGCCATCCCGGCCTTCGGATTGCCGGTACGGCCGACGGGTACTTCGGGCCGTCGGAGGAGGCGGGCGTGGTCGCCCGTGTAGCGTCCAGCGGCGCGGAGCTTCTGCTTGTGGGTATGGGGGTGCCCGCGCAGGAGCGCTTTCTGTATCGGCACCGGCGGGAGTTAGGCGCCGTCGCCTTGGCCATGGCGGTGGGCGGCAGCTTCGACGTACTCTCCGGGGCGATGCGGCGGGCCCCACCCGCTGTGCGGCGCCTGGGGCTCGAATGGCTGTGGCGGTTGTGCTCGCAGCCGGGTCGTTGGCGGCGGCAACTGGCCCTGCCACGTTTCGCCTGGGCGGTGCTGCGTGCCCCAGAAGCGGCGCGGAGGATGTCGGGGTGAGCCGGTGGGAGACCACCGGCCGGATCGCGTGGCGAGGGTCTTCGGTTGCGGGTCAGGGGTGGCCAAGACGGTGTTTGCGGGCTTGCCTCTTGTGTCGGGAACACCATCCTGCGGAACGGGTGACCGCGCAAAGTTTACCTGCGCAGAGGTCGTTGCGGACGGCGACGCAAAACCGACCATTGGCGATGCTCTACTTTACCGCAAGCACTGCGGGACAGGGACTAAGAGGTCGGAGCCGGCGGGTGCCGTGAAGGCGGCTGCGACCCCACGGCGGGGCAGAGCGCCCGCCGCGCTGCGAGCGCGGCGAGAGGACTTGCGCAGCACCCTTGTATTACTATCCTCCGGGTTGGTAGCCGTTGGCGTCGGCGCTGGTCCGGAACATCGGCTCAGAGGGCGGAAGGGCGACCCCGAGGAGCGTGAACGTCCGGGAAGGACCGGGTGCCGCTTCATGATTCCCGACCCGTCCCAGGCCTTGCCAGTGCGGAGGACAGTATTAGCGGGACTTTACGCGCGGGGGCTGCGGCGTGGCGTGTCCGCCAAGAGGAGCAGGGTTTCCAGGTAAGAAGCCTTGTCGCAGTTGATGGTTACGCCCTGTCTTTTGAACAGGAAAACCGTGAGGCGCCACACCATGGCGGGGTGCCCCGGAACGCAGGGCGCAGGACAATACATCATCAGGTGCTACACCTTGCGTGATTGAGAATAATTATTCACAATCGTTCATTCAACAGGGTTCGCTGCTGACTCGTAAAGTCCCGTTAGCGCCGCCTGCGGACAGACGGTGTCCCCGAGGCACGACGCGGGCGCCTGGGGAGGGGGATCACCTGTCCCCTGGGGCGCCGGAACGGGGTCCCCAGAATCCAGACCGTCAGGCCCGCGCTGACCAAGCCCACGAGCGCCCCTCCGAGGAGGTCGGTGGGAAACGCCGTCCCCGCGTACACTTCGGCCCAGGCGATTCCAACCACCGCAGTCCAGATCAACCCCGTCGCCGCCGGCCCCCCTCGGCTGAGGAAGGGTACGGCGGCCAGCGCCTCTGCGGTTCGGGTGGCTGGAAAGGAAAAGCGCGGCTGGAAGGCGGAAAGGGTGAAGATCCCCCGGGAAAAGGTCAACGCCGGATCCGCCCGCTGGAACAGGCCGGACAATCCCCAGGCAGCCACCGCGTGTGCCAGCAAGACCGCCAGTGCTCCGGTGAGGGCGATCCGGCGCCCCCGGCGCCCGCCGATCAGAAACAAGAGCGAGAAGAGCGCCAGCCAACACGCTCCTCCAGACGAAATCAGCAGGAGCAGGCCTGCCGCGGCGCGCGCCGGGGCGAGCGAGGGATGGCCGTTGAACAGATGGAAGAGGCTATCGTCGGCGGCCCACAGCCAGTGCATCCCGGCCCTCCAGTCCCTCGCTCGGCCGCGATTCCGGCCCCGCCGCCACGGTTAGACATGGTGGCCTGGCGTCGCCGGCAAACGGTTCGGGCTGAGTCGGGCGCGCCCCTTCCGGTCCGGACGGCCGGGCCCGCCCAAACTGGCGGGAACCCCCCCACCGGGGAGTCCGGCCGTCGCCAGCGCCGGAGACCCTGGCCACGGTGGCAGGACCTCGGCGGGATCGGTTGTTCCGCCGGGCGCGGCGCGCTGGCGGCGGAGCGGTGGAGATGTCAAATTGACGAGGGTTCTGAGGCAAACTATAATGCTTCGGGCGCTGAGCCGGATGGCCTTGGATAGCACGGCGGCGCGCGCCCCGGGGAGCTGGCCGAGACGGAAAAGTACCTGGATATCGTTATCTTCACCATCGTCGGTGCCGCGTTTCCCCTCGGCACCGTGTTTGTCGGGCGGTTTCTGCGTCGCGAATATCCGGAAACCGAAAAGCAGCGCGCCTACGAAAGCGGAGAACTTCCGGTCGGAGATGCGCGCGTGCGGTTCCACATCAGCTACTACATTTTCGCACTGATTTTCCTTGTCTTCGACATCGAGAGCATTTTCCTGTATCCGTGGGCGGTGATTTATCTGCATCTCAACCGGGGGTTGGCCTTTGGTGAGATCGTGGTGTTCGTCGTGATGCTGCTCATCGGTTGGGTGTACGCGTGGAAGAAGAAGGTGCTGACGTGGATGTAGGCGGTGGCCCGGGCGGCCGGCCCTCGGAGGCGACCGGCGACGAATCTGCCGGGCCGAAGACGTGGCTTGGCACGGAACCGGTTCGGGGCGAGGGCCGTTCTTCGGAGACGCTGCCTCCCCTGTTGCAGCATCTTCCGGGGGTGTTCACGGGTACTGTCCAGTCGTTGGTGAACTGGGCCCGGTCGAACTCTATTTGGTACATGACTTTCGGTATCGCCTGTTGCGCGATCGAGATGATGGCCACCGGGGGGCCCAAATATGATTTTGACCGCTTCGGGATGATTCCCCGTGGGTCGCCGCGGCAATCCGACCTGATGATCGTTGCCGGTACCGTGACGGAGAAGATGGCCCCGCGGATCAAGCAGTTGTATGACCAGATGTCCGAGCCGCGCTGGGTTCTCGCCATGGGTGGTTGCGCCAGCAACGGCGGGCCCTATCACCAGGGGTACAACGTTGTGGATGGCGTGGACAAGATCGTTCCCGTGGATATCTATGTGCCGGGTTGTCCACCGCGGCCGGAGGCGTTGCTGCACGGCATCCTCCTCCTGCAGGAGAAGATTCTGCGTCTCTCCGTGAAGGCCGGAACCGCGGAACTGCCGGGGGCGCAGACTGCTGTGTCGGCGGGGCGCAGGCCGGATTAGCCCCAGGCAGTGGGTCCCCGGCGACGCTCGGTTGACCGGCAGGGGCCCTTTGGTGGGGTTTGGCGGAAGGGGGCGCACGATGGGTGACGAGGGGCCACAGGGGTCGGCAGGCCCGCGGAAGGGTGTACCGGAGGGAGGGAACGGCTCATCGGTCGATGCCGGCGGCGGGCGCTCTTCCAGCTCCTCCGATCCGCGTGCCGCCAGGATCGCTGCTGCCAAAGCCACCGCGCTGGCGGCGGCGGCACCCCTCCCTGTCCTCGGCGCCGGAGTGCGGCCCGCTGCGGGGGCCGGTTCCCCCACGCCACCCCTCTCTTCGGATCTGCAGGCGTTCGCCGCAGAGGTTCAGGCTGCCGTATCCGGGTTGGAGCCGGATGCGCTCACCGTGGGGCTGCCGGCTTGGCGGGTCGCGCGGGAGCGCCTGCTTGAGGTGTGCAGGTCCCTGCGCCAGACGCCGCGACCAGGTCTTGACTATCTCACCTGCCTGACCGGGGTCGACTATCCGGAACGCGTCGATGTCGTATATCACATCTTCTCGATCGTGCGGCCCGGTCTGGGCCTTGTACTGAAGGTGGCCGCGCCAAAGATGCCGCAGGCGGATGCGAGCGAGGCGGAGCGGATCACGGACCTGCCTTGGCTGCCCAGCGTCACAGGGGTGTGGCCCGGTGCCGAGTGGCACGAACGCGAGGTCTTCGACCTGCTCGGGGTGCGTTTCGAGGGTCATCCCGACCTGCGGCGGATTTTGACGCCCGAGGGTTTCTCCGGCGGCTATCCGCTGCGCAAGGATTACGTCGACCGCCGGGAACAGCGCGCGCGCAAAATCCGGGTGCGGTGAGGGGGGCCTTCGCGCACCAGGACCAAGACGGGGGGCACGGGCCGCGTCCTGTGCGCCTGTCGGTTCATGCGCACAGGTGCAAGACGGGAGGGATCGGGCAGTGACCGCGGACCAGCGCACGGCGGGTACCTCCGGTGCGACGCTCGCGGCGGCCGATGCCGTGGATCGGGGCGATGATCCCGCGCGGGCGATGGCGGAAGATGCCGCAGAGCACCACCTGATGACGATCAACATGGGGCCGCAACATCCGAGCACGCATGGGGTGCTGCGCCTCATCGTCACCCTGGATGGCGAGGCAATCGTCAAAGTGGTGCCAGATATCGGCTTTCTCCACCGCAACTTTGAGAAGATCGTAGAGAGCTGGTCCTTCGCGGGGATCGTTCCCTTTTCAGATCGCAACGACTATCTCGGGGCGATCACCAATGAAGTGGCAGTTTGCCTGGCGGTCGAACGCATGGCGGAGATCGAGGTTCCACCGCGAGCGATACATCTGCGTGTGCTCTTCTCCGAGTTGCAGCGCATCATCAGCCACATTCTGTTTTACGGTACTTTCGGCCTTGACCTTGGTGCGTTCTCCCCGTTCATGTACGCCTTTCGCGACCGCGAGATGGGCTATGCTCTAATGGAGAAGGCCACCGGTGCCCGCATGCTGTATGGGTACAACCGCCTCGGCGGTCTGCGCAACGACCTGCCGGATTCGTGGTTCCGGGAGTTGGAGAGGTTCCTCGACTATATGGAGCGTCAGGCTTGGCCTGAATACATGGCGCTACTCATCGAGAACCAGATTTACCGCGAACGGACGATTGGGGTGGGCAGGCTCACGCCGGAAGAGGCGATCGCCTGGGGAGCGAGCGGGCCGATACTTCGCGCCACAGGTGTCGCCTGGGATCTCCGTCGGGCCGCCCCCTATCTATCGTATGACCAGTTTGAATTCGACGTACCCACGGGCAAGAACGGGGACACGTACGACAGCGCGATGGTGCGCATGTTGGAGATCAAAGAGAGCATCCGCATCATCCGTCAGGTGCTCAGGATTCTGCCCGACGGGCCCGTGCTGGGCCGGGTGCGGCCGAACATCCGCCCGCGGCCAGGTGACTACTACAGTCGTGTGGAGTCGCCGCGTGGCGAAGTGGGCGTGCATCTCACCACCGATGGCGGCAGTTGGCCGTATCGTCTTAAATGGAGGGCGCCATCGTTCTGCCACCTGCAGCTTATACCGCTCATGGCGCGGGGAGCCAAGGTTGCGGACCTGATCGCTGCCGTGGGCAGTACGGATGTCATCATGGGCGAGGTGGACCGTTGATGCACGGTCGCGGGTACGACGGACGCGCGGGTTGCCTTCCGCATTTGCAACGGAAACCACCTCTGGCGCAGGTGCTGCGTCACCTGTGTCGGCCCACGGTGATGGCGGTATGAACATCCTGCTCTATGCCCTCCTCAAGGCCGTCATCGTGGTGGCGTTCCTGGGCTTGAACGCTTTCGTGCTCATCTGGGCCGAGCGCAAGATCTCCGGCTATATCCAGCGCCGCTATGGGCCACTCCGCGTGGGCGGTCCGGCGGGTGCCCTCCAGTCGGCCGCGGACATCCTAAAGCTCCTCACCAAGGAGGACTTCGTCCCCGGCGGTGCCGACAAGTGGTTGTGGACGCTCGCTCCGGCCGTGTCCCTGATCCCGGCGGTGCTCGTCTACCTTGTCTTGCCTATCGGAAAAACAGTCGTCCTCCAAAATCTAAACATTGGACTGGTCTTCTTTGCTTCTGTGACCTCGTTCACTCTGTTGGGCATCTTCATGGCCGGCTGGGGCAGCAATAACAAATACTCCCTGGTTGGAGCGATGCGGGCCGGGGCCCAGTTGTTCAGCTATGAGATTCCGCTGATCCTCTCCACCATCGGTGTGGTGATCGCCACCGGCACCCTGACGTTGCAGGGCATAGTGGAGGCGCAGGCGCAGCACCACGAGTGGTTCGTCTTTCCCCAATTCGTTGGATTCGTCGTGTTTTACGTCGCTTCCCTGGCGGAACTCAACCGCACGCCCTTCGATCTCGCCGAGGCGGAATCCGAATTGATCGCCGGATACTTCACCGAATACAGCGGTATCCGCTGGGCCATGTTCGCCATCGCGGAGTACAGCAATCTCTTCACCACCTCCGCGCTCGGGGTGACGCTGTTCCTGGGCGGGTGGCACGGACCGTGGTTGCCCGGCTGGATGTGGTTTCTCCTCAAATCCTACCTCCTCGTGTTCATCGGGATTTGGATCCGCTGGACGTTACCCCGTGTGCGCATCGATCAACTGATGGATCTGGGCTGGAAGTTTCTCTTTCCGCTGTCGGTGGCAAACGTCCTCGGCACCGCCCTGTACCTAATGGTGAGGTGAGAGCAGCCGTGGCACTGTGGGAACGGCTCTGGAACACCGGTAAGAGCATGGTCGTGGGCCATGGGATCACGATCCGCGAAATGTTTCACAAGCCAGTCACCGTGCGGTATCCGGAGGAGAAGCCCCCCTTCGAGAGAGGTAGCCGCAGTGTACCCGTACTGAAGGTCAACGAGGAAAGCGGCCTGCTGAATTGTGTCAGTTGCGGGCTGTGCGAGCGCAGTTGTCCACCTTCGTGCATCGAAATCGTGCAGGCCATCGGTGCAGACGGGCATCGCAAGCCGTGGCCGGAGACGTTCCAACTCGACCTCTCTCATTGCATGGTCTGCAATCTCTGTGTAGAGGCCTGTCCGTTCGACGCCTTGGAGATGGCCGACGTGGTGGAGTTGTCCTCGTATCAGGTGCAGGACCTGATCTTTAATAAGGAACAACTGGCGGAACTCTGGAAGACCAGTCGGGCCCTGCGGGTCGCGGGCGGGGAGTGCATCGATATGGGCGACGATACGGTTGCCGCAGGGGTCGTGCGTTCATAGGGGCACGGTGAATGTGCGCGGCTTGGCGTGGGCGGTTTCCGCTGGAGCGCTCGGGGGGTAGACGGTTGAACTGGCCGATGGTCGCTTTCGTTGTTCTCGGCGGTATCACGGTATATTCGGGCTGGCGGGTGGCGACCGCCCCGCTGGTGACGCATGCGGCGCTCTTTCTGGCCGTCACCTTCGCCGGTGTGGGCGGGTTGTTTTTTCTGCTGCAGGCGGACTTCCTCGCGGCGGTGCAGCTGCTGTTGTATGCGGGTGCCGTGATGACCGTGGTGATATTCGCGATCATGCTCTCGGAGATGAAGGACATCGAGGAGCCCCGGCCGCGAGGATGGCTGGGTGCGTTGCGCTCACCCTCTCTCGGGGCCCTGCCCTTCATCGGAGCCGTCCTGTTGTTCGCGGTCATGCTTGTGGTCTATCTGCGGGGCGCGCCCGCTCTGCCGGTTACGCCCTTGCCGGCACCGACCAATTCCACCGTCTTTATCGCCGGGGCGTTATTCAAAATATACGCCCTGCCGTTTGAAGTGGCGTCCGTGCTGCTCTTGGCGGCGATGATCGGTGCGATCATCCTGACACGGGTGGAAGGAGGCCGTCGCCGGTGATTGCGGTTCAGGGCGTTCCCCTTGTCGATTTTCTGCTCCTCGGCGCCCTGCTCTTCTGCGTCGGTCTCTTCGCCGCACTGCGCCGGAGCAATGCGATCATGATCCTCATGGGCATCGAGGTGATGCTCAACGCGGTGAACATCAATCTCGTCGCCTTTTCCCGTTACCTGCCCCGGGGCGGCGACCGTGGACAGGCTTTTGCGGTCTTCGTACTGGCTGTCGCCGCAGCCGAAGCGGCCGTCGGTCTGGCCATGGTGATCATTGTCTCGCGGCGACGGGGTACCATCGAAATCGAGGAGATCAGCGACATGCGAGGCTAGGGCCGTTCGGCGGCGGCGGAATGCCGATGCTGAACACTCCTCCCTGCGTCGGTTCCTGTAGCGAGTTCCCGCGACTCCCGCGGGCCGGCCGCCGTGGCGCGGACGCCTCGACGGTGTGTGCGCCTGCGGCGGCGCCGCTGGGAGCGGAGAAGGCGGTGACCTGTTTGCTGTCCCTTGGCTGGCTCGTTCCCCTCTTGGCCCTCCTGGGGTATGTCGGACACGTCTTTCTTGGTCAGAGGGCGAAGCAATGGAGCGCCCTGTTCGGCATCGTTGCGCTGGCACTTGGTTTTGCGCTGTCTGTGGGGATGCTTGCGCAGACGATAGGCGGTGCCAGCATCGACGTGTCGGTACCCTGGCTGTCGATGGGCGGAATCAATGTTCCCATGGGGTTTTCCATCGGGCCGCTGCAGGCCGTGATGCTGACGATGGTCACCTTTGTCTCCTGCTTCATCGAAATTTATTCGATGGGCTACATGAAGGGTGACATTCGTTACAATCGGTTCTTCGCCAACGTCACGCTGTTTGTTGCCGGGATGCTGACGGCCGTCGTCGCGAACAATTTCATCCTCTTCTTCGCTGCGTGGGAGATCATGGGCTTATGTTCCTATCTGCTGATCGGTCACTGGTTTGAAGACCCCGCCAACGGTCGCGCGGCGACCAAGGCCTTCCTCGTGACGCGCATCGGGGATGTCGGGTTGCTGTTGGGGATCTGGTGGTGCTTTACTCTCACGCACACATTCCAGTTCGCCGCCTTGCCGGGGGACTTGGCGGCGCTGCACCTGCCGGCGGCGACTCTGAACGCGATCGCCCTTTTGATCTTCCTCGGAGCGGTCGGGAAGTCGGCGCAGGTGCCGCTGCAGATCTGGTTGCCAGACGCAATGGCCGGCCCCACGCCCATCAGCGCGCTGATCCATGCGGCCACGATGGTTGCCGCCGGCGTCTATCTTGTGGCTCGGACGTATCCGATCTTTCAGATGGCGCCGTCCGCCCTCTTTTGGGTCGGGCTGGTCGGCGCCGTCTCCGCTTTCATCCCGGCGACCATCGCCTGTGTGCAGACCGATATCAAGAAGGTGCTTGCGTATTCGACCATCAGCCAGCTCGGGTACATGATGCTCGGGCTCGGGGTGGGTGCGATGGAGGCCGGTATCTTCCACCTGCTGACGCACGCCTTCTTCAAGGCCCTGCTCTTTCTGGCGGCGGGCAGTGTCATCCACGCCGCCGGCACACAGAACATGCACGAGATGGGTGGGTTATGGAAGAAGCAACGTTGGACGGCCGCCACCTTTATCATCGGCAGCCTCGCCCTGGCGGCGATTCCGCCGATGTCCGGCTTCTTCAGCAAGGACGCGATTCTCGCTGCGGCTTACGTATCGCCTGATCCGGTCTTCTACTGGCTGGGAACTGTGGCGGCCGGCCTCACCGCCTACTACATGACCCGCGTCGTATTGATGACCTTTTTCGGCAGCCCGCGCAGTGAGCATGTTTACGAACACGCGCACGAGTCGCCTGCGGTAATGGTGGTGCCCCTGGTGGTACTGGCGGTGCCCGCGGCGGCGCTGGGGCTGGCGGCCGGCTTTCTGCGCCATCTGTTGGCGCCCGGATATATCAAGCCCGACGTGGGACTCATCGAGTTCGTGCCGTTGCTGTTCGCCATCGCCGGCTTCCTGTGGGCGTACGCCCTCTACACCGCCCCCCTGGCCCGCCGGGCGGCGCTGCTGCGCTCGCCGCTGATCGCGGCGCCATATACGCTGTTCAAGCAGTTGTGGTTCTTCGACCACGCCGGATCGGTGGTCACCTACGTTCTGGGCCTCGGGCCGAGCTTCGTCATCGGCGCGTTCGACCGTTATGTCGTCGATGGCCTGGTCAATGCCTGCGGTTCCTTGTGCCTATGGCTCGGTCGGATGTGCCGGCGCCTGTCCGTGGGTAATGCGCAGGCCTATATGCTCACCATCGCGGTTGCGGTGGTCATCGGTCTGGTGGCACTCCAGTTCCAGGCGATGGGGGGTTAGCGCTTGGCTACCGGGGGATTCCCTCTGCTGACGGTCCTGACCTTCGTTCCCGCCCTCGGTGCGGTTGCCGTGGCGCTCCTGCCCGGCGAGGCCAAGCGGGCGATTCGGGGCGTGGCCACAGGTGCTCTCGCCGTGCCACTCCTGATTGTGGTGGGCATGTTATTCGCATTTCGCTACGGTCAGGCCGGCCTTCAGTTCGTTCAACGGGTTGACTGGATTCCCGCGTGGCACGTCCAGTACTTCCTTGGTATCGATGGGTTGAGCCTGGTCATGCTGCTTCTGTCGGCGCTCATCGGTGTGCTCGCCGCTATCGCGTCCTACAGCATAGATCAGCGCGTCAAGGAGTATTTTGTCTGGTTCCTGATCCTGCAGACCGGCATTTTGGGTGTCTTCTGTGCACAGGATCTGATTCTCTTCATCTTTTTCTTCGACATCGTGCTCCTTCCGATGTATTTTCTCATCGCGATCTGGGGTGGCCCGCGCCGGGAATATGCCGCACCGACGTCCCAGATCTACACCTTCACCGGCAGCGTGCTGATGCTGGTAGCGTTCCTGGCGATTTACTTCCTCACGGGCGCGCAGAGCTTCGCCATTCCCGACCTGCCGGCCCTGATCTCGCAGCACATCGGGCACGGGGTCCAATTGCTGCTCTTCGCCGTCATCTTTGTCGGGTTTGCGATCAAACTGCCGGTGGTGCCCTTCCATACATGGCTGCCCGACGCACACGTCGAGGCGCCCACTCCGATCTCGGTGATCCTGGCGGCCGTTCTGCTGAAGATCGGGGGTTATGGGCTCCTGCGCATCGCGGAGCCGTTGTTGCCCGTGGCTGCGCATACGCTGGCACCGCTGCTCGGGGTCATGGGTGTGGTCAACATCATCTACGGGGCGCTGGCGGCCATGTCGCAGCACGATTTCAAGAAGCTCGTCGCGTACTCGTCGGTGAGCCATATGGGATTTGTGCTGCTGGGAATCGCTGTGGCCACCCCTCTGGGCATTGCCGGCGCCATCTTCGTCATGGTCAGCCACGGATTGATCTCCGCGATGTTGTTCCTCATGGTGGGCGTGTTCTATGACCGCACCCATACGCGTGAGCTGTCCCGGCTGGGTGGGATGTATCGCACGCTACCGCTGGCGGGGACGATCCTGGCCTTTGCCGCGCTCGGCAACTTGGGTTTGCCCGCCCTGTCGGGATTCATCGGCGAGTTCTTCACGCTCACCGGGGTGTTCGGCAGCTTTCGGGTGCTGGCGTTCTGGACGGTGGTGGGACTGGTGCTTGTCGCGGCCTTCAACCTTATGCTCATGCAACGGGTGGTGATGGGGCCTGTCCGACCGGAGTGGAAGGAGTTGGCCCCCATGAGTGCGCGTGAACTGGTCACGCTCGTGCCACTGATGGGCGGGATTCTGCTGCTCGGTACCGTTCCGGCCGTGCTGGTCAATGTCATCAACACGCCGGCCGCGCAGATCGTGGCCCGGCTGGGGGGCGGATAGGGCTTGGACTTTGGCGCCGTCTGGCCTGAGATTATCCTGGCGGGTGTCGGTATGCTGTTGGTGCTTCTCGATCCGTTCGTTGGCGCCAAGCGTCAGCGGGCGCTCGGTTACCTTGCCGTCGGGGGCATCGTGGCTGCCGGGATCGCCACCCTGTTCGAGCCCAGAACCGGCGAGGTTGCGCTCGCCGGGATGGTGATCCTCGATCCCCTGAGCCTCTTTTTTCGCCTTCTCTTCTTGTCCGCGGCGCTGCTCGTCACCCTGTTCTCCTTCGGCTTCCTGCAGGAGCGGGACCAGGACGTGGGCGAGTTCATGGCCCTGCTCTGCTTCGCCACCACTGGGGCGATGGTCATGGCCATTTCCTGGGATATCATCTCTCTGTACGTCGGACTCGAGTTGCTCTCCATCTCCTCCTATATCCTCGTTGCGTTTTTGCGGGACGAGCGCCGCTCGCATGAAGCCGGTCTTAAGTACCTGCTCAACGGGGCCCTGGCCTCCGCCCTGCTTCTGTTCGGGCTGTCCTTGATTTACGGCCTGACCGGGACCACCGCGATTCCTGTCTTGGGCCGGCAACTGGCGGCTGCTCTGGGACATCCGTACGGCGGCATCGTCTGGCTCGCCGTTGGCCTGGTCCTTGCGGCGCTGGCCTTCAAGATTGCGGCGGCGCCCTTCCATCTCTGGGCCCCGGATGCCTACGAGGGAGCGCCGACGCCGGTTACCGGCTACCTTATGGTGGTGGCGGAGAGCGCGGGCTTCGCCGCGCTGATCCGGCTGGTGAGCACCGGAATGGGACCGCTCTCCACTGAATGGGGCATCTGGCTGGCGGGCTTGGCCATACTGACCATGACAGTCGGCAACGTCACCGCGCTGTGGCAACAGAACATCAAACGCATGCTCGCCTACTCCTCGGTGGCGCAGGTCGGCTATATCCTGGCCGGCATCGCGGTGGCGACGCGCGGGGGTGTCGGGTCGACCCTCTTCTACCTCATCGCGTATCTGTTCAGCACGCTGGGATGCTTTGCGGTGATTATCGCTCTTTCCGCGCGTGGCCACGGTGAGCAGATTGCCGACTATGCCGGTCTCGGCCGGCGCCGGCCGTGGCTGGCGGGTTTGCTTACGCTGTTTTTCGCGTCCTATGTGGGCATTCCGGCGACTGCCGGGTTCATGGGTAAACTTGGGCTCATCGGTGCGGCGATACACGGCGACATGGCCTGGCTTGCTGTGGGTATAGCCGTCAACAGCGCCATTTCCATCGGCTACTATTGGTCGGTGGCCCGTACCATGTGGATCGACCCTGTGCCAGAAGCTGCGGGGGCCATCAGGGCGTCGGCGGGCGGCAGTATCAGTCTGGTCCTGTCCGCGGTCGGGGTGGTGCTTCTGGGGCTGGTGCCGCAAATGTTTTTCCATCTCTCGCAATGGGCCAGCGCCGGCGTGATCCGCTAGCAGGGGAAGAGGCCGCCTTTCGGCGGCCTCTTCCCTAACCCTCCGAGTCTGGAGCCCCCCTCCTGGTAGCTCGTACTGTGCCCTTGGCGGGCTCGTCTTGTGCTACCCTGAAATTCACCGTAGCCTGATGCCCCTGATGCCGGGCTGCGGTGGGAGCGCGTCGGTGCACGACCGGTCGTGAGGACAGTTCGCCACGCCCTATATGGATGAACGTTCACAGGCACATTCGGCGTCGCCGCCTTGCGGCCGCACTCCCAAATGTGGTGCCCCGAGCCAAGAACCCCGATTGCAGTAACAGTGACGTCCCAAGCACTGTCTGTTCGACTCGGATTCATGACCATAACGGACTGGGTCAAGAAAGGCCCGGAGGCAATCGGCGCGCATCCGGATTGAGCGCATCTGGGTATCCCCTTGACTGCCACACCTACTACCGGTAGTGGTCGTGGCTTTATTGCTCAATGACGAGCGACGATCCGCTCATAGGGTACAGGGTCCAGCTCCACCGCTT
>JAJZMB010000184.1 GCA_021803205.1 Bacillota bacterium | reverse complement strand
GGAAACGTCCCAGAGCGCCAGCCGCCGCGGGGGGACGGCGGCAGCCGGAAGCCAGGTGGGGCCGGAGGCAGCCGGCGGATGGGGAGACGCCTCGTGCGCGGTATGCGCGGCTTGTGGATACCGGGAACCGCTCGTGATGGCGATCATGGCGAACATCAGGAGCAGTGGGAGGCCGACGCGGTATCCACCGGCCCGCCACCGCTCGGGCAGGGTGGCGCGGATGCTTCGAGTCATCGGCGGTCCGCGCCAGTCGGGGGTTGTGTCCCTTCGGCGCCCCTCGTGCCGCCCGCCCCCTCGTATCCGGGTACGCGTCCCGCCCCACAGAAGGACGACGGCCATCGGGGTTCGGTTGCCCAAGGAGCCGCGATCGATACGACCGGTAGTGCCAACGCCAAAACCTCTCGATCTTCGGACCGCACCGGGGCGACTGCGGCGCGAGCGTGAGGTGAAAGCCGATGGCGGGCATCATGGCGTCGGGATGCTGCGGCGTCTGGTGCCCGTCGTGTCTCGTGTCACGAGAAGCCGGCAACGGTTGCCACCGCATCACTTCAACGGCTGTGTGATCGTGACCGCCACCGGCTTGGTCCCCGTGGCGGTCGGACCGGTCACGATGCGGATGCGCAGTGCGGTGCTGCCGGCCGGCACCGGATCGAAGTTCAGGTCGCCCTGCATGCGGTATCCGGTACCGCCGCCGGTCGCACCGCCCCCGGCGCCGAGGCCTGTCGTCATCAACGGGGTGGCCGTACCATCTGCCGCCACTGCAGTGACCCCGGATGATCCCGACAGCCCGAATCCCCCGGCGACCGCCGCGGTGACCGTGGAGGTAGCCGCGCACTCCGTGCCGGTGCACTTCAGGCTCGTGAGTTGGCCGTGATAATCCCCGGTGCTGCCGGTGGCGCCGCCCGAGATGGCGCCGGTCACGTGGTCCCGGGGAGGGAGGGGAGGGACACTTGGGCGGTGGCACTGGTGTTGTACTGCCAGTCCGGCGGTGCCACGGTGGTGCTGTGGCCTGCGACGGCGGCCTTCACCAGCGTATTCGCCAGCGCAAGGGCGTATTGCCCACCCGGCACGCCAGCGGGCACGGATAACTGAAGGCGCAGGAGCGCGGATGTGCCCTCGGCGATGGTGGCCGAGAGGTAAGGTAGATTCCAGGCGATGACCGGCGGGTTGCCGGCGCCGGCGTCGGCGCGCAACAGGTCCAGGGTGAACGCGGCACGCGTCAGAGCGACCGTCGCGGCCGAGCCCCGCGCCGAGTAGGGGTAGACGTCCACCGCCGCCGCGATGGTCCGCCCTCCGCTCGAAAGAGCGGCCGTTCCCCCCTCAACCGAGAAGGTCAACGGCGCGGTCGGAAAGGACAGCAGCGTCGGACCGCTCGCCACCCGCAGTTGGGTGGCGCTGATGATCCATTTGCCCCCCGCAGACAGCGGCGCAGCCGACGGCTGTGCCTGATGGGTGGCGGTGCTGCCGGTGCGCGCGGTCCCACCCGCCGAGTAGGAGCCGGGATTCGCACCGCTTTTGACGCCGCTTGACCGGCTGTTTGTGCCCGCGTGCGGCGTCCCGCTCGCTGCGGACGCACCAGAAGCTGACGAGGACGTCGCGCTGGGCGCGCCGAGCGTGCCGCTGGCATGCGTCGCTCTCGTGGCGGCGTTGCTGGAACCCCCCGAGGGGGATGCCGGTGAGCGGACGGGACTCTGGGCGGTCGCGCAGCCCCCGGCAAAGAGCAGCGCGATTCCCAGGACGCTTCCTGCCACCCAGGCGGTCGGGATGCGGCGCGGCTCGGAGGCGTGCGCGGTTGTCATCGGACGCGAGAGCAAAGTTGATCCCCCGTCTCGGCGGCCGGTTCGGGGCACTGCGACGGTGAGCCGGAAGCGGCCCCGACGCTGCGGTTGGTCCCGCTTCGAGGCAACGGTCAGCCCCACCGCACCAGAGGGCACGGTTGGCGCACGTGGACAATGGCCAGTAGCAACGCGCCCAACGGACGGGACATAACCATTCGGTAAGGTGCGTCCGAGTTCCGGGTTGAGACTGAACACGGCTGGGGCCGGCTGCTAGCATTGGTCCGTGAGCATGGGCAGGTCCCGCCGCCGTGTGTTGTAGGGCCGCCCGTCCCGTTTTCTCGCGACCACGCTCATCCCCCTGATGTCGGTCCGCAGCTCCTCTGCCGAGGTCCGGGGGGCAGTGAAGATCTGGTGTTTGTCCGATTCTCAAAACACACAGATCTCCTTCTTCGCCGACCCCTGATAGAAGCAGCCGTGCTCGGCCGTGTTCGCTACCCTGTGATCCTGTGAGGGGATAGACCGTTGCGCCGTTTGGCTTGTCGGCGCGGAAGTCTTGGGCGTGCCGCAACCCGCCGCGCCCAGGCTCAGTAGTACGATCAACACTGCAATGCGCTTCACGTCTATATCCACCACCATCGCAGCAGGCGAGACTCTATCGATCGAGTTCGCTTGCCATGTTAAGCCCAATACAAGAGCGGCCGGAAAGTCCATGTCGTGGCTGCCACCCCCTGAGTCCATTCTGCCAACGGATGCTTCGTAAGGGCATGTCGTGCGGGAACTGCATCCCGCCGGCACACGATACACCCATCGGTTCAGGACTAAGAGCCTATCCATAAACCCCAAACACACGTGTGGCGCATTGGGCTGGGCGGGCAGGTGCTCGAAGGAGAGTAAGTGCCTGTCCGGAAATAACATATACGAAGTCGGCAGCGCCGATTCCAGTTATGGAAGAAGATTATAGTTCCAGTCGCCATGAAAGTCGTGGCGCTGGAGGTGGAGAGCCGCCATGTCCTCGTCGGAAACTTTGATGCCAGCTGGGTAGGTACCAATGTCCCGCTCGGCATGCACCGTCAGACCCTGCCGCGTTGTGGTGGCGTTGATGAGGCTGATGAGGACCTCGTGACTGGTCAGAGGACGCGCACGTGCATTCATGCTGATATGGGCGAAGAGACGGCGCTCGATGGAATTCCATTTGCTGGTCCCTGGAGGCAGGTGACAGACGGTGACCGTCAGTGCATTCTCTTTGGCGAAACGTGCGAGCTCGTACTTCCAAAGCCGTACCCTGTAGCCGTTGCTGCCACCGCAGTCCGCGGTGATCAGAAGCTGTTTGCCCTGCGCGTAGGCCAAGGACCCTTCCGCCCGCCACCATCGGCGCAGGCTCTCCACGGCAAAGCTTGCTGTGTCGTGGTCCTGTCCCACGCTGACCCAGCCCCTGTTGCGCCCGCGGTCGAAGATGCCATACGGGATCGCCTTGCCCAGTTCGCTGTCCATGAAGTCATGATCGTTGACACGCTCAGGCTGGCCCTGCGGCTCCCATTCTCGGCCGCCGTTCTTGAACTGTCCGATGAGTTCCTTTTTTTTCGTATCGACTGAGATCACCGGTAGGCCTCGGCTCAGGAATTGCGTGGTCTGTTCATTCAGGTACTGGAACTGTGCGTCCCTGTCGGGGTGTTGTGTCCCCTCCAGGGTCTTGACGTTGGCCTGCAGACTGTAGCCTTGGGCTTGCAGCAGTTCCCAGACGACCTGGCGTCCTACGGGGTGCCCAACTGCGTTGAGGGCCTGAGCCAACTGGCGCGTACTCTTGCAGGTCCAACGCAATGGTGACATGGGATCGCCGCGCGTGCTTGGAGAGACCAGGGCGTCCAGCGCCGCCAGGAGTTCAGGGTCATGCTCTGCCAGCGACTTGCGCCCACCTCCTTCCGCACGCACACGGCCTTCCGGCAACGGGGCTGCAGCGAGCTCCCGCAAGCCGTTGCGGATGGTGATGCGTGAGACGCCAGTCGCCTCCGCCACGCGAGCGATGCCCCCGCGGCCTAACGCTTGCGCTTCCGCGGCAAGGTACAGCCTGCGCTGGCGCTCGTTCAGATGCGGCGCGAGGGCTTGGAACTTACTTGCGACGACGCAATCTGCGCCCATAAGCATAGCGTGCGCGCGCGGTAACGGCTTGTCCAGCGTCGGTTCGCGATGCTACAGGCGAACACAGGCATCACGCAGGCTTACATCGCCGCCACGCTGCCGCCACCGCAGTGTAGCTCAACTGGACAATCCATTTTCCAGTGCCATGGATATGTTATTTCCGGACGGGCCCTAAGGATGTGAAGCTGAGTGGAAGGCCGGTGACGGCGGTCCGGTGGCGGGATCCAGCTAGGGAACGGGAGCCCAGGGGCGAGGGGCGACGGGCAACGGAGGAG
>JAJZMB010000040.1 GCA_021803205.1 Bacillota bacterium | reverse complement strand
ACGCGCGGGATCGGTGAAGTGCAGGAACAGCGCCCCCAGCACCAGGTCCGCCGTGCCCGAGGCCAAAGGCAGGTCCTCAGCCGGCGCCCGGACGAACCGCACCCAGTCCAGTCCCCGCTCCTCCGCGCGCTGGCGGGCCGCCTGCAACTGCAGCGAACACCGCCGCCAAGGCTTTGAGCAGCAGGTCGCGCGGGTGCAGCGCGGGTCCCGGCGGCACCGCCTGCCGCGCCGCATCCGCCAGTGCCGCAATCTCGTCCGGCTCCAAGAACATGCCACCAGCGTCGGTTCGCCACATGCCGCCAGCGTAGCGTTCACCGCGCGCGAAATCCGTCGAACGCCGTCCGCCGGCCCAGCCGCCGCCGGCAGGACGCCAGAGCCGCCCCGGCGAACCGCGCCACCAGAGCAACCCGCCCAAGGGGGAACCGCCGTGGACCCCGAACTCAAAGCGTTCCTGGAAGCGATGGAGCACCGTATAGATCAACGCGCAGTCGCCCGCGACGCGGAAACCAGGCGACAGATGGACGCCCGATTCGCAGAGGCCGCCGCCCGTGACGCGGAGACTCGTTCTTTGATCGACGCGACGCGCCAAGTCCTGCGCGACGAGATTGCCGAGGTGCGCCGGCAGGCCGGCGCGGACCGCGAGGACATCATCGCCGAGATCAAGGCCCTGCCCGAAGCGTTCTCCACCCACCAACGCGCCGAGGCAGACCGCCTGGACGCCGCCCGTGAGGAAGACATGCTCAATCACCACGTCCTGCCCCTGGAGGCCAGCGCCGCCAGCCAGCAGGAACGCCTCAACGACCATGAGAAGCGCATCGCCGCCGTGGAGAAGAAGGTGCGGCGGTAGCGCCGCCCACCGGACGGGCAGGAGCCGCGGCAGCACAGAGGGGGGAGACATATGGCATCAGTCAGCCCCTACCCACTGCCCGGCGAGCGGTCCGACCGCCCGTCCCGCTGGCGGGTCTACTACATCGACAGCGACGGCAAGCGCGTGTGTCGCTCTTTCCGAGGCCGCGACGGAAAAGGATGCGGCAAACGTGAGGCAGAGCGCTGGGCAGAGGAACAGGAGGCAGCCGCACGCGCTGGCAAGGGGACCCAAAAACCGTCAAGCCAGACCGTTCGTGAATATCTGGCTGAATGGTTGCCGGGACACGTGGCGCGTGAAAACCTAAAGCCTCGCGCCATCGAATCGCATATTTTTGTCGCCGACGCTTACATCCTGCCATTTCTGGGCGACACTTCTCTGCAGCGACTCACCCCGGTCGTCCTGGACGACTGGCAGAATCGCCTACTCACAGAGCCTCGGCCCAGTGGCCGTGTGCTTGCGGCGGCAACCGTGGTCAAAACCCGATCCACGCTGAATTTGGCGCTGGCCCACGCGGTAGTTACCGGGCGTCTGTCCTCCAACCCATTGGATAGGGTGCGGCGGCCACGGATGCGGGCAAAACCCGCACAGCCACTGACTCCCGACGAAATACGGGCCATCCTGGCCCAGGTGGGCACATGTCGCCTGGGACCGCTGTTCCTGCTATGCCTCCACCTCGGCTTGCGGATCGGCGAGGCGCTGGCGCTCCGCTGGGCAGACGTGAGGGATGGTGTTCTTTACGTTCGCCAGACGGCGAGCGAGCCCCACGTCTCCATGCGGCGCGCGGACCTTCCGGCGGCGGTCGCCCGGTGGACCGGCGCCAGTGCGCCACCCACCTCAGCCGCGCGCCTGACATACCATACGCCGAAGACCGCCGCCGCAGTCCGCTCCTGGCCGATCCCGAGGGCAACGCTGGAGGTTCTGCGGCGGTGGCAAGAGACGCAGAACAGCGAACGCCAGGTTGGCGCATGGGTTGATACCGGGTTGATTTTCACGACACCCACCGGGGCCCCGGTGACCTATACGTCGGCCGGCAGGGCATGGAAATCCCTGCTCAGGCGGGCAGGTGTGCCGCCGCGGGGTTTGCACGCCGAACGGCACACTGCCGCCAGCCGCGCCCTGGAGGGCGGCTTATCCCTAGTCGAGACGGCCACGATGTTGGGGCACGCGAACCCGAGCATCACAATGCACACCTACGCGCACCTACTGGATCCCGAGCGGGCGGCGGCCGCCGCGAAGATGGACGCCCTGCTGGACGCCGACCCTGCGCCGTATGCACAATCGTATGCAGAATCGCGAGTCAAAGAGCGCATACGCAGGGATGCTGGAGCCGAAAACGGCAGGGGTGAAACGCCGGGAACCCTTGAGGCAGATACACTCCACGATATTAGAGTGCGCAATAGGGGATGAAGGTTCCCTCCCTTGGCAGGGGGGAGCAGAGCACACTGCGGAGACCGGGATTCGCGGAGCAGCCGAAGCACCCGCAGTGTTCGGCCGCTATCGTACGGACCCCGTGGAGGCCGGTACCGGCCAGGCTGCGGCAGGCGACAGGTAGACGCACTGCCTTCAGTGCGCGGATCCTCGCGGGTGCAGGGTCCCCGGCGGACGCGGGCAACGTAGCGCCATCCTCCAGTGCACATCGCGGCGGCGCCAAGATCCACGGTGAGGACATTGGGAAGGCACCCTCCAGGCGTGCGACAAGGGTCGGCAGGTTCCGCTGATCAGTTGGTCGCTTCTGCGGAACGCTGCTGATTTCCGGCGGCGCCGCCCAAACCCTCCGCTGCGGGCGTCACACCTGCTCGCCGCTTTCCGACGGGGTTCGACCGGGTGGTCGTCGTTCCAACGCTGGCGACGGCGCCTCTTGCGGGGGATTGGTGAGCTGCCGGGTGCGGGGCGATCGGCGCCGGGTGCGACGGGCGGAGCACAGACCCCTGGGCACCCGTGCGACAAGCGCCCAGGGATTGGACGACGCGCGGCGTACGGTCTGCCGTGGTCCTCGGGGCTGCGCGGAGATGGCGGCCGTGGACTGGGGGGCCGGCCTGCCGCTGCAATTTTTCCCCAGCAGTGGGACCCGGGGCCGTCACGGTCTCCGGCCGTGGAGGCGCGCATCCGGCGGAAGGTCGACCCGCACCCGGCCCGAAGTGAGAGCACCGACGACCTCCGCGCAAAGGCCGGCGCTGGTGTTTGCGCCGCCGCCGTTGATCGGTCGAGTATCTGCGCCAGCGGCTGCCGTGCGCAATCGGTGTTCCGAGCCCTTGGGCGTGGGGTTCCGAGCCTGTCCCCGGAGGAGTTGCTGGCAGCAAATGGCCATCCGCGTCACCGTATGGAATGAGTACCGGCATGAGAAGAAAAACCCGCGCATCGCTCAGATCTATCCCGACGGAATCCACAACGCCATCGCCGGCGCGTTGCGGCAGGCCGGCTACGAAGTCGGCACGGCCACCCTGGATGAGCCGGAGCACGGCCTCACCGATGAGGTGTTGGCGCGTACCGATGTCCTGACGTGGTGGGGACACATGGCGCACCGCGAGGTGCAGGACGAGGTTGTGCTCCGCGTCCAGCGGCGGGTGGTGGCCGAGGGTATGGGGCTGATTGTCCTGCACAGCGGCCATTTATCCAAGATCTTCACCCGGTTGATGGGCAGTTCGTGCAATCTCAAATGGCGCGAAGTCGGCGAAAAGGAACGCATCTGGGTGGTGGAGACCGGCCACCCGATCGCCCAGGGTCTACCGGAATACATTGAACTCGAGCACGAGGAGATGTATGGTGAACGGTTCGACATTCCCGCTCCGGACACGCTGGTGATGTGTTCCTGGTTCCAGGGCGGGGAGATCTTTCGCAGCGGTTGCTGCTATCAGCGTGGTCGGGGCCGCATCTTCTACTTCCGCCCTGGCCACGAGACCTACCCGACGTATCACAACTCGTTGGTGCAGAAGGTCATCGCCAACGCTGTCGCGTGGGTGGCACCTGTCGGGGGGCCTGCGAACAACTTCGGCAAGAAACAGCCGCTGGAGCCCATCGGCGAGAGGTAGGGGCTTGCTCCCCCCCGGGGCGCCGCGGGTTGCCCCCCCCGGGGGGGCTTTTGTTCGTGAGCCACCACTCCGTCCGGAGACGGGGTGGCTGTGCGTTGCGCTGCTGAACGGAGGCGGGCGTGTCCGCGGGGCGCCTTTGCCTCGGGCGGTGGCCGCGCAGATGTGTGAACGGATGCACCGACGTCGGTAGCCGAGACTCGGACCACGGACATCCGGGACGGCCGTGGGTGGCGTCCAGAAGGTGCGGCGGAGGGGTGCTTTCGCAGCACCGTCAGGTCCGGTCCCCTGTACCTCAGCGCTTTCGCGGGGATGAGGCCATCGCCGGAAGCGGGTTGGGCAGCGCCCCCCTAGCGGCAGTTTAAGAGCGAGGGTAGCATCTGTCACCCGGACGCGCTGAGGAACCATGAGCGGGATGAGGGAAAACCCTTGTTCCGCATGCGGTTTCCGCTCCTGGTGCGCTGGCGGAGCCCTCCACGACGGGTCTGGACGGTGTAGCACCTGATATCTCTGTCGGTGTCTGCGCCTGAATGTAGGAAGGACAAGCAGACTGAAAAACTTGCCCATGACATGTGGTCCATAAATCCCGTTCCGGAGGATGTGCCGCCGTGCCCCGCCTCATGCGCAAGACCGTCCGCGGTCACCGGTACTGGTACGCCGTCGAGTCCAGGCGCGTAAACGCAATGCCGTTAGGATACGCACTCGGTCGGTGCACGACCCACCATCCCTGGTAGCCGGTTGGATCCACTCATCGCAACATGTGGTCGTGAGCCCGTGTGTGCGGGCCCTGAGCAAACGGTATTGCGCGTCAACGGCAGGCCACGCATCGTCTGGCAGAGATACCTCGGCAAGATGGAGGACATCATCGCTCGCTGCCTCCATGGCCCCGCTGCCTACGACGTCCTCGTCTATGAGTTCGGAGCCATCGCTGCCGTGTTGTCCATCGCCCAGCGCCTGGGGCTGGAAGCAATCAGCGATCGCCATGTGCCCAAGGGACAGCAGGAGGTGGGCGTCGGCCGCTATCTCTCGCTGACGACGATTAACCGGTTCGTTGCCGCCAAGAGCAAGGCCCGATGGGGTCCTGGTATGAGCGCACGGTGCTCCGCCGGCTCTGGGGGTTGCCGGTGCATCACTTCACCGGCCAGCGCTGCTGGCAGGCCATGGACCGCGTGGACGCGGCCGAGATCGAGGCCATCGCCGAGTTCGGCGTGGAGGTGCGAGGCCTGATCTATCGCACCGCCAACTTCTTCACCTACATCAACACCCGTACCGCGGCCGCGCTCCCGCAGCGCGGTCACAACAAGCAGAAGCGCAATGACCTCCGCCAGGTCAACCTCGCGCTGCTGGCCGCCGTGGATGGTCATGCGCCGTTGCTGTACGAGACCTACCTCGCCAACGTCCCGGACAGCAAGGAGTTCAAGCGGGTGTACGCCCGGCTCGTGGCGCGCTGCCGCGCCGTGGCCGGTGAGGACGCCGAGCTCACCCTGGTCTTCGACAAGGGCAGCAACAGCCGGGCCAACCCGGAGCGCGTCGCGCGCGAACGCCTGCACTTCGTCAGTTCCCTGGTCCCCAGCCAGCACGAGGATGTGCTCGCCATCCCGAAGATGGCGTACCACGAGCTCAACTGCGACGTGCGGTGGCCAGGGCCGCGGCCCAGAAGGTGAGGCCGGCGGCGAAGGTCCAGGCCGGCCAGCCGAAGGCGAAGTGGCAGGCGATGAGGAGCGTGCCCCACACTGCGCACACGGAGCCCATGCCCCGTACCAGTCCAGAAGGATCGGCTCGCCGTAATGTGTCGGTCGGATCCGCTTGCTCCAGAGAGGTCGGCACCCTGGCGCGCCTCCCATCCTTGAAAACTTGTTCGCATTCGATGGTTGTATCGTATGCCGGCCGCCGGCCATTGAGTCTCGATATCGGCGTTGCCATCCGGACCTGAGGCGGCTGGTCGCGCTGGCGCCGCGCGCACGGGTCGTGACAACCAAGATGTGCGACGGCCAGAGCCGACCGCGGTCGCGGCCTCCGGCCAAGCGCTGCACGCGGCTTCCGCCTCGGTGGCCGCTGCAAGAGTCACCGGCGCAGGCCATGCGCACTGCCGGCCTTGGGGGACAGGGCGGCAGTGGAGCACCGGCCGCGAAAAAGCAGGATTCCCACAGCGGATGCGGGCTGCAGCGCCGGGGGACCGACGGAATTGGGCGCGAATCGCCCAAAGACAGAGAGTAGAGGTGGTTGTCCTGCGACCCACACGATACGTGGTGGCCGCCCTCGGGCTCATCCTGTCGTTGGCGACACCAGGTCCCGCCAGCGCGGCGGCCCTGATCAACGTGCTCCCCGTGCCCAATTTCGATGCGCAGTGCGTCGCGTTGGGGGGCGCGGTCATCGCCGGTTATTGCGGCTACGACCCTGCCACCGGGCAGTGGTCGATGGCGACGCCGGCCCGGGAGGCGGCGGCGCTGGCAGCGATCGACATCGCCCGGCGCGGAGAGGGTCTCGATCCCCTGGTGCTGCCAAGGAACATGAATGCGCTGACCCCTGATGACCAGCAATTCATATTGGTAAATCTGGAACGGGTGTCCCGCGGCCTGCCGCCGGTCACGGCCCTGGTGCCCGAACTGGATGCCCTGGCGCAGGCTGGTGCGGATGCGGGGACCGACCCGCAGGCGACGGGAAGCTGGGCGCGCTATCCGGGTGGATCGAATTGGGCCGGCGACGCGCAGCCCGCGGTGGCGATGTACCAATACATGTATGACGACGGGTGGGGCGGGAGCGCCGCCGCGACGTCGAACATCGATTGTCTGGGCCCAGGCGCCCAGGGGTGCTGGAGCCACCGGCGCAATGTGCTCCGCACCTGCACGCCCACGTGCATCATGGGAGTGGGCACGCTGCCGGCCACGGCGGACGGACTGGGCTCCTCTGCCCAGATCTTCGTCGCCTATTCCGGTATCCCCGTGCCGGTTGCCTATACCTGGACCGATGCCCTCCAGGCCGGTGCGGCCGGGGGGGTGCCGAGTTCCTCCGATCCCGGCCCTCTTTGGCCCTTCGCCGACCTGACCGCTGCGCCGTGGGCGGCCGGCGCCGTGGCCTTTCTCGCCGCGGAAGGCGTTGTGCGCGGGACAGGTCCTGGCGCCTTCGACCCGGCGGCGCCGGTACAGGTTCAGGAACTGGTCGTACTGCTGGCGCGGATTCTCGGTTGGCCCGCCGAACCGGCCGCTGCACCGCTCGGCACCGCGTTGTGGGCGGCCGGCGCCATGGGCTATGCCCACGCCAGGGGACTGCTGCCACCCGGCACTCGGCCGGCGATGCCCGCGTCGCGCCTGCAGGCGGCCGGGCTGGTGATCCGGGCGCTGCAATTGCCCGCCGCAGATGTTCCGCTGCCGGGCTCGGATCTGGGCGGACTCAATGCCCAGGATCTGGATGTCCTGGGCACCGCCGTCGCCGACGGCCTGCTCGCACGAGAGACGGGGGGCCGGCTCGACCCTGCAGGGGAGCTGACCCGGGCGCAGGCCGCCGTCCTGCTCTTGCGCGCCGTGCTGGTGCTGGCCCGTACCACAGGCAGTCCACCGCTGCCGGTCCCTGTGCAGGCCCGTGCGGTGTGTGGGGGGGGCGTCCTGTACACGTCCGGGGATGTCCGGCTGCTGTCCCCAGCGCCGGGGGCGGATCCCGTTCTCTATTGGATGGTGGGGTCCGTGCACGAGGATACGCTCCTGCAGGCCTCAGGGGAGTGGTGGTCCGGTACGGCCACCTGGACGCCCGAGCCCGTGCCGGCGTGGGCGGCAGGGGCGAGCCTGTACGGTCGCGCCGCGATCGCTCTCTGGCCGGCCGGGCAACGGGGCGTGGGGCCTGCCCTCTTCCGGCCGACCGTGCAGGTGGTGGGCCTTTCCGGCCAGGTGCAGGAGCTTTTGCCGGGTGCCTCCTCATGGCGGGCGGCTCCTGCCGCTGCGGAGACCGATCCTGTTCGGGCTGTCGCCGACGCGCTGGGCACCCTCCCCAGGCATAGGTGTTGAAGCCCCGGCCCGCGAGGTGGTCGCGTCCGTATGCCGCCGCCGCGCTCGGCGCACCGCCGGTCGGCGGCAGGATGGCGGCGGCACCTTCAGCAGGACGCTGGCGGCCGTATCCGCGACAAGCCCCAACTGCCACCAGCGGATGCCCGGCGGCGGTCCAGGAGTACGTGTCCACGGTCGGTAGGGCATGGAACGCCGAAATGTGGCGGCCGTAGGCGACCTGCCAGTATGCGTCGTCGGTGGGGGAGCGCAGGGCCAGCAGGGCGAGGGCCGCGGCGGCGGCGACCACGACTGCGGCCAGGTCGGGCCCACGCCGCAGGTTCATCGCCGCGTCGCCTGCAGCGCGTGCAGGCCCTGAATCACGGCCGGGCCGAGGACGACGAGGAAGAGTGCGGGGAGGATCAGGAAGATCATCGGGAAGGCCATCTTGATGGGGGCCTTCATTGCCGCCTCCTCGGCACGCTGTCGGCGCTGCTCACGCAGAGCGTCGGACTGGACGCGCAGCACTGAGCCGATGCGCACACCCAGTTCCTCCGCCTGGAGGATTGCATGAACGAACGCACGGAGCTCCGGGAGGTCGACCCGTTCGGTGGCCGCCAGCATCGCCTGTCGCCGGGGGCTTCCCAGCGCCTGGTCGCGCAGCACGCGTCCGAACTCCTCGCCCACCGGCCCTCGGAAGCGTGCGACCACCCTGGAAAGCGCCTGGTCGAAGCCGAGCCCAGCCTCCACGCAGACGGTCAGGAGGTCCATGGCATCCGGCAGGTCGTCGCGGAGGGCATCGGCGCGCCGCTGTGCCCGAGAACGCAGGTACATACCCGGCAGGCTCCACCCGATCGCTCCCCCGACCAGCGCGAGGACGGGCCGCAAGCGGGATCCGTGCAGCAGGAGAAGGACATAACCGGCGAAGGTAAGCGCGGCCAGCGCTTGGGCGCCCAGCCAGTCCGCCGGACGCCCGCCCCGGACGCCCGCGCGTACGAGGCGGGCGGTTGCTTCAGCCACCAGGCGTTTGGGAAGGAGTCGACCGAGGAGTCCGCCGACCGTGCCTAGGGCCGGCCGCAGCACGCGTTCTGAAAATGGGCGATCGAGCGGTTCGGTGTCACGTGCCGCGTCTTGCTCAGCGGCGTCGCCGACCAAGCCCCGCAGGATGCGGAGACGTGCGGCGAAGGTTCGGCCGAGTACCGCCCTGGCGGCAAGATACAGCGATGCCGCAACAACGAGAGACAGGACGATGACCATGGACCGGATCCCTTCCCTCTGTGCCCCCGGCGCCCGCAGTCCGCCGGCCTCGGGGAGGGTATCAGTAACGGATGGCGACGATCCTGCGGATGGCCAGAATCCCGAGCCCCTCCAATACGATGGCGGCAAGGCCGATCGCTCGGCCCGCCGGGTCGCGGGTGAGCGTGTGCTCCACCCGGGGCGCGATGAGTGTGGTCAGTGCGAACACGGCCACGGGCAGCACCGCGACAACGATACCGGAGAGGCGACTCTGGGCGGTGACGACGCGCAGGTGGTTTTTGACCGCCACGCGTGCGCGGATCGTCCCCGAGATCTTGTCGAGGACCTCGGCCAGATTGCCCCCGACCTCCCGCTGCACGCGAATCGCGGTAACCAACAACTCTAGGTCGGCGTTGGCCGAACGCCCCACCAGGCGTTCGAAGGCCTCATCGACCGGGATGCCGGCGGCGATCTCCCTCAGCAGGCGCCGCAACTCCGGGCCCAGGGGTGCCTCGGACTGGGAGGCTGCCGTACCCAGGGCCTGCAGCAGGCTGTGGCCCGCTCGGAGCGCGTTCCCCAGCGTCATCAGCACGTCGCCGAGTTGGACGGAGATGCGCCGGCTGCGGGCGGTGCGTGCCTGACGGCAGAGTACGGGGGGGAGGAGGGAGCCTGCGAGTATGAATAGCAGGCGCAAGAAGCCCGGCGCTTGGAAGAGGGCGGCCAGGGCGTAGCCCGCCACCGGTCCCACAGTGCAGAGTAACAGCAGTTCCTCCGGGCGCAGGGGCAACCCCGTGCCCTGCAGGGTCGATTCCGCCCAGCGTTGCAGCGGCCCCAGTGCCAGCGCCGTGGCGGCACGCTTGACCGCCGCCCGCAACGAAGAGCCGGCATGCCTTCGACGCGGCGCCGCAGCCGGCCCGCCGCCCTCCCCGTCCCCGGACTGTACGATGCTCAGCGCCAGGAGAACACGCAGCCGCGCACGGAGAAAGAAGCGGGCCAGGGCCAACCCGGTCAGTGCCATCGCGGCGGCGGTCAGCAGGAGCGCCACCACCCCCATGGCTACGCACTCCCCTCAGGGGTACGGAAGAGTCCGGGGGGAAGTTTGTATCCGCGCGACTCCAGGACCGGCAGGAAGGACGGGACCACGCCTGTGGCCCGAAAGCGTCCTCGAACCCGCTGGTGCTCCTCCAGACCCTGTTGCTCGAAGACGTAGATATCCTGGAGGGTGATCGTGTCGCCCTCCAGACCCATCACCTCGGTGACGTGGGTGATGCGGCGGCTGCCGTCCCGCAGGCGGGACTGGTGGACGATCACGTCGATCGCGGAGGCGATCTGTTCGCGGATGGCCCGGGAGGGGAGGTCGGTGCCGGCCATCAGCACCATCGTCTCGAGTCGGTAGAGCAATTCGCGGGGTGAGTTGGCGTGCGCCGTGGTCAGCGAGCCGTCGTGGCCGGTATTCATCGCCTGGAGCATGTCCAGGGCCTCACCCCCACGGACCTCGCCGACCACGATGCGGTCGGGGCGCATGCGCAGCGCGTTGATCACCAAATCGCGGATGGTCACCCGGCCGCTTCCCTCCGCGTTCGACGGTCGGCTCTCCAACGAGACCACATGCGGCTGCTGCAGCCGCAGTTCCGCCGCATCCTCGATCGTGACGACACGTTCGTGTGACCCGATGAAGGAGGAGAGCACGTTGAGGGTGGTGGTCTTCCCGCAGCCGGTACCTCCGGAGACCAGGACATTGAGGCGACCGGCCACCGTGGCCCGGAGCAGCATCGCCATCTCGGGGGAGAGGGTGCCGCGTCCGACCAGGTCGTCGATGCCGAGCGGCTGGCGACTGAATTTGCGCACGGTGACCGCCGGCCCGTGGACGGCGAGCGGCGGGATCACCGCGTTCACGCGGCTGCCGTCCGGCAGGCGGGCGTCGACCATCGGGGAGCTTTCGTCGATACGCCGCCCGAGCGGCGCTACAATTTTCTGGATGGTTTGCATCAGGTGTGCATTGTCGCGAAAGCGGGCGCGGGTGCGTACCAGCCTTCCCGCGCGTTCCACGTAGACGTCTTCGGGGCCGTTCACCATAATCTCCGTCACGGCGTCGTCGTTCAGCAACGGTTGGAGTGGCCCGAAGCCGGCGATCTCCCAGATGGTGTGCCGGACGACTTCCTCGCGCTCACTGCGTGCCAGGACCTGGCCCGTTTCTGCCAACAATTCGTCGAGGGTGCGCCGGACCCGCTGGGTCAAGGCCCCGCCGACCGTGCCGGACAGGTCTCCTTCCGGGTCGGAGGCCAGGCGGCGGATTGAATGCAGTATCAGTTCCCACCGTATCGGGCGTTCCTCTTCGCCGGTTGCGGCTGCCGGTCCGGACTGTTCCGCCGGTTCCCCGAAAGGCGCCTGCTGCGGGTGGGTCTCGGTCTCGCGCCCGGGATCGGGGAGGGGGTCGGCGGCAGGCAGACCCGCCGACTCCGGCGCATCCCCGTGCATGGCTGGCGGTGAGGCGTCCGCGCGCGGCAGTTGGGCGAGACGCTTCAGAATCGACAACCCGTACCCTACCTCCCTGGAATCGGATCCGTTCCGTCCGCCGCAGTTGTATCGGCCCCGGATGCTGGAGTCGGTCGGGCGTGGGGGTGCGCCGGAGGGCCGTCAGCGCGTGGACGCCGGTGAGTCCCGGGCGGTGCGGAGCAGTCCGACCTGGCTCCGCCTCTCGGTGTTTTCGGGTACCAGTTGCCGCGCCAGCAGTGCGAGAGCACGGCCGAGGCGCGATCCGGGCGCGGTCTGCGCGATCGTCAGCCCTTGATTGGCTGCCCGTACCGCGACGGCGTCGTCGTTCGGCAGGACGGCCCACACCGGCAGACCGAGGGTCGCCTCCACGTCTGTGCGGCGCACCCCTCCACTGCCGCGATTGGCCCGGTTGAGTACCACGTGGGTCTTGGCGCGACCGATCTGCACCAGGTCCAGCACTCCGAGGGCAGCCCGGGCGTTGCGCAGCGATGCCACGTCCGGAGTCGTCAACAGCAGGATGTGGTCGGCGCTCTCCAGCGCGGGGAAGACGGTGTCCGGAAAGGCGGGCGGCGTGTCCACCACCACGGCTTCGAACCCATCGCGCGCCGCGCGCACAATGGCAGACACGTGCTCGGCGTGGACGAATTCGGCCATCTCCGGTTTCGGCGGAGCCGGCAGCACATACACGCCGCTACCGTGTCGGGCCATGAAGCTCTGCAGCAGGTCGGCGTCCATGCGGCGGGCCTCGGAGAGGAGTTCGCTGAACGGCCGCGTCGGGGTACCGCGCAGCCAGACGCCGGCGTTCCCCCAGTCCAAGTGCAGGTCGAGGAGCGCGGTGCGCAGCCCCCGCGCCGCGAGGGCCGCCGCCACACCCACGGCGACCATCGTCCGGCCGGTGCCGCCCTTGGTGGCGAACACAGTGATCATCCGGTCGGCGGCGGCTGGTCCGGGGTCGGGCTGCCCACCGGCGGCCACGGAATCCGCCGCTTTGTAGATACCCTCGGCCAGTTCCGCGAGTGTGCAGTCGTGCGGGAGCACCACGCGGGCACCGACCAGGGCCGCCCGGGGGAAGGCGGTGGCCAGGTCCCAACCCCGCTGCAGCAGCAGGACGCATGCCGAGCCCGGGAAGAGCCGTGTCTGTGTCGCGATTGTATCCAGGGCCCCCGTGAGGTCGGACCCGCCGTCCACCAACGCGACCGGCGGCTGCGGACTGAGGCTCAGCTCCGCCGGTCGCACCGCGGCGGTGACCACGATGTCTTCAACGGGCCCCAATTGCCGGGCCCGCTCCTCCAGCCAGGTCGAATCGTCGGAGGCCAGGCGGATGCGCACGCGATCCAACTGGCGGCACCTCCCGGAAGGGGCTGTGAACCGGCGGACACGTCGGGCGCGCATCTGGCAGACTTGGGCCGGATCCGGGGGCGATGCTGCAGCCCGCGACCAACCGCGGATGCCGTTCATTCAGGCCCCCGGAATGTCGGCTCCCTTCTCCGGCGCCACGGGTGCAAGGGTGTTGTCCGTGACCGCACGCAGCGTGAGCTGGAGCGAACCCCGACTGGCGGCGTAGGCGAGACGGGCGGCAGCCGCGGGTGTGACCTGCAGTGTCAGATCCGTATAGGACGCGGGTATCGGCGTACTCTGTCCGACGGTGCGCTGTGCCACCGCCAACACCGGCACGTCCTGCAGCAGTGTGTCAACGGTGGTGGTGGTCCCTTGCGAGAAGACGGCCAGCACATCCACGTGATCTCCAGGCGTGATCATCTCGCCGACGGCGGTGACGGGGCTGACGGCGAGGGTGTAGGCGCGCATGCCGGGCGCGATGGCGAAGCTCAGCGAGGGTGGTGCCGACGGCCGAGCCAGGTCGGGGGCCACCACCGCCTGTCCCCGGTAGATCTGGGTGGTGCTGATGGCGCCGGACGCCGCTGCGACGGTGGACAGGGCTTGAACCGGCCGGTTTCCGGGCGCATACTGCATCACGGCCAGCATGGCGGGCGTGAGGGTGGTGTGGGCAGGGATGTTGGTCGCCGCCACCAGCACTGGGACCGTCTGCGGGAGCAGGGCGCGGTGTGCCAGGCCTGACAGGTAGGCATGGACGGCTATGGCGGCCAGAGCCGCCAGCAGCAGCGCCCCGAGCGCCAGCCGACGGTTGAGCCGGTCGACCGCATCCACCGAATGCGCCCTCCCTTCCCCCGGATGCTCCCACTGAGGTCCCGCACCTCGGCCGCGGGATGGACACCGCCACGTGAGACCCGCCGGCGGCAGGCTCCGGCGATCATCGCCGGGTGGCGCGGTTCCGATGCCGCCAACGGCGGGAGGAGGGCGAACGGGGTTTCCACCTTCTCGCCCTCCCGGGTGTGATGTGCCTCAGGGACGTCGCCCGACGGCTCACAGGCCGCTGCAGGCGGTGCTGCTGCTGCTGCTCAAGCAGTTGGTGACTTTGGTGAAGAGGGTGCTGATCTGGGTTCCCAGGGCCAGCACCGCCACGATACAGACCACGGCGATGAGCGCGATGATCAGGGCGTACTCGGTCAGGCCCTGGCCCCGTTCGTCGTCGCGCCAGCCCGCGGCCAAGCACTGGACAAAGACATACAGTCGCGTCAACGCAAGATTCATCCGGCGTCACTCCTCCTTGAATGCCTCGCCGACGGCTAAAACGGCACAGACCCTCCTGGTCCGTAGCAGAAACGCGCAGTGCACACGTGCCCCGGCTTGCGGGGGGCCCGCCCCCTTTCTTAATCGACAGCGAGTGTCGAGTCATCAACCCGCGGGCAGTCGTCCGTAACGCCCGTTTGCCGGGCGGTGTACAAGGCCCTCACATAAAGAAGCGCTCGTAGCCCAAAGGCCACGAGCGCGGTGAGTAAACCGCCTCGACACCTTCGGCAGCCCAGCCGTCGTTGGGGATCTTTCCCCCCGCGGACCTGCGGCTTTGCGTCCTCGCCTCACGACGAGTTTGCCTTTATCGGGTTGTCGAATCCAGCTATTCCACGCAGGTCGCCTGATTCCTCCAGTTCAGGACGCATCTGGCCGAAATATTTTTGCTGGCGTGGTACTCTCGAAAGCCTGCTCGCATGCCGATAGGGGGGGCTGGGGTAGCCCGTACGGCGCGTGGCCGACGCAGGGGCGGTCCTCTCCTCCGACGGGGCGACATGGTGGGGGGCGGGGGTTATGGTGCGCAACGTCACGCGTGACGCTGTGCTGGCAGAGCGCGTGGAAATCGCGCGCGGGTTCTTCGCGCGGGGACGGGGCCTCCTTGGCCGCACGGGGCTGTCCCTTGGAGCAGCGCTGGTGATCGTTCCCTGCGGCAGTGTGCACACCTTTGGGATGCGCTTTGCCATCGACGTGCTCTTTCTGGATGCGCGGCGCAGTCCGGCGGCCTGCGTGGCGGTGGTTCGGGACCTGCCGCCGGGTCGCGTGGGGCCGATGGTGCGGGGTGCGCGCAGCGTCGTCGAACTGCCGGCGGGGGGAGCGGGTCCCACGGCAGTGGGCGACGTGATCGAGTGGGGAGCGTGACCCTGCGCCGTGTGGCGCGCCTCCGGTCCGCTGGCCGCGGCGCCGCCGGTTGACCGCACGCCTGGTGCTGGCGGCCCGGAGGGTGCGCGGTCGG
This sequence comes from Bacillota bacterium, assembly GCA_021803205.1. GTDB lineage: Bacteria > Bacillota > Sulfobacillia > RBS10-35 > JAJYVN01 > JAJZMB01. Next base: position 9,755 of record JAJZMB010000040.1, on the reverse strand, counting down.
CGCCAGCTGCGTTCCGCGTGGGGTTGACGCGGACGACGGGCGCCGCACCCCGCCGGGCAGGCGGCTTCACACTGTGTATTGCTGCCGTCCCGTCACCTTGAACTCAGCCTTCCTGTCTCCCGTCCGCACCACCAGCCGAATCGGGCGCTCCGTCTCCACCTGCAGTTGGACGGGTTCCAGAAGCGAGGCGCGGGCCCGGGCGTGCAGGTTCACCCGCGTTCCTCGGAAGAAGTAGCGCTGACATCCGCATTCCTCAGTTGTCGCCAGAGTCCATTGCAACTCATCGAGGGCCGCGTTGGCCCGCAGCCCGATGCCCAACTCCAAGAGCAGGGTGACCGGTCCCACGGCACCCCAGCCCACGAAGTCCGCGCGGGCCGGCCGTCCCGGTGCCGCACTGTCCGGGGCGTAGTTCTCATAGAAGGTGCCCGTCTCCGCCGCGACCGCTGCCACAGCCTCCACATGCCGCATGGCGAGTTCGCGGGCCAGTCCGTGCTGTCCGTAGCGGCAAAGTCCGCGCGTGACCATCAGCATCAGCGGGGGCCACACCGCACCGCGAAAGTATCCCCCGCGACCGTCGTAGCCGGGCGCCGCAGCCGACAGCGAGGGCACCCCGCACGGGCGGCCGAAGGTGTCCGGATCGGAGAGCAGCGTGCACAGCCGATCGGCCTGCACGGGGGTGGCCACCCCCGCCGCCAGCGCCCAGAACGCGGCGGCCGTCGCTATGTCGGAGCGGCTGCCGTCCAGGCGCAGATCGTAGAAGAAGCCGGTGGCGTCGTCCCACATGCGCTCCCGGACGACCATGGCGAGCGCCTCTGCCTCCTCAGCCAGTCTGGTCGCGCGCCGCCGCGCCGCCAGGCCCTCGGGGAAGCGGCCTTCGGCCTCGGCCATCCTTGCCGCCACGGGACCCAGCTCGGCCAGACTTTGCGCGAAGAGTACCATCTCGCAACTGGCATCGACCCCGCAACCCAGACGGACGTTGCGCGGCGAATTGTCCATGGACGCCCAGTCGGCGACGTAGAGTCCACTTCTGTGGCGCAGGTGCGTCTGCAGGGCCTCGTATTGGCGCACAAGTGCCGGCCAGACCGTCGCGACCCGCGCGGAGTCTCCCGTCTGGCGGTAACTCTCCAGCTCTGCCCAAGCCGCAAGAGGGTGGCACAGCCCGTCGAGCGTCAGATCCGGCGGAGGATCCGGCGCCGTTCGGCCGAGGTCGGCCGCCCGTCCGGTCCGGCGGCTGAACAGCGGCCGCCGTTCGAAGTTGACCCAGGCCTCGACGTCCTCCCCGCTGAAATCGATCTCGCGGCAGATCTCCCCATCTTCGTGTTGCGCCGCGTAAAAGTTGTCGCAGGCCCGGATCCCGGGGACCAGGTCGTGCGCCAGATCACAGAACGAGGCCGTCGCCCACGTGTCCCACAGACGCAGCCGGCCGTCGGCGCACGGATCGAGGAAGTTGCTGACCAGGCGGGTCCCGAGCACCGGGCGGCGGAAGTGTGTGAACGCCATCTCCCATGCCCGCCAGTAGGCGTCGACCAGTTGGGGATGTTGTGGAAGTTGCGGAGCCGGCAGGCGCAGGCGTGCCGACATCCACTCGGGGAGGGCCTTGTCGCGATAGTCCTGCTTCTCGAAGTAGAGACCCCGGCGAACCCCCTGCTCCACGCTCACGCGGGCCACCTCCGACAGACGATGCGGGGACGTTCGGCGGATAGTGCAGGGCGACCTGCACGGGGATTAGTCGTGCCCAAGCGGCGGATCCCCGCTCAGGTGATGGCGGACGTGGATGGAGGCGATCCTGCGGGCGTGTCGCGCCGCTACCCGCCCTGTGCATGGACTGGCAGCGCTTGACCGGGGCTGCACAGAGCCGGGCGTCCGTCGTCGGGTGCGTGGCATTGCCTGCGCATCCCGGGTGGCGGCTAGGCAAGCAGGGGCCGGCGGAGCCTGTTCCGGTCACGCAGCCGTGCCTCCGCCTGCTCACAGGTGTAGCCAGTCCTTCAGGAGGAAGGCCATGCGGCCTAGGAAGATGGTGTAGCGGTAAAGGACGGCGCCGCCGAAGGAAGCGCCGAGAGCCAGCATGATCGCGTAACGCCCGAAGGTGGCCATGCGCCGGATCGGGCCCCGTTGGCCCACGGTGAACAGGAAGTAACATAGTCCGCCGACCAGCGTGGCGAGCACCAGCACGTTGGAGAGTCGATCCGGCGGCAGCATCGACCCCGAGACTTGGAGCCAGAGCGTCCGGGGAAGGTAGGTCAGGGCGTACCCGGCGCCGTAGCCCACCCAGAGGCCGATGGGCAGCCGGGCGGGGCCGTCGCCGCCGCGGACGTAACGCGCAAAGACCAGCAAGCCGAACAGCAACGGCAGGGCGTACCCGTACTGATGGCGATGGATCATGTCGGTGACGATGATGGGTTCGAGGAAGTTGTGCCAGCCGTAGCCAAGCCCGTAACCGGCGGACAAGCCGATGTAGAGGTGCTCCACCGCGCGCCAGAGGGCGTTGTCGCGGTACAGATAGCTGAACACCGCCAGGGTGCAGACCGCCGCGGTCCAGGTGGCGAATGGGTGTGCGGAGGGAGACGGCACGGGTCGGTGGGCCCCCTTCCGGCGGGTTCGCGGCGCAAAGCGCTGCTTGTCAGCCCTCCTGCCGCTCCGGATTCGCGGCGGCGCCGGCATTGCCGAGCGCCAGCAGCAGCAGGATGAAGACGGCGACAAGGGCGCTGCCGCGGTCGAGCGCGGTGGCTGGCCCCGGCGCGCCGAGCAGGGTCTCGTACTCCGCAGCGCCGCGGATGCCGGGGATGGTGGCCGCGATCTGCCCCGTGGCGACGAAGGGCTGGATCACCGGAGCTTCCATGGAGATCGCGCCGACGATCATTGGGAGGCCGGTGACCTGCGAGACGTAGGTCATCATCGCCGCGTAGCCGTCTCCCAGGTCGAAGACGTAGGCGAGGCGGAAGAACTCGGGCGTCAGGGCCCGCAGGCGCGCCGTCAGGGGGAACCGGGCCAACGGCAGACCAGCTTGATCGACGCCGTTGTATGCCGCGGGCAGGTTGACCGTGGCGGCGCGCAGGGCGACGTCGGGCGCCGGCCGGTAGCCGAGGTCTATCCAGCGGACCCCGTATCCTTCAAGGTATGCCGGGTGGCCAGCGGCTGCCCGACGCATAACCGTCTCGGCGATCTGCCCGCCCTCAATCGAGCGGGAGGCGATGCAGATCACGGCGTCGCGCCGCATGAGCTGCAACAGTACGGCGCGCAGCATGGGGTCCAACTCCTCCTGTGCCCCGAAGCCGTAATCGATCCAGATGAACACGGCATTCCCCGGCCGCAGGGCCTGGGCCAGGCGGTACGCCGCGAGGGTATCCGGCCGCGGGCGCACCGGTAGCGGCGGGGGCCACAGGACGGCCGCCGAGGCGCAGAGCAACGCGGCCAGATACACCAGGCGCCGGTCCAGCCGGCCGAAGGCTCTGAGGACGGCCGCCGCACGGGCCCACCCCCTGGATCCCAACTGGCGCTCCCCTATCGCCGCCGCCCCCTGCTCCGTCGGTTGGTCGGTTGGGGCACGTGCAACCGCAATGCCGCTAAGATACGGCGAGCCGACCGGGTTCTCGCCGCAGCGCCGGCGAAGCGGGCGCCAGCCTGGAGACGTTGACTCCGCCGGCCTGTCGGCGGCGTGGCCAATGGCCAAACGCCGACGGCACTCCCGACGAACTTGCGCAAATTGAGCGGCATTGCGTTCAACCGAGATGCGCCCGCTCCATGCCCAACACGACGCGCAGGCCGGTGGCCAGCGCGCCGAGCGTGGCTCCGATCTGGATGGCGCGGTAGGCACCGGTCGCCGGTATGTGCAGCAGCCACCCCGCGAATCCGCCGAGGACCCGCCACTGATCGCCAAGCGGTGTCTCCCCGACCATGACGACTACCGCGGTCAGCAGGAGAATCAGTGCTTCCGGCGTCCGAGCTCGGAATGCCCGGTAGGCGGCCGAGGTGATGAAAAACGCCACCAGCCCATACATCGTTGCATACAGTGGGGAGAGGACATGCAGGAAGACCCACTCGGCACCCGGGCCCTGCGGGTTCTGGGCCAGGACTACGGCGCCATAGCCGGCGAGGCCACCCAGCAGCAGCAGGCTGTATGCCCAGCCGCGCCGGCGCTGGGCCACACGGCGCAGGTGGATGCCGCCCAGGTTGCAGAGGCCGAGGAGGGCGGCGCCGGCGTAGGTGGCGATCACGGCCCGGTCGCCCTGCGCGGCGAGGCCACTGCCGCCTAGCCCGAGCAGGTGCGTGGCGAGCACGAAGATGGCGGCTGCCGTGCCGAGGCCGACTGCGGCCTTCTGCATCCAGGACTCCTCCTCCCGACCGCGGAGGTCTTCCCCGCGTATGTCTACGGCGCGTTCCGGGGCTTATACCCGTATGCCGAAGAGGGCGGGACAGTGCAGGGCCGCGTCTGACGGTCGCCCGCCCGCAGCCCGCGCACCCGCCGGTGCGTCGCTCCTGTCCTTTCCGCCCCTCCGCCGCAGGGAATCGATACCCTGCCCGTCGAACACACGATGGCAAACACGGGGCCGGTGTGCGACGCCTGCGCTACAGGGCGCGGCCGGTTGCCGCACGATCGCTGTCGCCCGGGGAGGCGTGACCCGCTTGAGTTCGGACAAGAGCCTGAAGATCAGGAGCAGCGTGGCGCACGAGGGGCCCTTCCGTGCCGCGAACCGCGCGATGCTGCGGGCGGTCGGCTTCAGCGACGAGGACTTTGAGAAGCCGCTCGTCGGCGTGGCCAGCGCCTGGAGCGAGGTCACGCCGTGCAATGTGCACCTGGACAAGATCGCCGCGGCCGCCAAGAGCGGGGTCCGGCAGGGCGGCGGCGCGCCTCAGATCTTCAACACCATCACTGTTTCGGACGGCATCGCCATGGGCCACGAGGGCATGCGTTACTCGCTGCCCAGCCGCGAAGTGATCGCCGACTCGATCGAGACCGTCGTTGGTGCCCAGCGCATGGATGCGCTGGTGGCCATCGGCGGCTGTGACAAGAACATGCCGGGGTGCATGCTCGCCATCGCCCGCTGCGGTGTGCCCGCCGTGTTTGTTTACGGCGGGACCATACTGCCCGGCAATTACGAGGGCAGGGAAGTCGACATCGTTAGCGTCTTTGAGGCGGTCGGGCGGTATAACAGCGGCCAGATCGACGCGGCCGAGCTGCGCGGGGTCGAGTGCTCCGCGTGCCCCGGACCGGGCGCCTGTGGCGGCATGTACACCGCCAACACCATGTCCTCGGCGATCGAGGCGCTGGGGATGAGCCTGCCGGGAAGCGCCACCAACGTTGCGGTCAGCCAGGCCAAGCTAGAGGATGCGGAGGCGGCGGGCCGGGCGGTGGTGGAACTCCTGCGGCACGGCATCTACCCGCGGGATATCTTGAGCAAGAAGGCCTTCGACAATGCCATCACTGTGGTGATGGCCCTGGGAGGATCCACCAACGCCCTGCTGCACCTCATTGCCATCGCTCGCACCATCGGCGTCGATCTCTCGCTCGCGGACTTCGAGCGCATCGGCCGGCGGGTGCCGCATCTTTGCGACCTGCGTCCGAGCGGATCGATGGTTATGAAAGACCTGGGCGCGGCGGGCGGCGTGCCGGGCGTGATGAAGCTGCTTCTGGATAAGGGCCTGCTGCACGGGGAGTGCTTGACTGTGACCGGGCGGACGGTCGAGGAAAACCTCGCCATGGCCGAGCCTCTCCGCCCCGGCCAACGTGTGGTTGCCCCCTTCGACCACCCGCTGCGCCCGACCGGTCCGCTGGTCGTCCTGCGCGGCAATCTGGCGCCAGAGGGCGCCGTGGCCAAGGTCTCCGGGCTCAAGCGCACGCGCATCGTCGGTCCCGCGCGGGTCTTCGACTCCGAGGAGGCGGCCACGGATGCCGTCGTGTGCAATCGGATTCAGGCGGGCGATGTCATCGTCATCCGCTACGAGGGTCCCAGGGGTGGGCCAGGGATGCGCGAGATGCTGGCCATCACGGCCATCGTCGTCGGCAAGGGCCTTGGTGAGACGGTTGGGCTGATCACCGACGGTCGATTCTCGGGCGGTACGCATGGCTTGGTGGTCGGACACATCGCCCCGGAGGCACAGGTCGGCGGCCCAATCGCCCTGCTGCGCGACGGGGACCTGGTCACGGTCGACGGCGAGGTTGGGGAGTTGTCTGTTGCGATTTCGGAGGCGGAGTGGGCGCATCGGCGGCAGGAGTGGAGGCAGCCGGCACCGCGGGTTTCGACGGGCGTTCTCGGCAAGTACGCGCGACTGGTCTCCTCTGCCGCCGATGGTGCGGTGACTGGATAGGCTGAGGTACAGCTGGCGGCGATGCCGCAGCCTATCCCGGGTTGCAAGTTTCCCACGGATCGGGGTAGGGTCGGCCGCTGCGCGGACCTTTGTTCGGCGTGGCCTTGCTGTGTTGCGCGGAGGTGATCGCCATGGCCAACGGACCCCGGGTCGCCGTGATCATGGGGAGCCGCTCCGACATGGAGGTCATGCAGCATGCGGCGGATGTGCTGGAGCGCTTCGAGATCCCGCATGAGGTGGCGATTGTCTCGGCGCACCGGACCCCGGACCGGATGTTCGCCTTCGCCGAGCAGGCTGCCGCCCGCGGCATTGAGGTGATCATCGCCGGAGCGGGGGGTGCCGCCCACTTACCGGGCATGGTCGCGGCCAAGACCGTCCTGCCGGTGATCGGTGTGCCCGTACCCGGCGCCCACCTGAACGGCCTGGACTCTCTGCTTTCCATTGTACAGATGCCGCGCGGAGTGCCCGTGGCGACTGTGGCCATCGGTCGCTCCGGGGCCGTCAATGCCGGGCTCCTCGCCGCGCAGATCTTGGCTCTGCAGAACCCTGACCTGGCCCGGCGCCTGGAGGCCTACCGGCAGGAGCAGGCCCGCGCCGCACTGGAGCCCTGAAGGACGGCCCGCGGTTCCCACGCGTGGCGCCGGGGTGTCGGCGGCCGCGGTGATGTTAGGGGGGTGTGCTTGCACCGTCGCATGCGGGCGGCCGCCCGGCAAGGAGGTCGACGCCCGTGGCCCCGCTGCTTCCTGGTTCGCGCGTCGGCATCATCGGTGGCGGCCAGCTGGGCCGGATGCTTGCCCTGGAGGCCCGGCGACTCGGCTACTTCACCTGTGTCCTCGACCCGGACCCGCGTGCGCCGGCGGCACAGGTGGCCGACCTGCACCTTGCCGGGGGTCTCGCCGATCCGGTTGCCGCGGCCGCCCTGGCCCGCGGTGTGGATGTGGTGACCTACGAGTTCGAGAACGTCGACCCGAACGCGGTCGCCGCGGCGGAAACCGCCCGCGCCGTTCACCCCAGCGGAGCGGTTCTGCGCATCGCCCAGCACCGTCTTCGCGAGAAGGAGGCCGTTATTGGGCTGGGCATCCCGGTGACGCCGTTCGCCGCGGTGCGGTCTGCCTCCGACTTGGGGGCGGCGATCGAGCGGGTCGGTCTCCCGGCTGTGCTCAAGACGGCTGCGTCCGGTTACGACGGCAAGGGCCAGGCGGTGGTGCGCAGGTGGGCTGACGCCGAAGCCGCCTGCGCCGCGTTGCTCTCCCGCTGTGACACCCTCATCGTGGAGGGCCTGGTCGACTTCGAGTTGGAGCTTTCCGTGGTCTGCGCGCGCGCAGCAGACGGAACGACCGCCTGTTACGCCCCCGGGGAGAATCGCCACAGCGGCGGAATCCTCGACCTGACGGTGGCGCCGGCCCGCGTACCCTCAGTGGTCGCCGCCCGGGCCCAGGATATCGCGGCCGTCATCGCGACCGGCCTCGGCGTGATCGGCCTTCTCGCCGTGGAGATGTTCCTCACTCGAGACGGGCGTCTCTTGGTCAACGAACTGGCGCCGCGCCCCCACAACTCTGGTCACCACACCCTTGATGCCTGCCCCACCTCGCAGTTCGAGCAACTCCTGCGCGCGATCTGCGGCCTCCCGCTCGGTGCGACCGACCTCTACGCCCCGGCGGCGATGGCCAACCTTCTCGGCGACCTCTGGTCTGGGGTCGGACAGCCGGACTTCCCCCGGGCCCTCGCGGTACCGGGGGTGCGCCTCCACCTCTATGGCAAGGCGGAGGCACGACCGGGGCGCAAGATGGGCCACCTCTGCGTCGTTGCCGGCACGGCGGAGGAGGCAAGCGAGCGCGTGCTCCAAGCGCGCGGCCGGTTGCGGTAGTGCGACTCCGTCAAACGGTTCAGAGCACGGACACATTCGGACGGTGCGCGGCACTTCGTCAAGGCGGGTTGGGAAACGGCACGTAGTCGTTCCGGCGAGCGTGGGGACGGAGATCGGAGTATTGGGTCCAGGTCGTCGCCTCTGTCGGTGGCGGCCGCTGCCGCGTGCTTCCGGCCCGGGTCGCGGGGGGGGCACGCCGTCCGGACCCCCCGCCTGCCGGCGGCGTTGTGGCCTGCCCGGAGGGGTTCCGCTGTTCGGTCCAGGGGGCCGATCTCGGGATGGACGCAAAATGCGTTTCCCTGCCTGTGCGCCGCGCCTGGTGCCCTGTGCGGAACACCGGTGCTGTGCAGCGGCGTTGCCGGCGCGGGCGGCACCTTGCGTTACGGCTGTGGACCTCGGGCGGCGCTTGCTGGATTTCTGGTCAGAGGATCGCGGCGAGCGCCCCGGCGAGGATGAGGGCGATGAGCGCTACCTTGGCCCAGTCTTGGGCGACCAACGCCGCGTGCTGGCTGCGGTCGCCGGAGAGGATGGCGGCTGCCGCGAAGACCTCCTCGGCGATCAGGGCGTAGTCGCAGCCCGCCACGAAGAAGGGCAGTTGATAGGTGTTGGCCGTGGCGCCGATCTGCAGGGCACCGGCTTCCGCGCCGGCCTCGATCAAGACCATTGCCTCGGCGTTGAACGCCCCGACCAGGATGTTGGCGGCGGGCCGCTCGCGGCGGAAGATGCCGGTAATCCCACCGGCATAAGCGAACTGGCTGTCGGAGAGGTAGCGGATGTCGTCGGGGTTGTAACGCTCCGGCGCGCCTGCCTCGATGCAGGCGCGCCGCACCACGGCCTCGTTCACCGCTTGCACAGTCGGGTCGGCGCTGGTGACGATGAGCGGTGTCCGGTAGCGCGCAGCCAATGCCGCGGTGTGGCGCAGGACTCCGAAAGCGGCAATGGTCTGTGGGGAACGCGCGTCTTCGATGCCCTCCGTCAGGTGGACGGGCCGGCCGAGTTCCGTAGCCCGGCCCACTGCGTCCTCCAATGCGGCAAGTCCGGGCAGAGAGCGGACGGGCGGGAGGGCGCGACCGCGGCGGGAGCCGGCGGCGAGTGCCGAGGTGAGTACGCCGAGCCCGACCAGGATGGCGAGCGAGGTCCACGGCTCTCCGAGGGTGAGCGGCGGGCGGGGGATGGAAGTCCGCGCGGGAGGGGCCACCCCCGCAGCCGCCACAGCCGCACAGCGCCATCCTCCGGCTACGGAGAAGCCGCATAGCCCGGATGCGGTCAGCCGGCGCCAGCAGGCGATGCGCATGACCATCCCCCTCCGATAGGTCTATGACGCGTCAGGAGCGCGGAGTACGCTCGGCCCGGACAGTGCCGCCGGAGTCCACTCTTACGGTGCCCTCCGGCTGTCGTTCCCTTGTCCCTCAAGCCTTCCGGCGATGAGGCCATCGCCAGCAGCGCGTTTTGCAGCGGCCACCTGGAGACTCTCCCCCGAAAAGCATAGTGTGACAAGGGTTGGGGGGCCGGTGTCCGGATTGGCTGCTCGAAGACAATGCACACTCGTCACGGTCTGACTGCCGTGTTGTGGAAGAAGGTG